>JAFGDP010000007.1 GCA_016932075.1 Chitinispirillaceae bacterium | reverse complement strand
GGCGCCGGATGCCGTCGTATTAAGATACAGCCGCTTTGCGTATTTCCACCCTGGGTTTTCGACATCGACGGTGTCCCCGGAGGTCACGGGCACGGCATAGCGCACAACCCGCTGCGCAGACCCGTCCGCGACCGTGTAATTGACCGACGGAATTATACCCGCCGGAACAGTGCCGACAAGTACTTTGCCCGTGCCTGCGGTGATGCGGACCGCTATGTCCGTCCCGGGTATATAGATATATCCGCTGAGCGTATCCGCGCTGTCCGGGATTGAAACACCTATGGCCCCGGGAATGCGCAGGGTGTCAACAGGAGACGGCGCGAGGTTCCTGGCGATAGAGATACCCCTACGCAGCGCCCGCGCCTGAGTGCTGAGATGCAGGGCGGTAATCGTATAGCCGCCATAGGGAACTTTGCTGAAAGAATACGTTCCGGAGTCGCCGGTCGTGTCTATAAAGGCATATGCAGGCGCCGGAAGGCCGGTGACAGGATTATAGTTTTCGGGAAGAAGAGCGACCCTTGTCCCGGGAGCAGCAATTCCGGCGGAGTCGACCACTCGGCCGATTATCGTCTCTGTGCCGCCGCCGGCGGCAAGCGGATTCATGCCCGTGCATACGCAGATCGCTCCGGCCAGAGCGGCGCACAGGATGAATGCACTGTTTTTTAAGACTGGTTTTATCATGGCTCACTGCTCTTTTGTCATCGGGAAAAAACTGTAGTACAACTGGTAGATCCGGTCCGGTTTTTCCTCTTTTTCCGCCATACTGAGAAGCCGCTTCCGGAAATTCGCGATCTCGTCCTTCATGGCCAGATAGGTCTCCTCGGAAACGCTCAGCGTGAGCGTTGACATGTCTATTTTTTTCAGCGGATACCGATCATATGCCTGATCGGCCATCTTCAGCATCGCTTTCTGAAAATTGATGACGTTTAAAAGGTGTACCCCCTCGTCACCAGAAGGATAGCCGGTGGTAATCGCCGACGAAGAGCGGACATAAAAACCATCCTCATCCTTTTCAATAAGGTTGAGCTTTTCAAGAATGTGTATCGCTTTTTTCGCCTGATCCGGTCGAATCGGCGGGTTGACCATCCGTGCCAGGCCCCGGTAGTCGTTCTTGAACCGGATGCAGGCAAGGAGTTCTCTTATGACCACGTAGTACCAGCGGGAGAAATATTCGTACTGGTCCCCCAGCAGACGACATGCCTTTGACTCGTAGGAAGCCATCATTTTCTTGAAGTACAGTACCCGCTCTTCGACCGACGCGGCTTCGGTAAAGTACACCATGTTTTCGAAATATTCGGCCTCTTTTTTATTGTGTTTTATGGCGGCGGAAAAGCGGTGGATCAGGGAGCGGCTCAGGCTCCGTTTGCCGTCCATTACCTCTTTGTAAAATCCGGACGAACTGATTTGCGCCCGCCTGGCGAAAAACCGGTACGAAAACGCGGGATTGTTCTTCTTCTGGAACGAATAGTAGTCCGCCAGATATTTGCGGTAATCAGTGTAGTTAAAGACACTAATCTTGTTTTCTGCCGTTTCCTGCATTTTCATGAGTTTCTTATTGCCGCGCAAAAATCATCCTTGAATATGAGAACATCATCAACAGGGAAAAACACAATATACTGAATATAAGGCAAATCAGCTCTATAAACAATATTCTTAATAAATTATCATATTTATGAGAACACCTGCGGTCACGGTACGATTGCGACCCGTACGATATACACTCCTCCGCTCAATCCAAGGTCTTTTTTCAGGTTTATGAAGTTTTTATTTGCCAGTGATCTTTTCAACAGCTTTCCGCCGAGGTCATATACGGAGATTGAAAGGGGGCGTCCGTGAAACCGCGGAGAAAGCGTAATCGTTCCTGCAACGGCCCTGAAAGTGACGGCAGCGGCCGCTTCATGATTTGGATGGTCGCAATGTGGTATTTTGACTGATGTTTCTGTTCCTCCTAATGTCAGCATGCCCAGACAGTAATAATAGGTTTCAGTAAAGCTTGCCGAATAAATACAATACACTTTACCATTGTGCCGAAGTATCTCGGGGCCTTCGTTGACTAGACGTATGGTGCTCGTGCCCTGCTGTTCCCAGGAGTACTGGGGATAGGAGATCATGACGCGGTTTCCGGCTAATTGCGTCGGACTGTTCATTCGTGAAATGAACAGTTTCTGTTTGCTGCCAGGAGCTGCGGACACTATCGTATCGATACCGGACCATATGAAATACAGATTTCCATTTGACTGAAGGACTGTTCCGTCAATGGCCCAGTCGTCGATATTGGATACAAGCCGGGTGCAGGTCCAACTGGAGGTCGTTGTGTTGTAGGGGTCCGTACTGCCGGTGCTCAGCACGTAGGTTTTTTGGTCTCCGGAGAAATAGATGTACCACCTGCCGTTTACATAGTGCAGTTCCGGGGCCCAGTAATCCCAGCTTGGCGTGCCTGAACCCGTAGGCGCGAAAATCGTTTTTGGGGAACCATTTTTGAAAATATCATGAAGGTATCTGCTCCGGTACATGTCCAGCCGCCTTGTATACCCTCCTTCAAAAACCGTATGCATGCCGTAATAATATCCGTCGGTATGCCTGTACACCCACGGATCCGGAGAGGTGCATCCGTTCAAACACGTTGGTTTGATCGGACACAAGAATATGGTGCCTGTGTCTCCGGAAGGAACTGCCAATCCGGGGGCGTGCCTGCCTGTCGGTATTCCGAAATTCGGCGTACCATTCGCGTTCCAGGTAAATTGCCTGGCGAAGCTGAGTCGATCGGTATATCCCGAATTGGAGATTTTTGCGTGGTAGATGATCCAGTCCTGGGTTCCGTCAGGCGATTTTGTAAAACTGGCATGTCCCGGCCCCCAGATCTGAGCGGTATCGGAATAGCTGAATAACGGGTTGGGGGACTTTGTCCAGTTACCTGCCACCATCGGATCCGCAAGCTGGGCACCTGCTGACCAGGAAAGCGTCAGGAAACAGGACAACAGGTAAAGTAACCGCATCAGCCCCTCCTTGGATATTAAAAATGGTCGGATTTTAACGCACTGCTTCAACCGGCGTTACCGCCCCAGTACGCATATCTCCGAATGCTTCATACTGCCCGCTGTAAAGGTAATCAAATAGCTTCCACGCGCTAAGCCGGCAGCGGTCTTTAACCAGATCGTATGCGGGCCAGGCGCATGATTTTCATTAAAACGACCGGCGACCAGGACTCCTTTCATTGAATACACCTCTACAGCCACGGGTGATGCGGATTGCGCGGTGTAACTGAGGGCGACGAGGCCGCCGATGTTCTTCATCGAGACGCCGGTGACGAAAAACCTCTTTGTATCAATCTCTTTTCCGTGAAAGACACCGATGGCTGACACCTGGCCGGCATAAACCTTCCACTCCATAATCCCGGTCGACCTGCCTGATTGAGGAGTCATGGACAGGCGGAGCCGGGTGGTGTTGACCGGTGTAAAGGTGGTGGAATTATACTGGTTTGCCGAGGTCCCGAGTCCAACCGGATTATTTACCGTAGAATAAGCGCTTCCGTTCCAATACTCCACCGAATAGCTCAGGGGTCGCGAAGTACTTACCGTATCTTCGAACCAGTAGACCTCTATCCGGCCGACAGCGACGGCGCTTGACCACGTATAAACCACCCATGGCGCCGTGGTCTGCGGCGCGTTAGTGTATACGTCGTACATCCTTGACCTGGAACTTGACGGGTCATATCCGTCGTTAAGCGCTAGGACCGTCTCGTCAGCCGAGCAGAAACTGGCAGTCCCGGCTGCCCTGAATGCAAGGTTTTCGGCAGGAGGCGCAGCCCGTACGCCGGCAGTCGTTGCTACAACCATCCGTATTGTCCCGTCGGTGTTGTAGACGAGTGAATCCACGCAGACTGACCGCTTGTAACCTCCGCCTCTCGGAAGCATGCCGTTATGATAGACTAGGTATGATTTACCCTTGTAATGGGCTATGGCGTCGTGGTTGGTCCAGCTGTTGTAGGCCGCCGGGAAAAAGTCTCCCCGTACGGTCCAGGGGCCGAAAGGATTCGAGGCGGTCGCATAACGCAGAGGGCCCGTAGCGGTCGTAGACGTGGAATATGCGAGATAGTACACGCCATTTCTTTTGTGAAGCCATGGCGCCTCTTCGTAACCGGTGCAGCCCGTGATGGTCCGGATTGATCCGTCAAGCTCTATCATGTTCTTTTTCACCTTTGCCGCGCGCATGTTTCCGTTCCCGCCCCAGTAAAGGTAGGGCGTCCCGTCGTCGTCTATGAATATGGTCGGGTCAATATTGTTCGGCGCAGCACCTGGCGTGGAAGGGGTGATTAAAGGCACGCCAAGAGGATCCGTGTAGGGGCCGAATATGCTGTTTCCAACAGCAATGCCTATATTGCCCCAATTGCAGACGTACCAGTAATACTTTCCGTTCCGTTCAATGCACTGGGACGCCCAGCAGTAATTCTCGGGAATCCAGGTGAAATCGTGGTCGTGGAGAATGGCGCCGTGCTGTGTCCAGTTTACCATGTCGGTGGTCGAAAAAAGCAGCCAGTCCGGCATGACGAACGGCCACTGGTTTACGGTTGCACAGTCGTGGCCGGTAAATACATAGAGCGTGTCCCTGTACACCAGCGTGGCGGCATCGGCAGTGTACATGTTTGTTGCGATCGGGTTTGCCGCATATGAAGACACAGTCAATGACATTATAGAAAAAATCAATGCGATTTTTTTCATGGAGAGCTTTTCCTGTCAGCGCTTTGACAAAACACACATTTGCGAATAGCGGTTTCTTCCCGCCGTGAAATGAACCAGATAGGCGCTGCTGCTCATCCCTCCTTTAATGTTAAACGGGACCAGACTCGTACCTGGCGCCGTATGTACATCGACCACTTCAGCGATTCTGTTGCCTTTAAGCGAGTAGATCGCGATTGCCACAGGCAGATTTACATGCTTGGTAAATACAAGGGCAATGCCGGTAGCGGTTCTCCTCATCGTGATTCCGGAGACAACCCTTTCGGGAACAGCTGGGGTGATATCCCCGGTCATGACCGCGGTCGGCCAGCCGAGCCGCAGCACATTGACCGACCAGGGCCTTACGGTATAGCCGAAGCTCAATCCGAGACCCGTGATATTCGAGGATGCCGGAACGACTCTTGTGGGCTGGGTTATAGAGTTCCCGTCGTTGGTGTCGTTCGTCGCCGACGCCAGGACCAGTGCCGTGCCCGTGCTCGGCGGAGTGGCCGCTCCAGCCAGAGTTATGGTGATCGGGTCCGCGGTGGCCGTTACATTGACGAGCTTGATGATAAGCTCTCCTGTTGCGGTCACTTTTGTAGCATTGAACCTGATCGGAGGACTTGTTATTGAGAATGATGTAGGAACGATGAAATTTCCGACGTTGTTGCTGTACATTTTCTGCACATAATACTGAGGGGACCCGAAATAGGCGGAGCTGTTGAAGTAGAGGCAGTTCGGCCCCCACTGTTTTAAACTGAGGTTGCATAAAAGCGGCGCAGCGCACGCCATCTTGACGATGTCGGAATTCCGCTCGATGCCGGTCAGGTATGCGCCGTCAGAAACAGCGCCGAGCAGAAGGCCCCACGACGGCATTACCCAGTCGCATGCCATGTATTCGCCCAGGAATATCTTGCGCCCGGTCCTTGGTTCACCGGCATAGTTGTCGGTATTGTTCCATCCCCAGTTGGGGTTATAATAATTATGGTGGTCAACCCAGTCCACGGGGTTGTTATTGAGGTCCCAACTCTCGGCGTTGGAGATTATGTTGATAGCCGGATACGCCGCGTGGATCGCGTTATAGAACAGCGGATAGCGTTCCCGGTAATATGCGATCTGGAAATAGGCCTCATTGCCGATTTCGATGTATTTCATATTGAACGGCGCCGGATGGCCATGCGCTTTACGCAGCGCGCCCCAGGTGGTCGTCGTGTCGCCGTTCGCGTATTCTATTGCGTCAAGCGCGTCCTGCACGTATTCGCCCATCTGGGCAAGTGGAACGACCGCGCCGCTGTTGTGGGCCATTCCGCAGTTAATGACAAAGAGGGGCTCAGCGCCGAAATCCTCGGCCATCTGCAGGTACTCCAAATATCCGAGCCCGTCGGTTGACCAGTAGCCCCAGTTGCCGTTGTGACCCGGTCTGGTTATCGGGTCGCCGATGGTCCTCTTCCACCTGAACGCGTCCGCCATGGTCGCGCCCTCCACATAGGTGCCCCCGGGGAACCTTACGAATTTAGGATGGATGGAGTCCAGCATGTTGGCAAGGTCGCGCCGAAGCCCGTTCGGCCTGTTCTTGAATGAAGGCGGAAAAAGCGAGACTACGTCGAACCAGACAGAGCCAGTGGCAGATGAGGTTATGGCAAGCCTTCCCTGGGCCGCGCTGCCTGTCGGTGTCAGCGTTGCCGTAAACTTCTGCCAACCTGTGGTCAAACCGGTTATGGTCTGAGTTGCATAGATTGTTGCGCCGTTGGAGCTTTCCAATGTTGCTCTAAGGGAACCGGCATAGCCGCTTGATGCACGGGCGTAGAAGGTGAGCGTATAGACGGAACCCGACACAATATTCATACCCCAGAAGCCGGCATTGGCTATTCCGATGCGGTCGCTGGCGCCGCCGATTGCAGTGACCGTGAGCCTGCCTGAGGTCGGCTGCGCAGTGTGGAGTGGTGTTCCTGTTTCGTACGCAAGGGTTCCGGCGGCCGAGCCAGTCCGAAAGAGGCTCCAGCAAGTTCTGTCACCTCCTTCGAAGGTACGGTTCTGAACCAGCTCGCCCCATGCCCCCCCTTCTCCGGCATGCTGGAGCTCTTCAAAAAAGATGCCGTATAAAAGCGGGCTGACCGGTATGCCGGTCTGGCCGCACTGGACGGTAAGTGTGCCGGCGGCGTACGTCATCCCGATCAAAACCAGAAACACCAAACCATTTTTTGCGGTCCGCATATCCCTCCCCTTGTTCTGCAATGTAAACCGTTAGCTCAGCACTTACCGGAGGACCCTTAGTTTCAGGATGTGAATTCCGCTGGAAATGCCGCACTCCTTACGCAGGTCGATCCTGTTTCCCTTGACTTCCAGAACAGCCAGGCGTTTTCCGGAAACAGTGAAAACTCCGGCCGATATGTTCTTGTGTGAATACCCGGGCGGGAGATTGAAAAGTCCGCCGGAAGCGATAAATGTCCGTTTAAGGGGCTCGGGGGAGACCTCGGCTGCAGGCTGAATGCCGGGAACTGTGCCGGTCGCCCGTTTCTGCATCACGCTGAACTCCCACAGGCTCGCGGGATTGGCCGCGGTCGCGCAGCCGGTGAGCGTGATTCTGACGTAGCGGGCCGTGACCGTACCGCTGTCTACAGAAGGGCATTCCGGGACGGTATTGCCTGTCCTGTCCGCGTACAGGGTCCACGTGACGTTGTCAGCCGAGTGCTCTATCCGGTAGCGGTAGGCCACCGAGGGATACTCGAACTCGCTTTCGCACCGGTCTATCCTCGTGCTCTGGCCAAGGTCCACCCTGAGCCACTGCGGATAGGTGGTGCCGCTTGCCGACCAGTGGGTCCGATAACTTTCGTCAAACGCCCTGGCAGGGCTGTGAAAGGTGTCCTGCGTGCTCGATGCGACGGCAGTTTTCCCTTTGGCCAGGTTCGTGTCGTTGTGGGCGAGCGGGCCCAGGGCGCCGACCCCGGTCTTCGTCGTCACCACTTTTGCGATGGAGCCGTCGGCATTGAAGAAAAACCTGTCTGCGAACGTCTGGCGGTGTATGCCGTCCGGAGCTGATCCGGCCGTATACGTGCGGGGGTAATCGTGCCCGTGATAGATGATGTAATAGCTGGTGTCGAGTTTCAAAATGGAATTGTGTCCGGGTCCGTCCGCATAAAGGTCCGGAGGGGAAGAGAGAATGGGATTGTTGGTCCCGTAGGTAAATGATCCGAAAGGACCTGTTGCGGTAGAATAGTCGACTTTATAGGTTTCGTCCTGGCATCGGCCGTACGAGTACATGAAATAATAACGGCCGTTCCGTTTTATCATATAGGGAGCTTCGACGTAGTTGCGGGGCGCCATGTTCTGCACCGATCCGGTGACCGTGGCCATGTCCGCATTAAGCCGTATACCCCGGCATGCCCCCCATCCCCAGTACATGTAGGCCTGGTTGTCGGTGTCGATGAACGGCTGCCCGTCGATGCAGTAATCGCCGTAGGAACCGCCCGTTGGGATAAGAGCGTCGTTTCCTGCCCGAGCGTTTACAAAGGGCCCTATCGGGCTGTTACCAACGCCTACCCATACGGTGTAGTTTGTTGCATTGGTCGGGTAGATGTAATACCTGCCGTTCAGTCCTTTGATCGCGTCAGGCGCCCACGTGGTGAAGGTCGGCCAGCTTTGGTTGTGCATTTTCCAGTGGACAAAATCCTGGGACTCCCATACGACCATGCGGCCGTAAGCGCCCTGCGGGTTCACGACGATGGTCGCGTAGATGTAGAACTTGCCGTTGTCGTAGAGGACGTGCGGATCGGGAAAATACCCCGGCAGGATCGGGTTTCTCGCATGAACTGAAGACAGGACAGATGTCGAAAACGCGCAGGCCGCCGCCAATAGAAATAACCTTTTCACCATAAAGCCTCCTTGTCTCCTGATTATTAATATAAGCGCAGAGCAGAAGGGGAGCAAGGGAGATGCATAAAAAATGTTCTCGTTTTGAGAACACTAATATGTTATGAATGAATAAAAAAAAGGCATTTTAACCGATATTTATATAAATATTGTAATAAATTCGAGAACATTTAATCACAAAACAAAAAGAGCAGCAGGGACGAAATGGGGATTTATTAAAAGGTCTATTTCAGTACGTATCTGTGGAAAGGCGTCACTGGCGTGATGTTTACATATCTCAGAAAAAACAGGAGCCTTTCGAATGTGCCGCTGGTCGAATACGGGCAGGTTTTCTTTGCTGAAGTGTTACTATGTGCACAACTATCCTCTGCGTGGGATTTGCGTGAGCGGTAGGGGGAGGCCGCCGACAAAATACTACTTTAAAATAATCCT
>JAFGDP010000112.1 GCA_016932075.1 Chitinispirillaceae bacterium | reverse complement strand
GGCGAGCTGCTCCTTGACGCCGTGTACTTTAAGACCGGAGAGACCATTATATCAATCAATTCAAAACCGTACCTCAATATTATAAGCATAATGCTGCTTAAATATCCAAAATTGCAGATTGAGGTCGCGGGACACACCGACAATATCGGCGGCATGGATTACAATATCGGTCTCAGCCAGGGCCGTGCTACAGCGGTACGCGACTATCTGACCGAGGTCGCGCCAGCGTTAAGCTTGACGTTGTTTTCACACGGATACGGAATGAGCATGCCCAAGGCGGACAACGGCACGAAAGAAGGCCGGCTGGCAAATCGCAGAGTTGAGTTGCGTGTTATGAACAGAAATGCGCTGCAGGAGTACAGCATGGCGTGGTAGGAATTACATGATCGCGGCACGTCTTTTCAAATTGCGGAATTCAGGATATAACACATTCAGTCGAATCAAGAAGGATATAACATTATGAAAAGGCCCAATCCTAAAGCCATGATTTCGGCAGTCGGCACGGGTGTTCTGGTTTTTCTTCTTGGAACAGCTGCTTTCACGTACGCTCAGCAGAAGCACCACAAACAAGATGCTCAGTCCATGAAACAGCAGCATCAAGCCAAGCCTGAGCAGCAGGCCAAACAGCCTTCACCGCAAGGGCAACATGTACAGCAGGATGAACACCGAGGAGTGTGGCAGCAGCATCGCGCGCGCAGCTGGAAGGCCGAGCACCGCACCTGGAAGCAACGCGGCGGCTATAACGGCTACAGGATCCCTAAAGACCATTTCCGCGGCCAGTTTGGTCGGGACCACGGGTTCCGCATCAATAGCCTCTCTCTGGAAATATTTGGCGGGTATCCCCGCTTCCAGTACAGCGGCTATTGGTTCAGTGTCGTTGACCCGTGGCCGGAATACTGGTCAGACGGCTGGTACGAAAACGATGATGTGTATATCGACTACTACGGGGGCGGCTATTACCTGTACAATCGCAGGCATCCCCGTGACCGGATCGCCATCACCGTCTACCTGAATTAAGGGTTAATCGCGCTTTACGGTGAATGTGCGCCGAAAGCGCACCATTATTTTGCAAATGTAAACACGAAAGGAGAATCGTCATGCTTTTCACTATTGCTGCGGTTTTTGTAATATTGTGGCTTCTGGGGCTGATTACATCCAATACCATGGGAGGTTTCATACACATCCTTCTGGTTATCGCCGTCGTAGCCATCCTGGTGAGGGTCATTCGCGGCCAGAAAGTACTGTAGCCAGAAAGAAAGCAATCGATCATTCATTTTAACAGGAGGAATTGTTATGTGGACGAAAACGTTACTGCTCTTGGGGCTCATCGCGCTCCAGGCTGCCCAGGCGAATGCGCAGAGCATAAGTCTCGGCCCGCAGCTTGGTTTCTATAAAGCGCGGGACGCCGACAACGGAGCATTCATGGGCGGAGTAGTCTGTCGGTTGAAATTGACGCCGGTCCTTGGCGCCGAAGCATCAATCAACTATCGCCAGGAAAAATACGCGAATGATGCCGTGACGGTCCGCAGCTGGCCGGTGATGGTGACTGGTTTGATTTATCCGCTCCCGGTCGTTTATGGGGCCATGGGCATGGGCTGGTACAACTCGACTTTCGATTATAACCAGAGCAAGTACCCGTTGCTTATGCTTAAAGACGAGACAACGCAGAAATTCGGCTGGCATTTCGGCGCCGGTGTGGAACTGCCCGTTGGTTCGAAAACAAAATTGACAGGAGACATTCGTTACGTCTTTCTGGATTATGATTTTAAAGAGATCCCGGGCAGCAGTGACCTGAAAAGCGATTTCTTTATCATCACCGTGGGGTTACTGTTCAAACTATAATCACTTATTAAAACGATCTATTCCATTTTTATCAAGGAGCGCCTTTCATGAAACGGTCATTTTTTACAGTCGTCACATTTGTTCTGTTACTCTTCGCATCAGGGACTTTTGCGCAGGACCGACACTTCGGACTCGGGGTCATCATTGGAGAACCGACCGGATTAAGCGCGAAGCTGTGGGTCTCATCGAAAACCGCGTTCGATTTCGGACTTGGATGGTCGCTTGGAGGAGACCGGATTCACAACTATGACGGCGGATATGATGGCAGCAGCCGCGTTCATTTCCATATGGATTACCTCTGGCATTGGTTCAACGCCATTCACTCGTCCGAACGGTTTCCCTTATACTCCGGTGTCGGCGGACGCATCAATACCGGCGCAGGGTATGATAACTCGGTTGCTGCCCGCGGAGTGATTGGCATTGCATGGCTGCCGCGCCAGGTGCCTATCGATTTGTTCCTTGAACTTGTCCCGTCGCTCCAGGTCATGCCGTCAACTGGTTTTGGAATCGATGCCGGTCTCGGAGTAAGATATTTCTTTTAAGGCTGTTGTGGAGATCTCTACGTGCGACTGGAGGAACTATGAGTTTAGGAAAAGGATTATTGGGCTTAATGGCTGGTATCGCCGCCGGTGCATTCTTGGGGGTTTTATTTGCCCGAGGAAAAGATTCGGATGCTGCTCGAAAAAAAACCGCTACAAAGGTAGAGGACCGTGCGAAAGCATTAAAAGTAAAATTCAAAGAATCGCTTGACAGCATCTCTGAAAAAAAAATAAAAACACAAAGGGGGAATCTTCCGAGGCAGAAAAGCTTAAAAAAGACATGAAAACTGCAAGAGGTTGAAATGCTTTATACTCTGGTTTTTATAGGATATTGCAAAGGCCAAAGCTATGGAAGACAATGCGAAATCGATTGAATCACTGCTGGAAAGAGCCGCTGAATACGGTAAAACAAGCTATGAGCTAGTAAAGCTTAGAATCGTGGACAAAACCTCGGATTTTGTTTCCTCATTCGTGCCTCATTCCGTTCTTTTTGTCTTAATTGCGTCATGTACGCTTTTTATGAATTTTGGATTAGCTTTTTGGCTCGGTGAAATCCTAGGCAGGACCTGTTTTGGTTTTTTTGCAGTAGCTGCTTTTTATGGGATTGCCGGGATTGTCTTGTATTTCTTCATGCATAAATGGCTTAAAAAGATTGCCTGCGATTTTATCATTAAACTGGTGCTTGAATAAAATAACATGCAAAGCATAACTTCCATTACCGGGCTTAAAAACGCGATTAAATTATTGGAAGTTGATCAGGTGATTAATGGATGGCGGTTGAAAGAACAATTCAACCTTTTCCGCGAGAGTTTAAAGCCCGTTAACCTTATCAAGAGCACTTTGAAAGACGTGGCATTGTCGCCCTATTGGATCAAAAATTTATTGGGTGCGGTCATGGGTTTGGCCGCCTGGTATTTCTCGAAAAATATTATTATAGGTGCACCAGGCAAGATATTTAGAATATTTTTCGGCCCTGTTATGCAATTTGGTGGTACCAATGCTGTAGCTCAACACCCTGATGCCATTAAAACATTCAGTCAGTTTATTTATCATAAAATTTTCCGCAGGAAAAGAAATGAATTCTAAAAGCACGTGATCGTAAAAAAATGCCTTGTTAACGAGCCCCAGATGAAAACGGATGTTGGCATATCGCCAAAATGGAAAAGACCGCCGACAGGAACTCTAAAGAGCGCCGCAGGCAGGGACGCTTACTGCAATGGTTGCGCAGGGGGCCGCCCATCGATATGTTTCTTGAAATTGTTCCTTCTCTCCAGGTCGTGCCGTCAACAGGTTTTAATATCGATGCCGGCCTCGGGGTAAGATATTTCTTTTAAGGCTGTTGCGGATATTTTCACGTGCGGCCGAAGGGGGGGCTATCGGGCTTAAAGACATGGAGCGGCAAATCAACCCAAAAACAGGTTTATGGATTGACCACAGGAAGGAGAGAATCATGAATTTATTACTGAAAGCAGTTGCAGGGGCGGCGTTCGGTTGTTTGATCGGCCAGATGTGCGGCTGCGTATCGTCCAGCAGCCTTGTCGATATATGGCATGATCCTTCTTTCCAGGATCAGCCGCTCGGCAATATGCTGGTTATTTCAGTTAGAAAGGATGCGACAAAACGTCGCATCTGGGAAGATGCTTTTACCGGTGAGCTTGCAAAGCATGGCGTGGCGGCGACATCGTCGTATAGTTTGTTCCCTGATGCGCCCCCGGACACAAACAAGGTCATAGCGGCGGCGCAGACAAACGGTTTCGACGGCATACTGGTTGTTCTCCGGCTCCCGACGGAAACGGATAAGCAATATATTCAAGGGTATACGACCACAGAAAAGGACGTGCGTTACACTTCCAATATTCAAGGGTATACGACCACAGAACAGGATGTGCGTTACAACCGCAATAACAGCGCTTATTACGGCCCTTATTGGCCGCGATACTGGATGTATTATTATCGCGAAATAGAACATCCGGGTTATACCGACTCTCAAACCGTCGACATTCGCGCGATTGACGTTACAACAACCGGAAAAGGCGGCCGTTTGATCTGGAGTGCGACGAGCAGAACGCCTGATCCCGGTTCCGTGACGGATGTACAAAGCGGGATTGCCGGCCTGGTGACAGCTGAGCTGACGCAGCGAAGTATCATCAGGCCCAAAAAGTAAAGAAGCGCCAAGGCCGCCAACGGCAACATGAAAAAATGCCGGATCAGGTATTCCAAATCGGGGTGGGTGGATTGCCGCGCGGGTCACTGCGGGTCACTATGGATAGGGAAACAGGAGTGAATGGTGACGGACGATAAGGGGATGACCCTCACAAAAAATGCCGATTCGAACGGCGCGATCAAACGTGTCGCATTTGTCGGCAACTACCTGCCGCGCCAGTGCGGCATTGCCACGTTCACCACCGATCTGTGTGAATCGTTCGCTGCCGCATACGGCGGGACGTCCTGCATCGCTCTGCCCGTCAATGACAGCGAGGACGGCTATGCGTATCCGCCACGGGTGAGGTTCGAACTCACGGAGAAGGATATCCGCTCTTATCGCCGAGCCGCGGACTTCCTGAACATCAACAATGTTGACCTCGTGTGTCTGCAGCACGAGTATGGGATTTTCGGCGGGCGCGCCGGCAGCCACGTCCTGGCGCTTTTGCAGGAGCTGCGCATGCCGATCGTCACCACCCTGCACACCATTCTGCGCGATCCGAATCCTGATCAATTGCGGGTGCTCAAAGAAGTCGCGGGGCTTTCGGACCGGCTGGTCGTGATGAGCGAGCGCGGCGTTAAATTCCTGCGGGAGATCTACGGCGTATCGATTGACAAGATAGATATGATTCCGCACGGCATCCCGGATGTGCCGTTCGTCGACCCCAGCTTTCACAAGGACCTGTTCGGCGTCGAGGGCAAGATTGTCCTGCTCAGTTTCGGGCTCCTGTCCGCTAACAAGGGGATAGATAATGTGATAAACGCCCTGCCGGCGATTCTCGCAAAGCACTCGAACGTAGTATACATTATCCTCGGCGCGACCCATCCGCACGTGCTCCTTCACGAAGGCGAAACGTACCGTCTGTCGCTGCAATGGCTGGCCCAGGAGAAGGGCGTGGAAGGCCAGGTGATTTTTTACAACCGTTTTGTCGGTCTGGAAGAACTCATCGAGTTCATCAGCGCTGCGGACATTTACGTCACTCCCTACCTTAACCCTGCACAGATCACCTCTGGCACGCTGGCTTATACCTTGGGCGCGGGCAAGGCGGTGATTTCCACGCCGTACTGGTACGCCGAGGAGATGCTGGCCGAAGAACGGGGCGTGCTGGTGCCGTTTAATGACCCCGCCGCATTGGCCGCACAGGTCATTGACCTGATCGACAACGAGGCCAAACGCCATGCCATGCGGAAGCGGGCGTATCTGTTTGGCCGGTCCATGATATGGCCGCGGGTAGCGGAGCGTTACCGGGAAAGCTTTGAACGCGCGAGGGTAGAACGCCGGAATTATACCGCTCCGGGTTTTACGGCAAAAGCGCTTGACAAAAGCTCCGGCGAACTGCCCCCGCTCAAGCTCGACCACCTGCGCCACATGACCGACGAGACCGGCATGCTGCAGCATGCCGTTTTTACGGTGCCCAATTACCGCGAGGGCTACACGACCGACGACAACGCGCGGGCGCTCATGGTAAGCGTGCTTCTGGAGGAAGCCGGCAGCGGTGCGGCGTTCGATCTCGCCTCCCGTTACCTGGCCTTTGTCTGGTATGCTTTTAATACCGAGACCGGGCGTTTTCGCAATGTCATGGATTACCAGCGGAAATGGCTGGAAGAGAGCATTTCGGACGACAGCCACGGCCGGACGCTGTGGTCGCTCGGCACTGTCCTCGGCCGCTCCACGTCGCTGGCCCTCCACAACATGGCCGGGTGGATGTTCGCGCAGGCCTTGCCGGCGATTTTAAACACGACCAGTCCAAGGGCATGGGCCTTTACGCTTATAGGAATTCATGAATATCTCCGGCGTTTTGCCGGTGACCGCAAGGCAAACCAGGTCCGAGAGGAGTTGGCCAATCGACTGTTGACTATGTACCAAAGGAATCGCACCGATGAGTGGCGCTGGTATGAAGACAAACTGACCTACTGCAATGCCGCGCTGTCGCACGCCCTGATCATGTCGGGCAAATGGATGCCGAACCCCGCAATGATGGAGGCGGGATTTGAGTCGCTCAGTTGGCTGGCGGATTTGCAGCGCGCAGACGCGAATGGCGGGCATTTTGTCCCTATAGGTTCCAATGGTTTTTATAAAAAGGGCGGTGAACGGGTCCGCTTCGATCAGCAGCCGGTGGAAGCCCAGGCTATGGTTTCCGCCTGTCTCGAAGCATATAAAATTTCCGGAGACAAACGCTGGCATAAAGAGGCCAGGCGGGCTTTTGAGTGGTACCTCGGGCGTAACGATTTGAACATTCCTATGTATGACCCGACAACGGGCGGCTGCCGGGACGGTCTGCATCCCGACCGTCCAAACGAGAACCAGGGCGCGGAATCCACCCTTGCCTTTCTTCAGTCGCTCATGGAACTGCGGCTCGTTGAAAATACCCTTCAACCCACGGAAGTATGAACGTCATGAACAATCAGCACCCTGAACTCTTTTCCCGGCATAAGCACAATCCTATTCTGACCGCCGCGGATTGGCCGTATCCGGTCAACAGCGTGTTCAATCCGGGCGCTACGCTGCTGCCGGACGGGACCACGCTGCTGTTGTGCCGTGTAGAAGACCGGCGCGGACACTCTCATTTGTGCGCCACCCGGTCAGTCAATGGGGTGGACGGGTGGAAAATCGATTCGGGGCCGACCCTGAGCCCCGATCCCGAACATTTCACCGAAGAGCTGTGGGGAATAGAAGACCCGCGCATCACGTATGTCTCGGAATTAAAAAAGTTCGCTGTTGTCTATACCGTCTTTACCCGTGAAGGCCCGGGCGTGGCATTGGCGCTTACCGAAGATTTTCACGCCTTCGAACGGTATGGGGAGATCATGTCGCCGGAAGACAAGGACGCGGCGCTATTGCCCTGGCGGATCGGCGAGTACTGGGCGCTTATTCACCGCCCGGTAAACGGCACGGAAGCGCATATGTGGATATCCTATTCTTCCGATCTGCGGCACTGGGGAAGCCACAAGCT
>JAFGDP010000111.1 GCA_016932075.1 Chitinispirillaceae bacterium | reverse complement strand
TATTTACCAGAAATGATATGAACAATTGGAACTTCACGAGTATTCTGATTGATCAACTGATCCCCTATATCGAAGACCATTATTCCGTTTCCAAAGACGGCGCTCACCGGGCCCTGGGCGGTCTTTCCATGGGCGGCATGCAAACGATCAATATCGGATTGCCGAATGCGGACAAATTCAATTATCTCATGCCTTCTTCCTCGGCGCCCGGCATCCAGGGACAAAGCCAACTGTTTGGGGACGGCGGGACAAAGGCCAAGGCGAATTTGAAATTAATACTGTTTACCTGCGGAGAGCGGGAAGTGGGTGCCTATGGCTGTAACAATAACAATACGGTAAGGGGTTATTGTGATAATGTTGGTATTTCAGATGACATCATATTTAACTGGATCGCCCCGGGAGGGGCGCATGACAGGGTCACGTGGCGGCCGAGCTTCTGGAATTTCGTCCAGATGGCGGACCAGAGCGGATTTACGATAGGAGACGTTTCCGTCCGGGAATATACTGCCGGCCATTTTTCCATTGCCGCCATGGCCGGGAACGTGGGCGTATTTGATTTGCGGGGAAAATTCCTGAAAAATATTTCGGCTCCGGAATTCTCCACTCGGGCACGCGATCTTTCGCCGGGATCGTATATCATCCAGTGGCAAAGCGGCAGCCATAGCTACACCGGCAAATATGCGATCGGCAAAGGATACAATTGCATTGAGAGGCAGTAATGGATTCTATTCCCTCCTCCCGCTTGCGCGGGAGGAGGGAATAGACAACCTTTCCTTTAGCCCTGATCGCGAAACGGCAGTATGGACAGCGAGAGGAAACCATGAAAAGAATGCATGTAATCACTATTTCATTGCTGGCGTTATATGTACTATCGCCGGCGCAGGAGATAAACCTTACGGGAAGGGTCATTAATAAAAACTCCGCTCCCATTCAAAACGCGAACGTGTCGCTGAAAAATGCCGGAAAATCAACTTCGACAAACGCCGAGGGCCTGTTTACCTTGCGTTCAACCGTTGCCATAAATGCTGTTTCCCCCAGGCTCTCCGAGTATATCGTTATACGGAACGGGGTCATCTATATCCAAAGGAACGGATCCGAAATCGGCGAGATAGCGATGTATGATTACAACGGGAGAAAAGTAACCACCTTCTTTACCGAAACGTTCCAAAAAGGCGACAACGCCATTGCTCTTTCCGGGAGAATGAAAGGTCTGGCCGGCGGCCTCTATATTTTGAAAGTGAACATCGGAGACCGGGCCGTTTTGGGAAAATTTTATTTTGAACGAGAGCGGATGGTCATCTGCGAATTAGACAAGAGGGTTAAAAAAGAATCTCTGGCAAAAGCAAAGGCGGGTATGGATCAATTATCCGTTTCCGCGGCCGGGTATCGTGATTCTCTCCTTGCCATTAATAAATATGTCGGGGATGTGGGCGATATCATATTGAGTTCAGGGGGAGGATGTGGGGGCGGGGGATGGACTGCCGGAGATCGCACCATCACTTTTACGTACGGCAAAGACTCGCGGAAGTTCGAGGTGCACATTCCCAAGGGTTACACGGGAGATACGGCCGTGCCGCTCATGATGGTGATCCACGGCGCCCACAACACGATCGCGATGGTTAAAAGCTGGTCGCAAATGAATCCGGTATCCGACGCGAAAGGGTTCATCGTTGTCTACCCACAGGCTGTCGATTGTTGGAACTGCGGGTTTACGATCGGCGGCTGCCCTGCTGCGGACGATGATGTAGGATTTCTTAGAGCTGTCGTCGACACTATCCAGAAACACGCATGCATCAACCCAAAGCGCGTGTATGCCGCGGGGATCTCGAACGGTTCCATGATGACCGCGTTTTTGGGGTGCAAGGCAGCCGACCTTTTCGCGGCCGTGGGCGGTGTTTCCGGGGGAGTCAGCGGAAGCTGCTCGCCGGCGCGCCCGATCTCCTACTTCTATGTACATGGTACCATGGATCGAACAATCCCCTACTCGAGCGCCCAGCCAAATGTCGACGGCTGGGTAAGACGCAACGGCTGCAACAGCACGCCCATCGAGACATATAACGTCGGGTCGACCAGGTGCGTAACGTACAAGGGTTGCGACGACGGCGTCGAAGTGGTGTTCTGCACGGTCACGGGCATGGGTCATTGCTGGCCTGAGGACCTGAATTGTTTAGGAACCGGCGACAATCCCGGCGACTTTAAAATGAGTCCGATGATCTGGGAATTCTTCCTGCGGTTTACACTTCCGTAGCCGGGATGCGGGAAAAAGCTTAAAAAGTCGAGGTCACCATGCAATAGTCGGCTGGGATGCGGTTGGTCCATCGAGTCCGAATCCAGAAAGAGGAGGTATGGTATGTTCCATCGAGTGTCGTTCAGTCTCGCTGTTGTGATCGGTTTATCCGTCAACGTTCAAACCACGGGCGCAGGAGGCGGCACGGGCGCTCTTTTCCCGCCCATTACCGATTATACGGCGCGGGACGGCGGTTTCGGTCCGGCTGACGTCACGCGCAGGACCGCCGACGCGAGCATGGGGACCAACACGGTGGCCATCTTCCGCCCGGCCGCTGCAAAGTACGGACAAGGCGGCGTCAA
Source organism: Chitinispirillaceae bacterium (assembly GCA_016932075.1). The sequence goes on along the minus strand of JAFGDP010000111.1, from coordinate 15,026 downwards.
GCATCCCCTCATCGTTTGGGGCAACGGGTCCACCAACACCGTCGACATCTGGCAGGGGTTCCTCTCACGCGTGGCCACGTACGGCTTCGTCGTGGTGGCGCCCGAACAAACGCAGGTGACGGCCGACCACATGAACCAGGCTATAGACTACGTGCTCCGTCTGGCCAACGATCCGGCGAGCAAGGACTACGGCAAGATCGATCCGACAAAGATCGGCTCCACCGGGTACTCACTCGGGGGCATGGGGGCCATCACCGTGGGCAGTAACGCACGCATCACGTCCACCTTTTTCTTTGCGTCGAACGGCAACGTCAGGAACCTGAAAGCTCCGTGGGCCGTTATCGGCGGAGATCAGGACGCAATATTCAACTGGGATGCCCTCAGCACGGCGGTCACCGGATCAACCCAGCCTGCCTTTGGTGCTGCGCTCGCCGGCATTGATCACAACCGTGTCGCCGGAAGCGCAAAGGCCCAGGAGGCGTACATCGGATGGATGCGCTGGCGCTTCATGGGGGATGGGGCCGGCCGCGACATGTTCGTGGGGAGTGCCTGCAAGATCTGCACCGACGCCGCATTTTCCGGCGTGGTGAAAAGCGCGAACTTCGATTTGCTTCCCGTGCATCCTTCTACCCGCGCCTGTGCTCCTTTAATCAAGAGCTATGTCATTGTACCTGATGCCGATGCTAACGGCATACGAATCTCTTTCACCGGTCAAATCCGGCCTTCGAATATTGCAATTTTCGATTTGCAGGGCAAATTGCTGGATAAAAGACTTCCCTGTAATTCCAATTCCGTTTTATGGAAACCGGATTCCCGGGGGTGCTACCTTATTTCGCTAGAGGTTGGGAATAAACAGTATCTTGAGAGAGTCATGGTGCAGTGACCCGCTTTCATCATAAATTCAAATGCATTTTCGCGCAGAGGTACTGGAAAAAGGCAGTTACTATAAAAAGATGAAAAGAGGAAAAAGGAATGCTGGAGGGGAATGGGTTCCCCTGGCCCCGATTCCGCTGTGCGGTATCGGGGCACACCCCTTCTATGCGGACCACCGTTAGTCTTTATCAAGAAGCTGTGATCCTCTCGGGAAACGTGAATTTCGAAACAGACTTTTTAATATTGAAGAAGACATGGTAGATAGCGTGTATGTAAAGGATTAAATAGGAAAAGATGTTTTGGTTTTTGCGCCAGGTTGGACAGAGGATTCGCAACCGCCAGTGGCGGTTTGTTGCGTGGCTGAACGGAGAGAAGCCATTAGTCTGTCACGCACTAGGCACAAATGTGCCGCAGTGCGTGACAGACCGACCAGAGGGAGCGTGTTGCCAGTGGCAACGTATTTAAGCCCGGAGGAGAACCGCCGCGCTCCCGCAGGGAGCGCGGGGCGCCCAGATGTTTTTGGATGTTATTAGTTTTTCAATCCGCATTCCGCAATCTGCAATCCAAAATTGAAAGGCGGTGCCCCCACCAAAATCTTTATTATTAGTGGACGCTCAAACATATTTCATCCAGTCCTATTCTGGGATAGATGAGCTTTTTAGTCAATTTTTTAACACTAATTATCTAAAAGACAATTGATCTCAGGAGAAACCTGCATTATGAAAATCAAAGTAACCGCATTAACTATTATCAGCATAACACTCTTTGTGAATCTTGCCCACGGCCAGATGACCTTTAAAAACCCGATCATTTCCGGCATGAACCCCGACCCGAGCATCTGCCGCGCCGGTGACGACTACTATATCGTGACCTCGACGTTCGAGTATTTTCCCGGCCTGCCCATTTATCAGAGCAAGGACCTGGTGCACTGGAAACTGATCGGCCATGCTCTGTCACGGCCAAGCAATAATCCTCTGATGGGCTGCGAATCGAGCACCGGAGGCCAGTACGCGGCGACCATCCGTTACAACAACGGCACCTTTTATGTCACCGGCACCAACTATGGCGGGCAAGGTTCCCAAGGAATGTTTTATGTAACTGCCACGAATCCCGCAGGTCCCTGGTCTGAACCGTACTGGGTGGGGCAATGGTATGTGGACCCTTCTATTTTGTTCATAAACGATAACATGTATTACCATAGTCCGGACAATAACGGCAGTTTTTTGCTCGGGATAATAAATCCTAAAACAGGCCAGTTTTCCATGGCGTTGACGAAGATAGCGGAAGGTCTCGGCGGCTCATCCCCTGAAGGTCCGCATTTGTATGAAAAGGACAATAATTACTATTTAATGTCAGCGGAAGGGGGGACCGGGTACGATCACCGGGAAGTCATACAGCGAAGCAGTTCGCCGTGGGGACCGTATACGGCAAGTCCCATAAATCCGGTCGCATCACACCGGAATGCCCCCAACAATCCTTTTCATGCAATAGGCCATGCCGATATGGTGGAAACGCCTGACGGGTGGTGGCTGGTGTGCCTCGGCATCAGGCCCAAGGGGGGCAATTATCACCACCTGGGCCGTGAAACGTTCCTGGCGCCGGTCACGTGGAATAGTGACGGATGGCCGAAAGTCGGAACAGACGGCATTGTAAAGGAAGAATACCCGGTGCCGGACCTGCCGCAGCATGTGTGGGAAAAGGAGCCGGTGCGCGACGACTTTGACAGCACGTCCTTGCGGCTGGCCTGGAATTTTGTCCGCAATCCCCATGCAGCCGACTGGTCGCTCACGGCACGACCCGGATTTCTGAGGCTCAATGGTTCGGCAATAAACTTCAAACAGAAAGACTCTCCGGCGTTTATCTGCCAAAGACAGACGGCGTTCAACATGTTTGCCGCGACAAAAGTCAGTTTTACGCCGACCGCTTCAAATGAAGAGGCGGGGGTGGTGGTCCGCGGGAATGATAAGAATCATTACGACCTCCTGATAACCACGCATGAAGGGAAACGATCCGTCATGTTCAGGAGATATCTGCAGGACAATGCGGTTGAAACCACGTATAAGGAGATTTCAGACGGCGATATCATCCTGCGGATCAGCGCAACCGAGCTTCAGTACCAGTTTTTAATACAGGAGCAGGGCAAAACAGCCGAGCAGATAGGTTCAGCTTTAACCAGAGACCTGTCCACGGAAGTCATCCAGGGCTTTACCGGGGTTTTCATTGGCATGTACGCATCAGGGAATGGAACAAAAAATGTCAATCCCGCTGATTTCGACTGGTTCGACATGGGTGGAGAAGGCGATGCTGAAGTCAGCAAACGGCCGGTTCCCGGCGCTGCGTGCGCCGCTCCGTGCATTACTGAGACTATCATCAGTTTTGAACTTGCGACAAAATCGCGGGTAACGGTAAACGTTTTTGATGTTCGCGGGAGGATCGTGGCAACGCTGGCGAACGGGGAAAAAGCAGCAGGGAAACACCGGATAGGATTACCTACGTTACCGTTATCAAGGGGCGTTTATTTCTGTTGTATACGCGCAGGAGTGCAGAACAAAACGAAAGCAATCATCGTACGCCGTTGATTGATGCATGACTGAAGTGTGACCAGGCAAGGAGGAACCCATGCGCAAGCGCCCGTCCGGACCGGCGATCCGGTCAATCCTGATTACGTTGTATATTCTGTCCGCCGAAATTTCCGGCGCCTACTACACCAATCCGGTTATAAACGGCAACTAGAGCGATCCCGCGATAGTAATGGTTGACAAATATTACTATTCACTCAGCTCGTCCTTTGGCTGGCAGCCGGGCCTTCCCATCATGCGATCGAGCGACCTCCTGCACTGGGATTACATCGGCTACGCCTACCTGTCGAACAGCAACATCGCCACCGGCACCACGTCGGGCGGCGCCTGGGGCTCGGAAATAGGGTATAATCCCCACAGCAAGGCTTTTTTATGCTACACGCCGATCAACAACAGGATCGTCGCATACGCATCGGACAAGCCTGAAGGCCCGTACGCGGGTCCGTCGGACATCGGGATTGAGGCTATTGATCCGGGTTTCTTTGCGGATGACGACGGCCGGCTGTACCTTATCGTTGCGAGCGGCGAAATCTGGGAGCTGGAACAGAGCGGACTTTCGATACAAGGCACGAGCCCGGTGGCAGGCGGGCTCAACCCGGGCGGACTTTTCGAGGGGCCGGAAATCGTCAAGCGAAACGGGTATTACTACGTGCTCTATTCCCCGGGAGGGACCTGCATGGACGAGTACAGCGCCATCTCCTGTCTGCGGGCGCAGCAGATTGCCGGACCCTGGACCGCGAACCCGAACAATCCGCTCATGAGCGCGCCCAGCTCGTCGAACGCCGAGATCCAGGGGCCGGCGCACGGCGAACTGCTCCAGATGCCTGACGATAAGTGGTTCATGACCTTTCATGCGTTTGACCAGAACCATGTAAGTCTCGGCCGCTTCATGTGCATGGAGCCCATTGAATGGACAACGGACAACTGGTTCCGGCCGAAAAACGGCAGGATCCCCTGGACTCGCCCGCAGGCCGCGCCGGACCTTCCCGTATCCACGGTCCAGACGACCCGCTCCGACGAATTCAGCGGAACCACGCTTGGAAACCAGTGGTTCTTTCATACGCGTCCCGACACCAGCGGCGCCTCGTGGTCCTTGCGCGACCGGCCGGGATTCATGCGCATCAAGACAAAGGGCGGCGACGTGGGAGAGACCAGCTCCCTGACCAATGTTTTCCTGCAGCGTATTGACCTCAAGCGGTTTGAAGCCAGCGCAAAGGTGGAGTTTGACGCGACGTCGGCGGGCGAGGCGGCCGGCATACTCCTGTATAAAGACCCCATGGCGCACATCGAACTCGCCACCACCGTGCGCGGTGGCGTCACATGCTTTACCGTGACGAAAAACGGCGTTTCGACGACCCCGGTGGCCACTGCGCCCAACACGATCGGCACCACGGTGTTTCTGAAACTATCAGTGGACGGAAACGAGAACGCGACATTTTTCTACGGCCCAAACGACACCGACTGGACCGCGCTGGGCTCTGCGATCAACTTCGGCAAAAACGGGTCGCCGTACATCGGCTGGAAATGCCACGAGTGGTCGGCCGGAACGATCGGGTTTTTTGCGGTGCACAGCAGCGGCGCCGCGTCAAAAACGGCTGACTTCGACTGGTTTCGTTACGGCGATCCGGCACAGGTCAGCGTCTCTCCGGGAACCGGCAACCGGCGGCGTTCAGACAAACCCGGAGACGTATTCCGTATGGTCAACCAGGAAAAGTTTTTCTCGACCGGTACGCTCTGTTTTGTTGCTCCGTCGGCATCGAAGGTAACGATTACGCTTCACACAATCCTCGGCAGGACCGTGACAATTGTTTCCTGCATGGCGCGCGAAGGGATGAACAGCGTGGAGGTGGGTGAAGCGGTCAGGCACTGTTCAAAAGGCCTGCATGTTGTCTCTTTTTCCGTAAACGGCCGCACCAGGAGTGTAGAGCGATTTGTCCATTGAAAGAGTCAGTAGACTCTGACCGTGTCTATTGTTTGGGGGTCAAGGTGAAACAAATCAGCAAAACCTCTAGCGCACATCCGTGGAAATAATTTTCCACATATTTTTTCTTAATGCGGTCATTTTTTAATCCCCCCGCGTATGACTGCTTATATTGGAAATGGCGTCAAACCCCGCAACGCTATTGTGGACGGCCTGTGAACAACGCTAAAAAAAACCATGAATATCGCAATGTCATCGCACCCATGAACCGGCGCTGTCGATTGTATGGTGAATCAGGAATACAGTTGTTTAATGGCCATGAGGCAGTATATACTTTAATATCAGTAAATGGCGGTTATGGTGATGTGATAACAGGCGGGTAATTTAGAAAGGAATGGGAATGAAACGATATTGCATAGTCGTTCTGGCGTTGTTCGGTCTGGCCCAGGGACAAGTATCCATGGGCAGTCCGGGAGAGGGGTTCACGTCCGTCACGACCGACGGCGCATGGTGCTGGTACCAGGACCCACGCGCCATCTATCACAACGGCCTCCGGGAAAAGACCTATATCGGGTTCATCGACAGGTCCGGAACAGTGAAGGCATGGTCATACGACCATACCACCGGCGCGACAGAGCAATCCACGCTTCATACCGGGCTGCAGTATGACGATCATGACGCGCCGTCTTTGTTTGTGCGCAACGACGGGCGGATCATGGCCTTCTACTCCCGCCACACATCCGACCGATACCTTTTCTACCGGACCACGACCGCTGCCGAAGACATCTCGAGCTGGGGACCGGAACAGACGTTGGAACTGGCCGAAAATGTCACCTACTCGCACGCATTTCATTTGTCGGATGAAAACAGGACCTATCTTTTTACCCGTTGCCTCGACTGGCATCCGACCATGCTTCGTTCGAACGACAACGGCTCGACCTGGACCGCGCCGGTGCAGCTTATTGGAGGGGAGGGCGCGCGTCCCTATATAAAATTCGTTTCGGACGAACAATCGCGCATTCATTTCGCCTTTACCGACGGCCACCCGCGGGACGAACCGACCAACAGCATCTATTATGCCTACTACGAAAAAGGGAAATGCTACAAGGCGAACGGCGCCGTCATTAAAGACACGTCCAACCTTCCCGTCGAGCCGAGCCAGGCCGAACGGATCTATAACGGCGCGACAAATGGCAAAGCGTGGATCTGGGATATCGCCCTCGACGGCCAGGGCAGGCCGGTCATGGTGTTCGCGGTGTTCCCCAACAATACGAATCACCATTACTACTATGCGCGCTGGAACGGTTCGCAATGGTTGATAAACGACATGGTGAACGCGGGAACATGGTTTCCGCAGACCCCGTCGGGAACAAATGAGCGCGAGCCGAATTATTCTCCCGGAATTTCCCTGGACCATGCTGATCCGTCAATAGCGTACCTTTCCCGATTCGTGAGCGGCCAATGCGAAATCGAGCGCTGGACGACCTCCGATAGCGGGAAAACCTGGGACACGCTTGCGATCACCGCCCGGTCGGCAAAACGGAATGTCCGGCCCATAGCGCCGTGGCCCAGGCCGTACGGCACGCGACCGCCGGCAAAAAAGCTGCTTTTCTGGATGAACGGCGACTATGTCCACTATACGAACTATTCCACGGGAATAAAATATTGCGTTCTGCCGGACCAAACACCCTGCCGCTCCGGGTTGGCGGCGCTCGAAAACAACGGTCCAGCCGATTGCGGGACAGAGCTCTACACCATTTCGGGAAAACGATTGCGATTCCCTGGCGGATCGTTATCCGTCCTGCCGACCGGATTGTACTTCGTGCGGAACGGTCAAAAACCGCCGGTGATAATCAATCACAGTGGACAAAAACCATCAATCGTGCGCATTAATAGGTGAAATAGGATTTTATAAATCGCTTAATTCAAAATCTCTTCCACCTCATTTTGTTCGCCTCGCCAATGCGTTGCGGACAATCCGATCGTACAGACAATTTACACTGCCGATGCCGCGCCGATGGTGTACGACGGAAGGGTGTATAGTTTTACCGGGCATGATATCAATCCGACGGTATACATTGATATTTTTCAGAAATCGGGGCGTACGGTCCGGCATGCGTTATTGCCGCAAGAAAACACGTCGTGACTTCACGTTTCCATTGACGGTAAATTTTGCTATGTAAACCCTTGCCGCTTTCTCTAAAATAACGGGCTGCCAACAAATACTATTTCGACCAAGCTCAAGCGTGCCTTTGAATGTCTCGGCAGCCATACGGCCGTCGACCGTATACAAACCGAGGCTAAAAGGCAGCTTTTCAGCAACTGCATAGTGAACTTTGATTTTACCCGTCGGCGTCACGTCCATTTCTTGGAAAAAAACCGGCATTGATATTGACGTTTGAGATACATCAACCGGGAGTGCCAACTCGAGCGTCACCACGCTATGAGCAGGGATAATCGCGGTCACGGTATTCCTTTCATACGTTGCGCCCGAAAAATTCCGGATATTCACGTTCTCGGATTGGCCGAAATCGTTATAGCTGTTGTGTGACGTACCATTAACGATCGTTCCGGTACAGGAAGCATATACGGGAGCGTTATTGAGCGTTATTGTAACGGTGTGCGCGGCCGTCGCATGCGTGTTACACAAACTGATGTGAAGTTTTCCCGCGCTATCCACGGAGGAAGACGTGCTGATTACCGGGATATTCTGGTTGTTGGGCGTGGAGAGCGTCACCGGCACCATCGTAGCCTGCTGATGCACTTTATACATTTTATACACATAAAAAGTCGGCGTCTTCACTATCCTGTTCTGCGCGGGGTTCTCGGTGAGGATCAGCGACTGTATGACGTTTACCGGCTGCGCGACACAAGCCATTTGTATGCGCCGGCAGCGATTGTTAAACATATTCAAATTTATAGAGGCGATCACTGCGTCCCGACAGGTGCTTTGGGGATAATCTTTGCCCGGAAGGCTTGAATACCAGGCGCCCCATTCGTCAACCCATAAACCGACGGTATAATTCGGATCGTACCGGGCCATAATTGAGTCGTATATTGCCAAGGTATTACCAAGGCGCAATGCGATCTGAATCCTCGTATAAAAAGAATCTACGGAGAAACCGATGGATGAACCGCTGAATGCCCCGTAATAATGCAATGTTACCGCATCAAAGCTTCCCATCTCGCATTTCAGTAAAGAATCAATCCAAGTAACCTTATACAGATAATCGGCGGTACCGCCATCCGCGACTCTCGTAATCTTGCCCAGCAGCTTGGATGGAATAGCCGCTTTGTATTGTCGGTATTTGGAAATGTACGCACTAATGGATATTGCGGAACCGCACCCGCCCCAAGGTTCGTTCCCTATTTTCCAGTATTTGAGTTTGTTGGGGAATACCGAATCGATATAATTTAGCCAATCGGTCATTATCGCTGCCGGCAGGGAGGTGATATTAGCCGTGATATATGGCGGCGCGTTCAGCGAATCGCAGAGCTGAAAATATTCATGCGTGCCCATTCCATTTTTCATGTCGCCTCCCGGGCGGCCCGATTTTGGCCCTATACCGTCCGACCAGTTATAGGTTTCAGCGAAACAACCGCCCGGCCAGTCCAAAACGGAAACGCCGCATTCCTTGAAAGCCGCTATGACATCCTTTCTCATGCCGTTTATATTCGGTACGCTTGAAGCGGTTCCGACATAGAGACCGTTATAAATATCGCGTTTCAAGTTTTCCAACAATCCTCCGTATATATCTCTGCTGATCGTATATGTTGCCTGGCCTAGGTCCAAGCTCATGGTGGTCTGGGCGGATATGCTCGCCGCCAGGCAACCTAAAACGGCCGTCAAACTTCGCTTCATGATCTTTTTCGCACACATATACATAGCGCCTCTCGGTATATTTTTTCGGTGGTTACATTCATCTGCGGCGTATGCCGATTTTCATTGCCGTTGCGTTTTTTTAAGTGCAAACGGTTGCTTTATTAACCATTTGAAAAACGCGCTTAGGAAAATACCCGGCTGCTTTTTACCTTCTCTTCCCCGTGACAAGAACCATTCCGCAGGCCTTGATCCTACCACATGTAAAAACCGCTCTGTACAGCCCGCTGCCGGAAGGCTTTGCCATTGCCACGGGGGCAGGATTGAGCATGCCGTTTGACACGTTGCCCCTGCCTATGGCCACCTCCCTCCCCTGCAGCGAATAATACACGAACGTATACGGTCCTGACATGGTCGCGGGCAGGGCGAACCCGGCGGAAAGAACGTTCCTCCTGTTCGGCGGCATCGTTTGTTTATGCGTGTCACGCTCGCCGGCAATCCCGGTCGGATCATATTCCGGCCAGGCAGAGACATACGACTCCACCACCCTGCCCTGGACCTCCGCATATATCGCTTCACACCTGCCATTACGGTGATTGCGAAGAACGTTTGTTCTTACCAGCAGTGCATTGGCCGGCCTGCGCACCATGAACCGGACCCCCTTGTCCCGGAGTCGTACGATAACCTGGTTACCGTTCACGGTGATCTGTGACTGCTCTTCGCCGTCGGTGCGCAGCATGGGGTAATAGGCCCTGATGGCGGAGTGATTTCCTCCGGCCAGAGAATCGGTGACGGTCACGCCGCGGGGTTCGACCATGACGGTTTCGTGCAGTGTGGCGCCACCCGACAAGCTATAGACCAGCCTGTAAACCGATTTTTCAGGAGTTTCGTCGAGGATCGCCACCTGCGGGATCTGTTGCATTTCAGCAAGCGGGTACCAAGATCCCGATTGCATCCACGCCGGGCCGACGCTGAGGTTCTGCTGGCCCGGCGGATCGGACTGCGGATACAGCGGCCAGTATTGCGCCCCGGAAATCACCTGGCCCACGGCGCCGTCCGAAGGCCCCAGCTGGGGATAGCCGGTTTTGAGGTGGAGCCTGAGCAGCCCGGTGGGGTTATGCGCATGGTCGCCCCGTACATCGTACTCGACATAGGTGCCGCCCGCGTTGGCGAACACCTTTTTAAATCCCGGAAGGACTTTACAAACAAATCCTCCGATGTCGCACGGCGCCGGCCTCTCCTCAATGGTACTGTCACCGTACTGCCATGCCATTGCCATGGCCGATGCGGTCCAGAGATTGTATTGGGTGTGACCCGAGTACTTCATGTAACCCCATTTTGACTCGATGGGGTATCGCGCCTTGGTCACGTAACCGGACCCGTCGGACCTGTGCCACGATTGTACGCATGAAAGCGACAGCATGGCCGCGCGTTTGAATGCGCCGGCGATCTCCGGCTTTCCCGCCCTGGCGTATTGCGCGGCCCAGATCTCGTAATTGACGGCGGCATATGCCTCATTCCAGAAATGGTGCGAGCTGCGCATGCCCGTAGGTACCTCACCGAAGGGGGACTGATACAAAAGCCCGGTCCATGCGCCCCTGCAGAGACGTAGGCGGAGTTCCTGGTAATGGGTCCCCTCGTATCCGTTTATCGCGACGATATTGAGCATGCAGCGCGCTACGTTATCGTAAGCGATTGAATTACCGTCGGTACTGTTGGAAACCGAGGTCGTTTCGGGCCGGTCGCTGTCCTGATACAATCCTTCTTTTCCCATCCGTGTGATTTGATAGAGAATCCGGCTTGTCGTATACGATATCGAGGTCAATCCCTCCACAGAGCGCAGGAACTCGCCGGTCATGTTGATGCCGATCCAGTTTGGCGCCGCATTGATATAGACGGCCGAAGGATTGATTCTCCCGAGATCGGTGCGCCAGGAGGAAATCTTGGATGCCGCGACCACGTTTTTAAAGTTCCAGAACGCGAGCATCATCGGTACCGTGAAAAAATCGCCGTGCGAATCCGGTACGTCATCCCTGAGCATGTGACCAATGGAGGCGTCCATGGCCTTTATCCCGGCCTGAAGCAGTGTCGCATCGTTTATAAAGCCGCTTCCGCACAGCACCGCAACCGCATGGGCGAAACAGGGCGTGGCATATTGGTGCTCCCGCCCTATGACCGGATCGATGATCTGGCCGTTCGAATTCTGATACTTCAGCATCGCGCGCGCAATTTTCTCGATACTGCGGAGATAATCGGTGCGCGTCAAACCGGTCGGCGAAAATGGTCCGGTGGAAGAGGCCTGATCTTTGATAAAACCATTGATCTGGGCGGCAAGGGGATGTTGTGATGAAGCCACCGTATCTCCGGCGAATGCGGAAGGCATAATCGAGGTACCTGAACACCGTCCTTCGGTCGCTAAAAACGCCAGCACTAGCGGCGTATAGAGAAAAAAAAGGCTTTTTTGCATAAAACGGCAACTCCTTATTTTCAGCCAGGGGTAAATAATGAAACCATATAGTAAATTAACAAAAATATTCCCGTCTGCTGTGGAAAAATTATTTAGGTGCTAATTTAACAAATGAATTATCTTGATATTATTTCAATTTGTTTTTTCTTTTATTTCAATGGGTTATAAAAAACAAAGCCAGATAACTATTGGATAACTGTGGAAATATTTTTCCACGATAATTTGAATCATGTGATATATTTTTAATCCCCCTACGTATGACTGCTTATATTGAACAGGGGAGGCTGGAATTCCAGTGCTATTGGGCGGTTGCAGGAAAAAAGGCAAAAAATCCATGGGTTTGAAATCGATATTTGAATATCTCGATTACCGGGAATACCTCAAAGACCATTACGAAACCAATAAAGCGCGTAACTCTTTTTTTTCACTCCGCTATATATCGTCAAAAGCCGGATTGGATCCAAGCTTTTACCTGAAAGTCCTTCAAAAACAGATACATCTTTCTCTTAAATCACTGCCCCGTTTGATCGGTTTTTTAAACCTGAACAAGAAGGAGACCGACTATTTTACGCTGCTGGTGCGGTTCAACAGGGCCCGTCATAAGGATGAAATGAAGCTCTACTTCGAAAAAATCATTGAAATCCGGGAATTGCGCGCAAACACCTTGGATGCGGATAAATATGAATATTTCAGCAAGTGGTATTATGTCGCGATACGAGAGTTGTTGAACTACGACCGCTTCGACGGAGATTATGCATCCCTTGCCGCAAAACTCAATCCGCCGATCAGCGAGTCGAAAGCGAGAAAGGCGATCGATCTGCTCGTCAAGCTCGGACTGGTGCAAAAGAACGGCGACGGCGCGTATGCATTAACCGACCGGTTCATCACCACCGGTGAATCATGGAACTCCATTGCAATTGAAAATTTTCAGTGGGAGATGCTCCATCTAGCCGAGGAATCCATTAAAAATATACCGAAGAAGAACCGTGAGACGTCGACGGTAACGGTCAGCGTATCATGGAAATGCTTTGCGGCCATGAAGGAACGGCTGGCTGAAATCCGCAAAGAACTCCTGGAAATGGCACGAATGGAACGCGATCCTGACGGAGTGTTTCAGGTCAATTTCCAGATGTTCCCCTTGACCAATATCGATGCGGAAAAAAAACGCAATGAACCGTAGGAGCACCACAATACGTTTCCTTCTGCCGCTGCTCCTTGCCGCGGCATGCGCACCCCTCGATCCCGGAGGTTCCGGCACCGAAACGACCACGGGCATTGTCGGGTCGGTTGTCAATGACCAGGGTGTTCCTGAGGCGGATGTCCAAGTGCGGCTTCATCCCGACGCCTATGATCCCGTAAAGGACAATACCGAAATTCCTGTTGATACAACCGATTCCCTGGGCAGATTTGCTTTCCATAATACCGGCTCCGGCAAATACACCGCGCAGGCGGTGCATCTCAAGAGCGGAAACAGCGCGCTCATCAGCGGCATCCATGTCGCGACCGATACCGTGGTCACGACATCCTGCACGTTACAGGCGCCGGGAGCGATAACCGCATTCCTCCCCTCGGGCATAAACAGCGCTGCGGGATACGTCTATGTTCCCGGAACAACGGTCTTTGCTTTTCTCGAAAGCCGCACCGATTTCGTGACGCTGGGTCCGGCGCCGGCAGGTCGTATCCCGGAAATTGCTTATTCGTCGACAAACGAGGAAGCCGTGACCACGATCAGGTATAACGTTCAGGTAAAATCTGGCGATACGGCCGTTGTCAGGAATCCATCGTGGAAATACGCGTGTCCCCTCATTCTAAACACATCGGCGACCGGGGCAAACGTGGCCGGGACCGTGGTGAACTTTCCGGTGCTCATCAGGCTCAATACCGGCAATTTCGATTTTTCACAGGCGCTCTCCGCCGGTGCGGATATACGATTTGCAAAACAGGACACCGGATTCCTCAATTATGAAATCGAACGCTGGGATCCGGCCGCCGAGCATGCCGAGGTATGGGTAAAGGTCGACACCATCCGCGGGAATGACAGCACACAGTCAATCATGATGTATTGGGGCAATCCGGGAGCGCCGGACAATTCAAACGGCGCGGCAGTGTTCGATACGGGAAGCGGATTTCAGGGCGTATGGCATTTGAATGAAACCGGAAACACCACGGCGTTCGATGCCACGGGAAACCAGTACAATGGAACGCACCACGGCATGAGCGCCGCTTCGGCCGTTGACGGCATGATCGGCAATGCGAAAGCCTTCGATGGGAAATCGAGCTATATACACCTGATTGGAACCGCGCAGAGCAGACTGAGCTTTCCGGAAAACGGCACGTATACCCTTTCGGCATGGGTCTTAGCCTCGGCGATCGACAGCGCGGCGCATTACATCATTTCAAAAAGCAACCGGAATTACAACCTCGACCTCAGTGGCTATAACCTGTGGGAGATCTATGACCTGAAAAGCGCGGTGTGCTGGGAATCGAATTTCGCGCCGGCGCAATCGGGTGAATGGAAGTATCTCACCGGCGTCCGTTCTGGTGCCAAGATGCGCTTGTATGTGGACGGCGTATGCGCCGACAGCACCATCGATACGACGTCGAGCGCGAGCCTCCGCGACTCGACGTTCGATGTCCAGATCGGCAAACGGGCTGAGAGCAATTACGGGTATTGGAACGGCGTGATCGATGAAGCGATTGTTTCCAACCGCTCGCGAAGCGCCGACTGGGTCAGGCTGAGCTATATGAATCAAAAGAAGGATGATCGTTTGGTCCGTTTTACAGTGCCTCGAGAATGAATAAAATGCACCTTTACACAATTCGACAATTACTATCAATGCGTAAGTAAGGGTGTTTTATGACCATAACCAATCGGCACATCAAATCAGCGCTTGTTCTGCTGGCATGCAGCCTGCCGGCATTTTCCGGACTTACCGCGCGCACGGTGGTCAATATCAACGCCAACTGGAAATTTAACCGGGGCAACGTACCCGGCGCGACCGCGGTGGCTTTCAACGACAGCGCGGCCGGCTGGAGCACGGTGCTTCTTCCGCACACGTTCGAGCACATGACGTATAATCCGGCGAACACGTTTTACCACGGCACAGGAACCTACCGCAAGCACCTGATCATCGGCAATCAGCACGCCGGAAAAAAGATCTATCTGACGCTCGAAGGCGCGAGCAGCACGGCGCAGGTCTACGTGAACGGAACCCTTGCCGCAAGCCATTATTACGGCTGGACGCCGGTCGTGGTCGATATGACGGACCTTGTTACACCCGGTACGGTCGATAACGTCATAACCGTGTTTGTCGATAACACGGCAAGTACCGATGTGCCGGGAACGGGCGGACCGCTCGATTTCAT
>JAFGDP010000110.1 GCA_016932075.1 Chitinispirillaceae bacterium | reverse complement strand
GAAAGAGGGGGCATGGCTTGAACCGAGACAATGACGGCAACAAGAAAAACCACGGAAACAAAGAAAATCTTTTGCATGGTTTCCTCCCGAATAAGGGAAAGATGGGTGGAGAGTTGCTTTGGAATGTTCACTTATCCTGTGTTATTACCTGGTAAAAAAATATGCAAACCATCTATGCTTAATCGTCTAAATTTGCACCAAAAATAAGAATTTTTGCTATACCAAAAGAGAATATGCCACCTTGGAAAACAATTAAATTTTTCCAATAGTAATATAGGTTATTTTAAAAAAATTGCATGTTTTTTTTCTATAACTAGTTATTTTACCATATATGCCTTTCGTCTAATTCCTTTGCTTTTTCAGGGAGTAAAAATGGGATACCCGACTAAAGTACAATGTATAAAAAGAGCCACGAGCGAGCAGTGGTTTATAAATATTCCTGCCGTACTTGCGAAAGCATTGGAGTTCCAGCAAAGCGAAGAGGTCGAATGGATCATTTCTGACAAGGGGCATCTGATTCTTCAAAGAAAAACCGTTCCTCCCGGGCCAATTGAAGTCATGAGACCCGGCATACGGAGATATTGAAGCATTCTGACCTCTTATGGCTCATTCCGTTTTATTGCCATTCTGTTAGAATAATCTTGCTCCCAACCCTCTCCCCTCGCTATTTTATTTATTTCCTACACAGCCGAACTCTCAATTTTCAAAGGATCAGGCATTATGTCTCAGACGCTCTATACCGGCCGATCAGTCCAGAAACAGATACTCAAATCGTTTCTTTCCGCCTCGTTTGGAGCTACTATAATAAAAGGCGCAGGCTCGTTTACTCCGCGCATCTTTCTTTTTACCGGAGAAAATGGTATGGGCAAATCAACCCTCGTTGATATATGCCTTGAATGCGTTGAAGAAATCACCGGGTCCGGCAAAAGCGTGACCTCCCTGCTACTCGATGTCGATGCATGGCGATTCCGCAACGGCCTGGTTCCTAACACGGTCACCATCATGCTCGAAACGCTCGCAGCCACGGCTATCGGCACGCAGGACTCCTTTGCGAGCGCTCTTGCGCCGTACGATGCCTTGAAACTGCGGATTGCAGAGGCGCAGAAACGGAAAAAAGAGCTGCTGGCTACTCACTGGCCGCTCAAGATGTTTCTGACCGAAGACTACAAAGACGGGGTGGCTCCTGCCAATAAAGCGGCAGGGCCTGACGAACGTGATGCCAGGGAGTGGCTTGTTGAAAAGATGGGAGAGGAGGATGTTGCGCTCACCGAAGCCGCTAAACAAAAGCTTACGGAATCACTCACCGCATGTCTTCGAGAAGCCTCTCTTGAAACACCGTTTATCCTGATTATCGACAGCCTTGAACTGCTTACCGGTTCTGAAATAGACTCATGGCTTAAAAACGATTTTCTACCCCCGCTTGTTTCGGAAAAAAGCAACATCGCCGTTGTCCTATCGGGGAGCAGCGGCTTTTCCCGCAGCATTAGAAACATCTTCAGCGACGAACTCCTTTACTCATTTCCTCTTTCGGCAATACCGCTTTCTAAAAATGATATCAGGCTCCTTGCAGAAAAAGCAAACGTGCCTTTAAAAGAATCGCAGGCAGGGCCGTTTGAGGCGGCTACCGCCGGCATACCGCTCGTTGTCGCCATCACGCTTGACGCCGCAGCCAGAAACATTCCACTCAATAAGGTGCTGCAAAAAAAGTCGGCCGATATTGACGATGCGTCGCGTCTCGTCAGGGAATGCGTCGACTATTTTATAAAAACGCTTGAAAACGAGACTGATCGAACCAGAATTCTGACGCTTTCCATGATCTACCGGTTCGATGAAAACATTCTCTCCCAGCTGTGGGGGATCTCGAGTGAAGAATTCCCTGTCGCACTGGCCGATCTGGCTGAAAAATATTCCTTCATTCAAGGCCGGCAACTGCACCAAGCGGTATACGAACATTTACGGAACTGCCTGCAAAGCGAAATTCAAAAAGGCGCGGACTCGTTCTATGCAACGCTGATACAGTCATTTGCGGCGATAAGCATGGAACTTCACTACCAGTATATGGTTCATATGCAGAACGAAATGCCTGATGCTGCGGCGCGATACGCTGATCCCAGTTTTCAGGTGACCCTTCTCGGGCTTCTCAATGCGCATTTGTGGGCCTCCCAGGAACAGGCCGCCAGACTCCTGCCGGGGCTCTTCATTGAAGCACTCCACTATCAACCGGATTTTGCCGCTTCGCTCCTCGGCTTTGCGGACGAAAACAAAACACTGCTCCAGGAAAAGCTCTCCGGCCTCATTGACACGCTGAAGAACGGATTACCGGTTGCTCAGCAGCTCACCATTCCTGCCGGATGCGGGAAGCGCAGCGCTATCAAAGCGCTCGATTTTATGAAAAGCCATGAAGGCGACATGAATCAAACCCAACGCGGTTTGCTTCACCGGATGAGAGGCGTGCTGGCATGCCAAGCGGGAAATTACGACAGGGCCATGGAGGAATTTTCTCAAAGTAACTCCTTATTTACCGCCTCCACGCCGGAACAGGCATTGCTCTTTGAGAATTTTCTCTGCGTCGGATGTGCATGTGTTGCAGCTGGTGAACTGAAAAAAGCTGACAGGGCTCTGGCAATGGCCGTTACCATCGCCCCAAACGACTATTGTGCCCGCTTCCGGCTTGCACGGACTCAGCAGCAGCTTGGAGAACACAACGCGGCCATCGTTTCTTACAACGAAGCGGTCCGCATCCGGCCGGACGCTGCCGAAGCATGGATCGAAATCGGCAACGAGTATGCCACAACAGCTGATCACGAAAAAGCGGTTGAAGCGTTTACCAAGGCAACCCTGCTCGTCCCGGATCAGCCACTGCTCTGGTACAATCTGGGCATCTCGCTTGAAGCGCTTTCCCGGTTCGCCGAAGCCGAGAACGCCCTTTCCAAGGCGGTCGAGTTCCTCCCGGACCACTGGGAAGCGCACTTTGCACTGGGCCGCGCAGAATCAGCCCAGCAACTGGCCCAACAAGCCATTGCTTCGTTTAGCAACGTTGTTGAATTCAATCCGGATTGCACCGACGCGTGGAAAGCGCTTGGCAGTGAGCTCTATGGCGTTGAGTCATATCAACGGGCTGCAGTTTCGCTTGAAAAGGCCCTTGAGCTCGACCCGGAGGACGCCGCCATATGGGACCTGCTTGGAAAATCCTGGTACGGCGCCAGCAACTATGAGAAAGCGGTTGAGGCAAGCCAAAAAGCGGTGGAACTCCAGGACGATTTTTTCAGCGCGTGGGTTTCGCTCGGCCAGAGTCATACCGAGCAGAGCAATTTCAAGGAGGCGCATGCGGCTTTTGCCAAGGCGGCGGAATTGAATCCGCAGGACGAAGAGATCTGGATCAGTGTGGGCAACAGCCTCTATGCCCAGGGCAAATATGACGAATCGATCACCGCATACCAGAAAGCCATTGAAATTCAACCTGACGTTGATTCCATCTGGCACAACATCGGCCTTGCCTATCAGGTTCAACAGAAACACCGCGACGCGATCGAAGCCTTCGGAAAGTCGGTCTCCATCAACGCTGCAAACGCTGATTCCTGGTATCAGCAGGGACGGTCGTACGCCGAGATCAATCAGCATACGGATGCTGCGGACTGCTTCTCAAAAACCGTGGAATTTACACCGGACGCGCATGATGCCTGGTACCGCAAGGGTCTTTCGCTGTCAAAAATCGGAAACCACGAAGAGGCGATTACCACCCTTGTCAAAGCGTCTGAACTCAACCCTACCGACGCGGACATCTGGTATCAGATGGGCCTTTCACATGTCGCGATCACCAAAGCAGAAGAAGCGGCTGGAGCGTTTTCACAGGCCATCAGCCTCGCCCCTAACCGGCCTGAAGTCCATTACCAGCTTGGGCTTGCTCTCGAATCAATGGCACGCTTCGAGGAGGCCACGGCAGCGTACCGTAAATCGGTGGATCTCTCGAATGAAAAAGTCGACGCGTGGTTCCATCTGGGCGTCTGCCATAATTTTTTATCGCAGCATGAAGAGGCATTAACGGCCTTTTTTAAGGTCCTTGAGTTGGCACCCGATAATACCGACGTCCTTCTTCCCATCGCGCTCGCAGCCCATGCGACCGGCGATTTTTCCCAGGCAATCACCTACTATAAAAAGGAGCTTGAAAAAAGACCAGATTCCGAGGAGGCGATATACAACCTTGCGCTGGCCCTCCATGCCACGAACAACTACCATGAAGCGCTCCGCGTGTATCATGACGTCGTCAAAAAATGGCCCCATAAGGATCAAGCGTGGTACAACATGGGACTCGCCTATCACGCGGCCGGCGATTTCAACCAGGCCATCGCATCGTACCGGGAAGCGACGCGGATCAATCCCGACTCGCCGGAAATCTGGTATCACATGGGGCTGGTATTTTATGCAACCGAACATTACGGCGAAGCGATTCAGGCATTCCGCAAGGTCATCAGCCGCGCGCCGGACATGTATGAAGCGTGGTTCAATATCGGCAATGCCTATCTTGTCTGGCATGAATACAACGATGCCGTGGAGGCGTATGAAAAAGCCGCACTGCTCAAGCCGGACGATTACACCTCATGGGGATATCTGGGTAATGCCTACTTCGGCGCCGGCATGTACGATAAAGCGCTTGAGGCGAGCGGGAAAGCATTTGCCCTTAAATCCGACGAGCCGTGGATCATGTCAACACTCGCCCTGTCACGCCTGCTTACCGGCGACAGCGCCGGCGCGCAGCCGCTTTTTGAAGCGCTCGTTGAAGCGGACCAGGGCGGGAATGAAGTCGCGCGGACCGTGGCAGAGATCGAGAAGGCGCTGAGTAAGAATCCTTCGCTCGTCGGAGCACAGGAGATCTTGGAAAAGCTTACTAGCGCAAGCGTGTGAAACCTCATAACACCGCTATCATCTTCAGCTAACTCCCTATCAAATCGAGGAAGCTTGAAGATAAACGAATGATCACGAATCATTTCGATGGGTTGTTGTATTTCTTGTTTTTCATATCCCACCGGACAAAGGAGACCGTTCGATTCGCGGTGACGGAGGTAAAAAGGCCTGTTCTTTCGAACAGGCCTTTTTATTCTATGCCGCCTCGCAGAATCGAACTGCGGACACACGGATTTTCAGTCCGTTGCTCTACCGTCTGAGCTAAAGCGGCAATGTTTTCAATGACGAGAAAAAATACATAGTTCTGCGATTCTTTTCAAGCACCTTTAATGCTTTTAATGAAATCGCCATCGATTTCATACGGATCCTGGGCAGCTAAAAAAACAGGCACGTCTACCACATCGTCGAAATCCTCGCGCCGGTCGTGCGGCTGCTTGCTCATGACCTTGATATCGATCAGATTGTATACGATATTGCCCAGGTCGCCGGTTGTGGCTATTCCCCACTGGTTCAGCACGCTCAGCGCAAGCGGGCCGAACTGTTTGGCGGCATACCGCAGAAGGCCGACTGCCAGTTCCTGACCGGTCACGTGACGTTTCTCTCCGATCACGGTGAGGTAAAATTCAAGTCCGTTAATGACAAACAGGTAGGCTTCCAGCCGGTAGCGGGTGTCGCGGCCGGACCTGATATACGCACCAAGAATTGTTTCATGAACCTGATCTGACGCCATTGGACAAACCGTATACCGGGGTGAAAGGCAGAATGAGTGGAGAACAAATCTCACGTCATATCGCACCACGAATAAAAAACCGGAAGGGGAAAAGCATTTCCTTCCGGTTTGAAACCGTGAAAGTGTCGTTAATGGAAGCGCTCCTCCGAACAACCCCGCTGACCAGCCTATTGAATCCTGACCATCATTGAGGGGTTTTTCCCCGGTTGAAAGGTCTGTTTCTTGGTTACTTCCTTGTCACCCTTTACAAAACGAAGCGTATGCGTCCCTGCGGTGACCTTTATCTCGGAGATATTGGTCTTCCCGACCAGCTTCCCATCCATATAGATGTCTGCGACAGGAGGTATTGATGCGATAAACACGGACGCCGCTTCACCGCCTCCGCCAGCCGGTTGTTCTTCCTCGGGTTCCGGTTTCGCTTCTTTTTTTGAAGACCGTGTAGCAACCTTTTCCGGTGGTTCTTCCTCCTCTTCTTCTATAACTTCGATTTTCGAAGGCGGCGTCTTTTTTACTTCCTGCTTTTCTTCTTCAGCGGCCCTTGCCTTAGCAGCAGCCACTGCTGCCGCCTTTTTTGCAGCAGCCGCTTTTTTAGCCGCTGCCGCTCTTCTGGCCGCCGCTTTTTTGGCCGCTTCTCTTTTAGCAGCCGCAGCAGCCGCTTTTTGAGCCGCTGCTTCTCTTTGGGCGGCGACCACAGCAGCCGCTTTTTGGGCCGCTGCCGCTCTTTCCGCTTCTGCAACTCTCTGCGCAGCTGAAGGCTGAGGCTTGGGTGTCTCTTTTACTGCCGGCTCTTCTGCCGGTTTCTCCGGCTGAGCGGCTTCAACGGGCAATTGCGGAACGACCTTTTCCTGGGGGGTCTGTTGAGCAGAAACCGGCGTTTTTGCCGTGCCCGCTTTTTTCTGGAAAAAGGTGATATATCCGAAGAACCCGCCGCCGGCCAGCACGACGAGCACTACCAGGAGAACAAGTGCCGGCACCAGTGATTTTTTCTTTGGAATATCGTCAAAATCTTCATCGAAACGGTCGCGCTTCGCCCTGCCGATTGCAGGGGCTTTCTTTTCAAGAGTTGCCTCAAACTGATCCAGATCCTCTTCCACAGCAACCGGTGGTTGCGGTGGCCGCCCCATCGGAGGCTCTTGGACCTGCGGCATCCGACGTGTTTCTGTGCCGGTGCTCAGTGGTGCCGGTTTTGGTGGCGGTGGTGGCGTATATGCCCTGGCCGCAGGCTTGGCCTCAAACGGCCGGACCGGTGGTGGCGCATACCGCGGCGCAGGCCCTGCGGGTGGTGGCGGAGGCGTAAACTGGGGCTGTGCCGGCGGCACGAACGCCGCAGGACGCTGCTGAACTGGCGGGGCCGGCGGCTGGGTAAAAAAATCCTGAACCGGTACCGCAGGTTGAGGACGGGGCGGGGGCGGCATTTGGGTAACCGATGAGGGAGCATCAAAAGCCGAACCTATCTCATCCCGGAGCTGATCGAATTCTGACGCGGGGCGGGCGGGCTCCGCAGACACGGGGCCGGCTGTCGCCATACCGGAAAGCTCCTCTGACGTACGCAGCAGTTCGGCCTCATTTATAAAAATCTTCAAGATGTTATGCATGCCCGATTTTTTCAGTATTTCCATGACCGCAGGCTGCGGCGAAAGCAATGAGAGACGGCCCATGACATCAAGCATTCTGCGATTGATGACGATAAGGGCGTTGATCGCATCGGAGTAGAGGTAATCGAGCTGCGACAGATCGATACACACATTGCGCTTGCCGGAAGCGATTACTGATTCAACATTCTGTTTCAGCACGTTGGAATCGAATACTTCATCACCTTCGAGCAGAGGTTCGACAATTTCAAAAATGCCGGATGTACGAGTACGGAAGTTGATAATAGCCCCCTTTGAAAAGGTGCGCCCGATATGCCAATTATATAATTGCCACACATACTACGCCAGGCAGGATTTGAACCTGCGGCCTTCGGCTCCGGAGGCCGACGCTCTATCCAGCTGAGCTACTGGCGCATAGATTCATAAAATATAAAGCGTGTACAGCTCCGTTCAAGCCGACACCACGTATTACCGGTCTGCATCGCCATCTGCTTTCTGCAGATAAAAAAGGCCTCCGACACTGCCCGGTTTTACCATGCCTGTCTTGCGCTATCTGTTAAAATATAAATTATTTGCGTGCAATTGTATAAAAACTATTCGAAACGTCTGCGGAAAGCCGCTGTACGAGTGCCGAGTGCCGGACATGAGCCTGCGAATTTCTAACGGCAATTGCCAGGGCCCGGCGCGTGCCGACCAGAACACATAATTTGCGCGCCCGCGTAAGGGCGGTATAAATCAGGTTCCGCTGCAACATGATGTAATGCTGGTTGACTAGCGGTAACACCACTGCCTTGAACTCACACCCCTGGCTCTTATGAACGCTCATGCAATAGGCAGGCGCCAGCTCGTCGAGATCCCTTCTGCCATACGGTACAATAGTGCCTTCGAAATCGACGGTCATACCGGTCTCCGCATCAATGGACACCACGATCCCGATATCACCGTTGAAAACACCGCGATCGTAGTTGTTGCGGAGCTGCAGCACCTTGTCTCCGCAATAAAACAGGGAAGTGCCATGTGCTATGGCAACGTCGCTTGACGCCAGCGTCTTCTGAAGTATCGTTGTCAAATTTTGCGTACCCACGGGGCCTTTATGCATGGGTGATAGTACCTGGATATCGCTAACGGGATTGAAGCCATACCGTGAGGGCAATCGCCGTGCAACAAGGTCAATGATAGTATCGACACACTCCTCAGGATCCTCTCGTGTGACAAAGAAACAATTGTCGGTTTCCGTATTGGAAAAAAACGGCACCTTCCCTTCGATGATCTCATGAGCGGCGGTAACAATACGCGATGATGCGGCCTGACGGAAGATGGTGGTAAGATGCACGTGCGGAATCAGTCCGCAGCGGATCATATCGGCAAGAACGCTGCCCGCGCCCACCGAAGGAAGCTGATTATTGTCGCCGACGAAAATGAGCGATGTACCGGGTTTTATGGCACGCAGCAGGGCCGACATGAGCATGAGGTCGATCATTGAACACTCGTCAACGATGACGACATCCGCGTCAACGGGGTTTTTTTCGTTCTTCAGGAACCGGTATCCCTGCTCCCCGCCCCCACCCTTGAACTCGAGCAGCCGGTGTATGGTCCGCGCTGGTATGCCCGCAACATTCCCCATGCGTGCTGCAGCGCGACCGGTGGGCGCGGCCAGTTCCACGGTCCGGTGCTGTTGCCGCATATACTCCACGAGCACCTGCAGGATCGTGGTTTTTCCGGTTCCCGGCCCCCCGGTCAACAGAAACAGCGATTGCTCGACCCCGGCAATAATCGCCTCGCGCTGGACCGGATCGCAGCGCCAGCCCGCCGTCTGTTCATACCTGTCAAGCCACGCCGCGAGACGATTCCGCTGTGCGCACACCTTCACTCCCGCCTGCATCCTTGCCCGTAAAAGGTCTGCGACTTTCTTTTCCGCGGAAAAAAAGGCCGGCAGATACACACGGCTTTCTTCCCGCACCAGAAGATGAGCCGAAATCGCGTGATCGAGCGAATAGACCACCTGTTCCTGCTCCACCTCCAGAAGCGCGGAGGCCTTCGTCACAAGCTCGTCGGCCGGTACGTACGTATGACCGCCCGACGACGCGGCGTCGCTGAGCACGTAGGTGATCCCGGCGCGGATACGTTTGTATGAGTCATGCCTGAACCCCATGTTCCGGGCGAGCGTGTCGGCTTTTATGAATCCGACCCCCCATACATCATCGAGAAGCGCGTAGGGATCGCTCGATATTTTCTCCCTGGCCCGTTCGCCGTATGCTTTATAAATACGGGTGGCGAGATTGAGGGAAACGCCGATCCCCTGCAGGTACAGCATGAGGTCGCGGATATGGCGCTGGCGGTCCCAGGCTTCGCGGATTTTGCCGAGCGTTTTCCTTCCGATGCCGCGGACCTCAAGGAGCCGGTCGGGTTCGGTATCCAGGACATCGAGTGTTGCCAACCCGAACCGCTCGACAATCATCGCCGCACGCACCGGCCCGATGTTCACGATGAACCCTGATCCTAACAGCTGAGTTATCCCGTGGATGGTCGTCGGCCGCACCATTTCATAGCGCTCGACGAGGAACTGCCTGCCGTACCGCCGGTGCAGATCCCAGTCTCCGGTGAGAAGAACGGTTTCGCCCGGCACAACGGTCGGCATGGTACCGACACAGGGAACCGGCTGCAGCGACTGTTCATCCTGCAGTTTCAGCACGGTATAGCCGTTATCTTCGTTCTGAAACGTTATCTCGGTTATGATGCCCTGGAGTGTGGTCGCCATGAGTCGTTGAAAAAAGAAAGGGCGGCACCAGCGCCACCCTTCAATCATTATTATGCACCGTACTACGCAACAACCGCGCTTATTTCTTTTTATGCCTGTTAAGACGGCGCTGTTTTTTTCTTTTATGACGGTTGATTTTTGCCTTCCGTTTCTTCTTAATACTGGACATGCTTCGACTTCCTTTGGTGAGGTGAACCGTGTATTTACTTATCTGAAAATGAATCGTGCCCGCAGATATGTCAAGACCGTGCCGCGGAGACCTTTATTTGAAAGGAATCCGGTACGGGTGGTATAATTAAAGCGGACGACCCTGCTAAACGCCTGCCTGAGGCAGGCAGCACGCTCTCCCGACGGGTGGAAAAAGAAGGAATACAATCGGAGATGCTGTCTTGTAACGATACTTTTGACATTCATTATAGACCGATGCACTACGACCTTATTATCAAGGGATTCCGCACCAGAAACGGGAGAATGGTGGTCGCCCGCCACCTGGCGCGCAATGAAGGGATCACTCTTGAAGAGGCAACCGCAAGAACCGACCACCTTCCTATCACCCTTGTTCGCGTAGCGACCAGGGAGACCATCGGCGCCCACCTCGACCGCTACAGCAGGCACGGGATTGATGCGCAGGCCGTTCCGTCGGACCATGCCGCGGACCCGAGCGGCGGCGATGCCGCCTCTCCCGACAGGTGCACAGGTTCGCTCACCCAGCGCCGTTCCAACGTTTCCGAAATCATTCCTGCGGCGGTCACGTCCGATGCGGACGCTCCGTCCCGATCAAAAAAACGCCTCGCCCCTGCCGTGGTAAAAGGGACAATCCTTTACACGGCACTTCTGGCGATCATCGGTGCCGGCATACTCCTTGGAAAGAACGGCGGTTGTCTGTCAGACCGTACCGCACCATCCAACGACCCAAAAACCGCCGGACTTGTCCGCAAGGGGGATGTCCCTGCGTTACACAACAAAAAACCCTGGGACAATGATGCCGGCCGCGCGACATCGTTCCTTTACATTGATTCTGCAAAGGCAAGCGCGGACGACGCCCTCAGCGCGATCAAATTCTATAAACTTGCCCTTGCCTTTAACCGTCATAACGTGCACGCCTGGTACGGGCTTCTTGATGTCTACCGGGCAACGGGCAGGACCAAAGAGGTCCTCGCGACCACCGCGGAGATGCGGCGCACCCTCGGCGAAGGGGTCTTTTCAATCGAGGCTATTGTGCAACCGTTCGGCGCGCTTCTCGACTACCGCCGTGAATCGGACGGCTCGGTCGCCATAGAGTATCAGACAAAGACCGACAATGAACGTGAAAAACTGTTGCGTGAAACGTATCTGGTCGCGCGCGCCGTCAAAAGCCAGTGCAACTGCCTGGCGATTTCGATTTTTGCGAAGACGAGCCGGTCGCGCGGGCTTCGCGTCCGCATCGCCGCGAGTGAGCCCCTCGCGTCAATCGCGGATTTCGAAGCGCGCGCGCGTATCCAATTTTTAGGAAAAACCGTCACGAACCGATAAAAAGGTCGAGGAGCTGCACGATCGCCTCATCCATCGATGCGGGCAGAGCGGGGTCATCGACATAGACCTGAAGGATCTCGAGTATGGCCAACAGATCGTTTTTAGTCAGGCTCGACGTGCCGGGCGCCTGGAGGCGCGCAATGAGCGGCTCGATCGAATCGTAGTAAAACAGGACCCGTTCCTGGGCCTGTTCCACCGCTTCCGCCTCGCCAAGCAGCCGCCGCCCCAGGGAAACGACGGTCTGCCTCTCTTCCTGCGCCAGCGTCACCTGCACCTCTTCAAAAGACTCGCTTTCAGTCAAATGAATATCGTGGAAATTAAACGCTTTCAGGCGGTCACGGGCACCGCTGTACTTGAGCAGGTAGCGGTTGTCGGCCTTGACAAAGTGTTCGTCAAGCAGTTCGTGCGCCTTTTCGATAAACGGTTTCGGGATATTAAGGGTATACCGTTTCTCAAGCTCGCTTTCAATCGGTATCGTCTCGGTGGACGTCGGATTGTCCACAAAAAAAGGAACGGCGTGTTCCCGCAGCATGGCCGAAGCCAGGAGCAGGTCGGTTCGGGAAAAGCTGTGGTCGAACCGGACGAAATCCTCGCTTTTAAATGAAAGCTCGGGAAGGTCCTCCTGCACCCCGCCCGCCGCGTCAGCGGCCGCGGACTGGTCGAGCTGTCGCGCGTCCATCTCTTCCTTCATGATCGCCAGCGCCTCGGGCGTATAGTCCTCCTTATGGTGCAGATACTGGGTCGCCAGTTCCTGGTCGCTCAACTCCCTTATGGTACTGCGCAGTTCACTCATAGCCATACTCCCTGGGAAAAAGGTGAATCCGGTCAGTGTGAAAATACTAGATCCGGCACCGGCCACGGCACATCAATTACGGTCTGAAATCGGCCTTGCATCATGTATTTTCTCCCTGTCATGAACTACAAGCTGTTTGCCTTTGATCTCGATGGAACGCTCCTCGACGACCGCAAGACCATCTCTGCCGCCAATGAGAAGGCGCTCCATGAAATGAAAGCGCAGGGGGCGGTCATTGCCATTGCCACCGGGCGGCTGGGCAGCAGCATCCGGAACTATCTCACGCATGCTCTTGAGGACGCGGCACTCCTGACGCTCAACGGCGCCGAAGTCAGGACCAGCAGCCGAGCGGATTCGAAGCTTTTGCATTCCGCTTCACTTGCACCATCTATTGCGGAACACCTTATTGACTATGGCACAAACAAAGATTTTGTCCTGAACTTCTATCTCGACGGTTCGCTGTATGCCGTGCGGGATGAGCTGAGCGCGCCGTGGATCGACCTGTATATCGCCCAGACCGGGAGCCGGTATGAGTACGTCCCCTCGCTCGACCGGTTTCGCGGCATTGCCCCGTCCAAGATAATCTTTGTCGGGGCCGGGGAAGCAATGGACAGGGAGGAAAAGCATTTCAAGCGTCTCTGGAATTCCGGCGTCTACATCTGCCGCACCTGGAGCCACTATCTGGAATTCCTTGATCCCGCGGCCAACAAGGCGGACGGGCTTGCCGCTGTCGCGAACCAGTACGGCATTTCCTGGGACGAGATTGTTGCGTTCGGCGACGCGGAGAACGATATCCCCATGCTGAAGCGGGCCGGGCTCGGCATTGCCGTGGCCAATGCCCCTCCTGACGTCAAAAAAGCGGCAAAACGGGTTTCCCCCTGGACCAATAACGAAGATGCGGTGGCAAAAGAGTGGGAGAGGATAAAGCAGGAGAGTGACTGATTTTGAACGTGCATGGCCGGGACGGCCATGACACAAATGCATAATCATCCGGTCAGAAATGATTGCCGCCGCGGCAAAGACCACTTTTTCCTAATTACAGCAAGATATACGTCTCCTCCTTTTGATATTTGCTCCTCGCCGCCTGAAACGTCTCACACTGATCCAAAAGTACTTACGCTGGAAAAAGCCTTCCTGACCGGATCGGAAATGATTTTTTCCCCGGTCATACTCCCTTTTTCCCCGGTCATGGCCCTTTTTTCCTTGGTCATACCCCGTTTCTCCCCGGTCAGATCAGTTTTCTCCCTGGTCGGGAACGGTTTTTTCCTTGGTCATGCCCCCTTTTTCCTCGGTCATGGCCCTTTTTTCCCCGGTAATTCCCCCTTTCTCCTCGGTCATTCCCTGCTTCTCCCTGGTCGGGAATGATTTTTTCCCTGATCATACCCCTTTTTTCCTCGGTCAGATCCGGTTTCTCCTTGTCGGGAAAGGTTTTCTCCCTAGTCAGAACAGTTTCTCCCTGGCCGGGAAAGGGGGTTTCCCCGGTCAGGACCTCATTTTCCCTGGTTAGGGTCCTTTCTGGCAGACCGGGAAAGGTTTCTACCCGGTCGGGAATGGTTTCCTCCCTAGTCAGGATCGTTTCTCCCTGGTCGGGAAAGGGATTTTCCCGGTTATTTAACCTATCAACCGCCATCTCCATGTCAAAGATGAAAAAAAATTCACCACGAAGAGCACGAAGGTCACGAAGGAAATGATAGTTTAAAAAACCTTTTTTTCTTTTTCCCCTTCGTGTGTCTTCGTGTCCTTCGTGGTGCATGCTCCTTAAATTAAAAAGGCCTCCCCTTCATCCTGAAAGGGAGGCCGAACCGATTGCCACTGATACGAGCGTTATTTCTTCTTCGGCGGCTTTGCCGGGACCGCTTCGATTGGCTTGAGCGGCTGTTTTTCAAACTCTTCAGGTTTCTTTTCAAACTTTTTCTTGTTGAAATCGTCGATCAGGTAGACATACGGTTTTTCCGGTACTTTCGCCCAGAATTTTTTCTGCTCGCCCTTCTGGTTGCCGATCGCCAGGTTCCTGACCGTGCCGCCTTCAAACGTGACCGAGACGGTTATTGCTGGATCGGCAAGGCCGGTCTGTTCGTCGGTATAGGCCGAGTCCTCCAGCTCCGACGCCATGAGGTTGGAACAGCCGTTAAGCAGTTCGTCCACCTTTGCCGAGTCGGCTGGTTTCTTGACCGGCTGCAGCAGGTTCCAGCCCATGCTCGCGCTGTCGCCTTCCAGCGCCAGCACGACTGGGGTTTCTCCCTTTTTCGCAATGGCGATCTTTTTCACCGTCTTCTTGTCAAACTTCATGATCGACTTGTCGGTCCAGCGCTTGTGGTCGGTGCCGAATACGTACCGCGAAATGCCGCTGACCTGATAGACGGATATGGCGTTTTCCGCCCGGACATAATTGCTGCTCCAGTCCGACCCGTTCTTTCCGATAATGACTTTGCCGAGCGACTTGCCGTTGAGGTCGATCACCTCAAGCTGGATGCCCTTTGCCGTGTCCACCTCAAAGGTCGTCTGTTTCGCCGGGTTTTCAGAGACCAGAATATCCTTTTTCAGCTTGAGGATGTTCTCAATGAGCGACGCAACGGTCCCGCTGTCGGCCGGATATTCCGAAGCGGCGATACCCTCCGGCGCCGGCGCAACGGCGGTATCGTCGTCGATCACCTTGGACAGGCCCGAGGCCTCCTTTTTTTCGCCGGCTGACGCGAGCACCTGCTTGGGCACCATGACCCACACATCGCCCTTACGCTGAATTTTCACCCAGTCCGTGGCGTCCTTGAGCACGACGGCTCCGATGCTCTTTTCGGTAAGGCCGGGAAAAAACTGAAGCGCGCTTTCGGAAGGCGCCCGATTACCGATCGCCTTGACCAGCACGAGGATACAAAGCGCGACACCAAGAACAACGGCTGCTGCGAGTAGTTTCTTATTGTTCATACCTGTTTCTCCTCCTTTTTTTCTCCGGCCTGCTCGGGTACAGCGGGTGGTGCAACGATTTTTTCACGACGGCGCAGGAAGATGACAAGCCCTATGAATATGATAAGAAGCGGCATGGCGATAATATTGATGATACGGATGACATTCGGCCGCGACGAGTCCTTCTCCAGAAGGTCCGGGTCGATGGTGCGGTCCTTGACCGCCCGCGTTCTGACTGAAATGAGGTTCTCGTCCTGGGAAAACCAGTCGATGAGGTTCAGCATCAGCATGATGTTCTGCGGCGCCGCGTTCTGGGCCGAGACGAAATCCGAGTTCGCGACGACCACCAGGTGGCCGTTCTCATTGTCCGGATCGACGGCGCGGTTCGCGTCGCCGCTGCCGTCAAGGCTGATCTTGCTGAGCGTATCGCCCGGCAGCGTGTCCTTGAGCGGCGGCACGGTCTTGCCGGCAAAGAAACTCTTGAACGATCCGGTGAGGTGCACCGCCACGGTATGGTGCTCAAGCTGGTCCTCGGCCGGCTGCCACTGCTGCTGCGGATTCAGGTCGATCTGTCCGCTCACCGCCCAGCTCTTGGGCGACGACTGTATCAGGATGGTCGCCTTGACGCCGCTCTGGGTCGACGAGGTGCTGTCAGAAGCTCCGGCGTCCTTCTTTGCGTCGGGCGAGGCGAGGTCGACGAGCAGCGACAGGGTGTTGGGCCATGGCATGATCACGTCGGACAGCGGCGCCACCGCTGGATTGTCCTTTGAGAAACCCTGCGCCCCGAATTTGACAAAGTAGGGATACGGCACCGCGACATTCATGGAAAACGGACCGATTTTCTGCGGGACCTGCACCTGGCCGCACGAGGCGTCGGCGAGGATGTTCTGCTCGACCTTGACCCCGTAAAAATTGACCAGGTCCAGAAGCTTTGAGTTGACGTTCACGGCCCGCGGCCCGTAGTACTGGTGAAAATCCACCCGCATGGCTTCGGAAAGGACGATCAGCTTTCCACCCTTCATGAAATACTGGTCGATCTCAAAGATGGCGCGGTCGGTAAACGAGAAGCTCCCGGGCACGACAAGGGTTCGCAGCGTGCTGTCGATCGGCTCGCCCTTGAGCGCATCGACCGTGATCACGTCGTAATTCTCTTTAAGGGACTCGAAGAGCGGTTTGAACTTCTCTTCGGTGCGGCCCTTCTTGCCGTCCTCCGGGATCTGGCGCATGACCTGCGGCGGGTAGTCCGGCATGGTATCGACCTTGACGATACCGACCTTCGGCGTTGCAGCGCGCGACACTTTCATGACAGCCAGGGTCAGGTCATATTCGAGGTTCTGCAGCTTCTGGACCACGGGCAGCACCTCTTTTTTATCGGCAAACAGCACTGCGATGCCCATGTAGCCGTTCATGACCTGCGCTTTGTCCTTTTCAAACGTCTGCAGCTGTATCTCGGGAATTCCCATGGAGCGCGCTTCCGACTTGAGCGACTCCGACGTCGCCGGGTCCACCCATGACACCCTGATTTTTTTCCCGCCGTAGGCCTTGTATTCGGAGAGCATGTCCTTGACGTCGGTCACGATCCGGTGCAGGTTGGGAGGCAGGTTGGCCGAAAAATAGACCTTGATGTTGACCACGTCATCAAGCCCCTTGAGGATCTTCTTGGTCGCCGGGGATATGCTGTACTCCCTGCCTTCGGTGAGATCGATCCGGCCGAACCACATCGTGGCCAGATAATTGACCACGACGATGACGCCGAGGACGATCAGCACATAAACGATCAGTTCCGTGCGGGTTTTGATTTTTTTGGATTCCATAGGTTGCTCTATCTCCTTTTATTCCCATTTCCTGCTGGTGAGGGATTGAACGTTGAGAAACAGGAAAAAGCCGATGACCGAACAGTAGTAAATAATATCGCGCGAGTCGATGACGCCGCGCTCGATGCTCTCAAAATGGTTCGCCAGGCCCAGAAAGCTCAGCACCGGAACGATCGCCTGTGGCGCGGCCATGGTGAAAAACGGATTGCCCACGATGAACAGCGCAAACGTCGCGACCACTCCGAGGATGAACGCGATGATCTGGTTTTCGGTGTATGAGGAGACCCACATCCCGATCGCGATATAGGCGCCGCCCATGAGCAGGGCGCCGATATACCCGCCGACAATGGGGCCCATGTCCGGGTCGCCGATCACGGCGATCGTGATCGGAATGGTGATTGAAAAAACAATGACCACGAGCAGGAACCCGAACGCGGCCATGAACTTCCCTGCCACGACCTGCAGATCGCTCACCGGCCACGTCAGCAGCAGTTCGAGCGTGCGTACCTTTTTCTCTTCGGACCAGCTCCGCATGGTGACCGCCGGAACGAAAAAGAGGAAAATCCACGGCAGGAGCTGGAAATACCCGCGCATGTCGGCCTGGTTGATCAGAAAAAAGCTCTGGAAAAATAGGAAATTGGAGACCGCTAGGTACACGGTGATGAACACGTAGGCGATCGGTGAAATGAAATAGGATTTGAACTCTTTTTTGAAAATCGCAAGTATATTGTCCATGATTATCCCCTTGTAAGTTGTGTGAACACATCCTCGAGGCTTGCGGTCTCGTGCCTGAGCTCGGAAAGACTCCAGCCTTTGGACACCACGCATCTGAAGATATCTTCACCAATGTCCTCGTTTGAAGCACAGAGCACCTCGGCGGTCGCCCACTCCTTGGAAACGCCTTTTATCGACACGCCGGCAACGTTAGGCAGACCCTGAAGCGCGCTCTGGGCGGCGTCTCGGTCGGCCCGGACCGTCACCGTATACCGGTTGCCCCTGCTCGATCGAGCGGTAAGCTCCCCTGCCGTGCCGCTGGCAACGATCTGTCCCTCATTGATGATGATAATGCGTGAGCAGGTCGCGCTCACTTCCGAAAGGATATGGGAGCAGTAGATCACCGTTTTTTCCGCGCCGATTTTCTTGATGAGCTGCCGGATCTCCACAATCTGGTTCGGGTCGAGGCCCGACATCGGCTCGTCAAGGATCAGAAGGTCAGGATTGTGCATCATGGACTGCGCGAGCCCGACCCGCTGGCGAAACCCCTTGGAAAGCTTGCCGATCTGCCGCTCGGCCATTTTCGTGAGCCCGCAGATGCTGAACATCTCGTCAATCCGCGCGCCCAGCTTGGGCTGGCGAAGACCGCGTATCTCGCCGACAAAGTTGAGATATTCCCGTACGGTCATGTCGCTGTAGAGCGGATTGGTCTCGGCAAGATAGCCGATCTTCTGCCTGACCCGCAGGCTGTTGGCCACCGTTTCAAGCCCGTCGACCAGTACGGTTCCGCTCGACGCCGGAATGTAACAGGTGATGATACGCATGGTCGTTGTTTTCCCCGCGCCGTTCGGTCCGAGAAATCCCAGGATCTCCCCTTTCGGGATCTGGAAATTCAGGTCTTTTAACGCTGGAAATTCACCGAATTTTTTGCTGAGGCTTTTCACCTCGAGCATGTAACCGTTTGTTGTTGGATTCATAAAACCCGCCACTGATTTGGTGTGGTTGAACTTGTTTATTTGTTTTTTTTCCGACAAAGGCTATAAAAAATGGTTTCGTGACCGCGGTTTGGTCAAGCGACATAAGTGATTTGCACGCTACGAACCCTACTCAGCCACAAACAGCAGTTGATTACGGCTGGAAATAAAAAATATTGCGGCGCACTAAAAAAAGAGTCTGTCCTCGCCCCCGGACTCTCGCGATCGCTATTCCGACTTCTTCGCCTCCTGGATCTCGTTTCGGATATCCTGGCAGATCTTCTTGATGTTCTGCAGACTCTTGCGGGCGCGGGTACCGGCTGATTTATTCCCCCTCTGAAATTTCTCGTATTCGACCTTCAGGACCTCAAGTTCATCAAGCAGCTTCTGCAGATTCATGATCTCCTCCTTACAAATAAATGGATCTGACGGTGACAGGTTTGGTTTTTAAAAAATTTTGCGTGCAATAATATCGTAATTGACCATGCCCCGGTGCCAGGAAAAATAAAACGTAAAAATTTTCTGCTTGATTTTTAACTGGCAAAAACCCAAAGAAAATGAACGGCCTTGAAGACCGGGCGCAACGGTACTGTCGAATGGATCTTTCGGGAAACCGTCACCTGTAATAACGAACGGCACGGCTGCCGGACTGTGCCGGTTGAGTCATGTTCAGCGGATCATCATCACCTTATGCGTGCTCCTGAACTCGCCGGCGCGAAACAGGACGGTATACAAGCCGCCGGCAAGTCGCTTTGAAGCGACCGGTTGAGATTGAATACCGGCAACCGCCCATGAATGCGTGAATTCAATGATCCTGCCCCGGACATCAAAAAGAGAAATGGTATAGGCGCAGCTTCGCGGGACCTGGAAGGAAACAAAGGGGATTTTTCCGGGTATGATTTCGGAAGTAAACGACATCGGCGCGCCGGCCACAACCCCTCCCGGCCTTCTGATGAGGGCAGCCGATCCCTCACGGACCGTGATGGTACGCGACCAAACGCTGTCATGCTTGCAACGGTATACTCCGGCAACGGCCATGGTAAGCGAATCAAAATGCAACAACCGCCCGCTGCCATCAGTTACTGCCTGCGTGTCTTTTCGCCACTCGTACGGCCCGCTTGTCCAGAGAGCGTCAAAAATAAACGGCGCCTGTATCACTCTGGAGCTGTCAAGTCCTATCACCTGATCCACACTGTCGGTCATGGTATTTTTTTTATTGGCCCATACGCCGCGGTTCGTCACGTTCCGGCCTATTTCCATCCAGAGCTCGTTGCCTCCGGGATGGTTTCTTATCATGCCTGTATTGACAATGCCACCGCGCACGTACAGCGTGACCCATCCGAGCGACCCGCCGTTTTGAAGGGTATCAGCAACCGTCACCTCGCCGTTGAACGTCACGCGGGAGTCGGTAATCGTTGTTCGTCCGGCAAGCGTAACCGCTTCCTCAAAGGTACTGCTGCTGATAATCGAAGAGTCGCGGCAGATGACCGTGTCCGTGCCATGGAGCGCCGCTCCGAAAAAACTGGTGCCGCCCATAAGCGTCAGATTGTGGCCTGCCATGTCGACCTTGCCCCAGTAGTAGCTACCGTTACTGTAGCCGTTGCAGTCAAACTGCGAGGCGTTTATGAAAAGGTCGGAACCCGCGACCAGCGGAAAGGTGTCGGATGTCCCGCCCGCGCTTTTCTTCAGAAAGATACCCCTGAACTCAGTACCTGATGTCTGCGAAATATCTTGAGAACGGGTGGAAAGAATGTGCGTCTTTGCCGGGGTCCAAGTGCCGTTATTGACAAGGTCACCCGCCACATTCAGCCACAACTCATTTGAAGTCGGATTGTTTCGGATCGTTCCACTGTTGGTCAATGATCCTGTTATGGAGACCGTTACCCAGCCCAGTCCACCGCCGTTCTGCAACACCGCATCCTGCGAAATAGTCATATCCCGGCAAGTCGCGCTGCTGGCTGTTGCCGACACCGTACCGTTTATCACAACATCGTCGCCCGATCCCGGAATTCTGTGGCCTACCCAAGTAAGCGTGTCTTCCCATACGCCGCCGGAAGAAACCGAAACGATGGTGTCCGCGCCAACGGTACAACAAACCATGACAACAACGGCCACAACAGAACGCAGCCTGCTACACATACCGATACCTTCGAATAATGTTGGATTGATAGAGAATTAAGTGATTGAGTGTGGGCTAGGGGCGGCTTAATGATACGATAAAAAGGCGGTGTTTTCAAGAGACACGGTATCGATTGGAAACGGGCCAGACTATGGAATCACGGAATCATTACCTTCCCCCCGGCTCTTTAAAAATTCCTGTGTCAGGCGGGTCACTTCTTCATTCTTCACCAGCGGCAGATCGTGTCCGGCTCCTTTTATCAATACACATTGTATCCCAGGGGCGACCCTGGCGAGGCGCTCCATTGCCTCGAGAGGCGGATTGATCTTTTCGTGCTCGCCGATCAAGACCAGCATCGGCACTTTGATCGCCCGGAGCTCGCTGTCGCTCAAGACCGTTGGCGGCACGAGCATTTTGAATTTGAAGCAGCTCATGCTCATTGCCGCGTCATTCACCATATTGTCAATTATGGCACGGCTCACGGAATCCTTTTTTACCGCCAGATCGGTAAAAAGCCAGTCGACCATCAGCTTTTGCATGAATATACGGTGAGGAAGCGCGGAAAAAATTCCGCGCCATGCCCACTCAGCCGGCAGGGGGCACAGGGTGGCGGCAGGCGCTACGAGCACTGCTTTGGACAACCGCTCCGGCCGCTTGAGAGCATACTGGCCCGCGATCCAACCCCCATAGGAGTAACCGGCCAGGTTCACGCTGTCCCCGAGCGCCAGACCCGAAAACAGGTCGTCGAGCCATGCAACGAAATCATCCTGGCTCTTCATGATTTTCGTATATACGCTCCGGCCGACGTCGTAAATGTTATCCACGGCATACACCCGGTATGATTTCGACAGGTCAGCCACATTCTGCGCCCACACCAGCGATGATGCATTTCCCGACGGCAGGAGCACTATATTCGGCGCGCCCGGCTTTCCGCTGGTCCTGACGAAGGTCGAACCGAACGATGTTCGAATCGAAACGGTATCCGAGGCAACAGGCCACGCTTGCGCGCGGTTGTCATAATAGGCGAGATAGCGCGATTTCGCCTTTTCTGATTTGAACGGATGGTATGAAGGCAGGCTGGCAAGGTCCGGTTCGATAAAAAGTGACCGGATAAACAGAGCCAGCAGGGTTATGGCCACTACTGCAGATCCGCCTGTTACAATCAGCACCCATTTCACGATTTTCATTGTTCCCGTTTTCATATGATTTTCCTTTCATACTATACTATACGATCGTTTGTAATATCGTTATATCGCAACGATCACTATATCGTTTAAAAACAGAAGAATTGTGGAAAGATACGATAGTGTCAGAAATAGGCAGGATCGTCAGCAGCATCATCAAGCCGCGCTGCGCGATGAATATACGCAATAATCCGTTCCGCATAAGTTTTTGGACAAATAGTAATCCCTGCTGTCGAAGGAATGGGCAGGACGAGATTTGACGGTATCCGATCGCCCTTGGGTGTCCACCACGGATGCAGGGTTTGATTATTCCGTACAGGAGAAGTATCGTTGTCGGCGAATGTATCGAAAATGAAATAGGATGGTACGTTTGGCTCCAGGGATTCGGTAAAAACTGTGGCCTGGAGAGAAAAAGGTTGATCATCAATCCATTGATCAGGGGTGAGCCTGAAGGAATACGCAACGAGGTGAAAAAAAATCAGGATACAGAAGTGTCCTTTTATCACGCCATCCTTCTTTTGCGAAAATGAAAACGCCCACCCTTCGATCCCGATGACAATCCGGACTCACGGATGAGCGTTTTTTTTAATTTCTCACTCTTCAATCATCATTCTGCATTGTGCAATTTTAATCCACCACTTCATAATCCGCGTCAACGGCGCCGTCTTTTCCCGGCTTCTTTTTCTGGTCACCGGAATCGCCCGTACCGGCATTTTCGCCGCCCGGCTGGCTGCCGTGGAACTGCTGGTCTCCTGCGGGTCCAGCGCCCGGTCCCGCACCCGGTCCGCCTGCGGCACCGGCTGCCTGGGCGTGCTTGTACAGCTCTTCGGATATCTTCATCATGCTGTCCATGCTTGCCTTGATGGCCTTGGGATCGCCGCCTTTGATCTTGTCCTTGAGGTCATCGATGGATGACTGGTACTTGCTTTTAACGTCGGCGGGAATCTTGTCGCCGGCTTCGTTAAGCATTTTTTCTGTCTGGTATACCAGCTGCTCGGCCTGGTTCTTGATCTCCACCTTGTCCTTTTCCTCTTTATCACGGGCGGCGTTGGCTTCGGCATCCTTCACCATCTTCTGTATTTCGTCCTCATTGAGCCCGCTGGAGGATTCGATTCGGATCTGCTGCGATTTTCCGGTGCCGAGATCTTTTGCGCTCACGTTGAGAATGCCGTTGGCGTCGATATCAAACGTAACCTCGATCTGCGGAACGCCGCGCGGCGCCGGCGGTATGCCGATAAGGTCGAACTTGCCAAGCAACCTGTTATGGGCCGCCATTTCCCGCTCGCCCTGATACACCATGATGGTCACCGCGGTCTGGCTGTCGGACGCGGTGGAGAACACCTGGCTCTTTTTCGTCGGAATGGTGGTATTGCGCTCGATCAGCTTGGTCATGACGCCGCCAAGCGTTTCAATACCGAGCGACAGCGGGGTCACGTCGAGCAGGAGCACGTCCTTGACCGACTGGTCGCCGGAAAGAATGGCACCCTGGATAGCGGCGCCAACCGCAACCACTTCGTCAGGGTTGACGCTCTTGTTGGGCGTTTTGCCGAAAACCTCTTCCACCTTGCGCTGAACCGCGGGCATACGTGTTGCGCCACCCACCAGCAGCACTTCGTCTATCTGGCTTGATGAAAGACCTGCATCGTCAAGCGCTTTCCTGCATGGATCGACGCAGCGGTCGATCAGGTGCTGGACAAGAGACTCGAGTTTTGCTCGGGTAAGCGTGATATCGAGATGTTTCGGGCCACTTGCATCGGCCGTGATAAACGGCAGGTTGATCTGCGCCTGCATTGCCGAGGAAAGCTCAATCTTCGCCTTCTCAGCCGCCTCTTTGAGTCGCTGGAGCGCCATGCGGTCGTTACGCAGATCAATCCCATTGGATTTCCTGAATTCATCGGCTATATAATCCATGATCACCTTATCAAAGTCATCTCCGCCAAGATGGGTGTCACCGTTCGTGGACTTTACTTCGAATACCCCTTCACCGATCTCGAGGATCGAAATATCGAACGTGCCTCCGCCCAGGTCGAAAACCGCGACTTTCTCGTTACGCTTTTTTTCAAGACCATAGGCAAGCGCCGCAGCGGTCGGCTCATTGATAATACGCTTGACATCCAAGCCTGCGATCCTGCCCGCGTCCTTAGTAGCCTGCCGCTGCGAATCGTTAAAGTAGGCCGGCACCGTAATGACCGCCTCTTTAACCTCTTCGCCGAGATATTCCTCAGCCGCTTTTTTCATGTACTGGAGGATCATGGCAGAAATTTCCGGCGGGGTATAATCGCGATCCTGAATAGCGACCTTTACCGGTTCTTCAGGAGCGCCGACGACCTTGTATGGAACCCGCGTCTCTTCTGACGACACCTCGTTATGACGCCGTCCCATGAACCGCTTGATTGAATAGATGGTATTTTCCGGGTTGGTTATCGCCTGCCGCTTTGCAATGGCGCCGACAAGCCGCTCGCCGTTTTTAGCAAATGCAGCGATAGAAGGCGTGGTGCGACCCCCTTCGGAGTTGGCGATAACCACAGGTTTACCAGCCTCCATAACACCAACGCATGAGTTGGTGGTACCAAGGTCGATTCCGATTATTTTGCCCATACCAGTACTCCCTTTCTATTCTGGCCGATCTATATATTCAATACATATTTCAGTTTCAGAATACGACGAGATTATCATCGTTACTCAAAACAAATGCCATGCCAGAAGTTTTTATAGCTTTTTTCGCCAAATTTCGCAGTTTGCATGGAAAAAACTCAGCTTAATATTTCATAGTGAATCGATAAAAATGTTGCAAATTAAAACAATAGCAGGTAAGGTATACGTGAGGAAATACCTTGGAGGAACCATCCGGTTTTATAATAATTCTGGGTAACTATGCTATGGTTTTTGCCGGCTCAAGCGGTACTTTGACTTTTATATCGATCAAGTTGGGTTTCCGGAAATGCACTATGGAGATGACGCCAACAAACAAGAATCCCGAAGCATAGAGCATGAGAAACGGGCTTACCAGAAAGTTGGTATATCCTAAAAACATATGGAAACTGGCAAGGCAGTAAAAGCCGATGAGAATTTCAACGATACAGGTGATATCCTTTACCGGCCGGTAGGCCAGTTTGCCGCTCCGCTCACCCTTTTTGGGCGTGCGGTAAAATGGCGATTCGCGTTTAAGCAGGGCCTCGAAAACCGCCTTGCCATTGTTTACGGCCAAGCCAGTACCAATGAGCATCATCGCGGGGATAAGCATGATCTGCTGCAGAAGCGGATTACCGATATATCGCTGGGCCACCATATACATTGTCGCAGGTCCGCTCGTCGCCAGGACCATGCAACAGATAATCCCGACAAACCAGTACAGCGGCAGATTGACTTTGACAAAATAGAGCACCGGCATCGTGAGCAGCGCGAGAATGAGCATGAGCGGGTGTACCATGTAGTGAGTGAGATGCAGCACCGCCTGAATGAACTTAAACGGCGACATCTTTTTTCGCGCCAGCATGGGAATAATTTTGATCGCAGTCTGGATCGAACCTTTTGCCCATCGAAACTGCTGGTTTTTGAACGCATTGATATCTTCGGGAATTTCCGCGGGAACCATGAGGTCGGGAACATATTCGGTTTCCCAATCGGCAAGCTGCATGCGGTAGGACAGGTCCATGTCTTCGGTGAGCGTATCGTGCTGCCATCCGCCGCTTGATTCTATGGCGCTTCGTCTGAATACGCCTGCCGTGCCATTGAAATTCATGAACAGGCCGTTCCAGCTCCGGGCAGCCTGCTCAATCATAAAATGACCATCGATACCCATTGCCTGGCCGCGGGTGATGAGCGAGGCGGATTTGTTCAGATGCGTCCACCGACCCTGCACAAGCCCGAGATTCGGCCGGTCCACAAAAAACGCCATTGCCCGGCGCAGGAAATCTTTATACGGCACAAAATCCGCGTCAAAAATGGTGACAAATTCTGCATCGGTAAATTTTAGACCATGCTGAAGAGCACCGGCCTTGAATCCGGTCCGGTCGGTTCTCCGGATCACCTTTACATTGTATCCTCTGGCCTTTAGACGGTTGACCGTTTCATCGACATACTGGACGGTCTCATCGGTGCTGTCATCCAACACCTGGATCTCATGGCGGTCGCGTGGGTAGTCCATTGTCGCGGCAGCCTCGATCACCCGGCAGGCGACCTGCTTTTCATTGAACATCGGAAGCTGCGTGACCACCTTCGGATACCGCTTTTCATCAGTCACACCGTAGTAATACTTCATGGTCTCCTGCTGCGCCTTAACGCGGCAACGCCTCTTTCTCAGAAAAAGAAACGTGAGGAGATAGCATTGTGCCCCAAACGCCAAGAGAACAACCGAACAGACTACATACAGTGAAATCACGATTATTAGTGCAACCATGCCACTATCTGCCTGCATTTAGGTGAGTTAAAAGAAGTCCTTGCGTCTTCTGACAACAAGGTGTACACTATCAGGGAATGGTAATATAATTAATTGCGCACTACCGGTATAGTGAAAAAAAATTAGAACGGGTTGTCAGGAGCATGGGGGGAGCAGGGTTTCAATCTCATCCTGGATCTCGCGGAATAGGGGTGCGTCTTTTACCATATCAGCGAATTTCAGATCATCCCACCCGGTCTGCTGGTATCCGGTCACTTCGCCGGGGCCGCGGAGGGCAAGATCCATCTCAGCGATTTCGAATCCATCCCGGTGCCGGCAGAAGTTATCCAGGCGTTCCACGCTTTTTTCATCCGCCCGGGGCGAAACAAGGAGAAAGCACCATGAGCGCATCCTGGAGCGTCCGACCCTGCCGCGCAACTGGTGCAACTGTGCCATGCCGAACCGCTCCGGATTCTCGATGACCATGCATGTTGCCTGCGGCACATCCATACCGACCTCAACGACGGTTGTCGCAACGAGCAGCTTGATTGCACCCGCCGCAAACGAATTCATGACCCGCTCCTTGTCCCCGCAAGGCATGCCGCCATGAAGATACCCGCAGGGAACGTTGCGAAACGTTCCCCGTGTCAATTCCCTGAACGTCGTTTCAATATTCCGAAGCGGCTCCACGGTTTCATCCTCTCCAATACGCGGTACGACCCAATAGGCAGCATTCCCCTGCTCGATCTGCTCCCTGACAAACCGTTCCAGCGCATCGCGCCTGGCACCGGGGACAAGGTGTGTGGCCACGTGCTTCCTTCCTGGAGGCAATCCGGCGATGGTTACGATTTCAAGATCACCGTAGAGCGTCTTGGCAAGTGTCTGCGGTATCGGCGTTGCCGACATAAGCAGAAAGTCCGACGCCGAATCCTTCTCCTGCAGGGCCAGTCGCTGTTCCACACCGAATTTGTGTTGTTCATCAATGACGATCATGCCGAGTTGCTTAAACGTCACGGTGTGCTGAACAAGCGCATGGGTTCCGACCACGAACCGTACCTCTCCGGAGGCCAGACCATCCTGGACCTTCTTTTTATCACGCGACATCATGCCTCCGTGCAGCAGAGAAGCGCGCCAGCCAAGCCCGTCAAGCCAGTAGTTCAACGTGTGGTGCGTCTGCCTGGCAAGAATCTCGGTAGGTGAAAGCCACGCAATCTGAAGCCCGCTTGCCAGGGCGGGCAGGCAGGAGAAAAAAGCGACGATGGTTTTACCGCTTCCCACGTCACCCTGCAGAAGACGGTGCATGCGACGGGATGAGGCAGCATCTTTGTAAAGCACCTGAACCGCCTTCTCCTGGTCGCCGGTAAGGGTAAACGGCAGTGTCGCCCGGAACTGTTCCGAAAGCGCACCAGGAACCATGGACCGGCCCGGCAGGGCGAATTTCCGGCTGCTCCAGCGAAGCGTCAGCGCAATCCGGTACAGCTCCTCATACCGCAGACGCTCCCGGTACCGGTCAAGCTGCTGTGGTTCGGTGGGCACATGTATCCGACGCAAACACTGCTCAAGTGGAGGAAATGAGTGTTTTTGCTCGATGCGTGCAGGTACTGTTTCGGGAAACCGGGTACAGTTGTCAAGCACCCAGGCAATGCTCCTTGCGAGAAGCCGGTGATTAATGCCGGCCTCGCGCATGGCCTCGGTCACCGGATAGACCGGCAGGAACGAAGCCGGCGGTGTGCCATTCCCCGCGCGCACCCTCTCAATGAGCGGATGCACCATTTGGAAATGCTTGTACAGGGTGACTCTGCCAGTGACCAGGAACCTTCCGCCCGGTTTGACAAGCGACCGATAGACCGGAATCCCTGCAAACCAGACCAGCTCACACGATCCGCTGTCGTCAGCAATGAGCGCGCGCAGGCGGCTCCGCCGCCCCCGTTCCCAATGCACCTTCTTGATTGTTCCGGCCACGGTGCAGGTGTCGTTCAGAAATGAATGGACCGATCCCACAGGCACCACGTTCGAACGGTCGATATAGCGCCGGGGGAAATGGTACAGCAGGTCCCCGACCGTTACAATTCCCGCTTCACGAAGCGCCGCAGCCCGTTTCGTACCCAAACCATGTATCAGGGATAGTGGAGAGAGAAAATCAATTGTCCGACCAGCCGTTTTTGTCATATTCCATTATATAATGCTGTTTTTCTTCTCACGACTGGCCGGAAGTTCCGGCCATGCATTGGAGTCGCCACCTTTTTTTGCGATGCGATGATCCCCTGACGGATTTGGCCGGAACCGTCGATCCAGGGACTTCATGCCTCGAACCGCCTGTGGATGCAGAAGATGCCCCTATTCCTTATGGTATTTCCGGTTTTTAATGATTGATATCGACCGGTACACCTGCTCCAGAAGCAGCAGCCGCGCCATTTCATGAGTAAAGGTCATGGGAGAAAGCGCAATGCATTCACGAACGCCCTGCTTTACGCTGCCCGGAAGCCCATGCGGTCCGCCCAGCACAAATACAATTCGCTGCGTGATAGAAAAAAGCTTCATGGCGAAATCACGCGAGGACATAAGCGTTCCCCGCTCATCGAGCGCGATGCCATACACCCGGTCTCGTTGCAGATGAGCCAGAATTTTCTTGCCTTCCTGTTCCGGCGTTCCATCCTTTATCTCCACAATCGCGAGCTTCGCGTCGTGCCGGATCCGGGTCTCGTACTCTTCTATCTTCTGAAGAAGCGACCGGTCTTTGACCCTGCCGACAGCAATGAGCATAATATCCACTGCTGTAAAATACTTCACGGATCACCGATTTCTGATACGGGAAACGTATCATCCCCGATACGGCGGATCGTTCCCCCGTATCATCATGGATACACCATCTTGGCCGATAATAACCGCGTCATGCAAGGAATTGCCGCAAAATCAGGAAAATGCGTGATTCTTTCAGCTATGGCATGGTTATTGAGTTGTATGACGGTATGATTTCTGAAACCATTACAAAAACCAATCCCAGGAGGTAGCCGTATGAACCACACCCTTCGTGTTGCTCGCAGGATGACGGCGGCAGGATCACTGGTTGCCGTTACCGTCCTTTTTTCCGGCTGTCTTATCGGCCCTCGTGATGAGATAAGCGACGAATTCGCGCGCATTGCTACGCAGGAGGTTTCCAACATGAGCGCCAACTCGAGTACCATGATACGCGACGGCGGCGCTGCAAAGAACGCTCCGCTCTATGGCGATACCATCTACTATGACTGGAACATCATTCCTTACACGTATGATCCGGGTTGCGGAGGGTATATCCGTACCGCCGCCTTTACGTGTTCCGACGGCTACGAACGCATCCGTGTCGACACGGTCATCTTCCGGGACGAAAGCGGCGCTGCGCTGCAGTATCCCACTCTCCTGACCGTCGGCACGGTTTCCCATGTCCGGTCTGTCAAACGAACCAAGGGCGGCAACGAACTGGACGTGCGGATCGTCATGAACTCCACCATCACCCGCTCTCCGGAAATCTCGCATATCAAGAAT
Source organism: Chitinispirillaceae bacterium (assembly GCA_016932075.1). The sequence continues at coordinate 14,910 of JAFGDP010000110.1, read as the reverse complement.
GGCAGCATCAGCGGGACCTATAACGGCGAATCGATCGCGACCGGTTCGGTGACCGCGGTGACCCGCGCGTTTGAGAACGGCCGCTGGCAGTTCCCACGGAGCGGACAGATCCAGGTGGCTTTTCCGCGCCGTTCCTATGAAGCGAATTTCCTGGGTGACGGCGACGCCGAACTCGTCATCACCAACACGGTGACCGATAAAACAAAAGTCATCAGGATACACGTGGAGCAGCGATAAACACCCGCCTCTGCAACCGACACAGACCGGGTCTGTATGCGGGGCGTTCCCGCCGGGAACGCCCCGCTCTTTTACTACGGCAAAAAATGTTCCCGCAGAAATCGTTTGTTGTCGCGCCAGCCCGGCGTAACCTTGACATGACACGAAATTCGTACCGGGCATCCGGCAAGACGCGACAGTTCGTTCTGCGCGCCGGTGCGGATTGTTCCCAGCGTGCCCCCCCCGGCGCCGATGATGATGCCTTTCTGACCGCCGGTTTCAACGTGAATGGCGGCGCTGATCACATGCCTGCCTTCCCGTTCACGGTATTGTTCGATCTCTACGAACGCGGCGTGCGGAACCTCCTGACGCGTGTTCAGTATGATATGCTTGCGCAGGAACTCGGCCGCGAAAAAACGCATGGGAGCATCGGTCAATTCGTCTGCATCGAAATAGAGCGGCCCTTCCTTTATAAAAGGATCCACCGCCCGTAAAAATGTCTCCTTTGACGACGGCTGGATCGCGCTGAGTATGATCGACGCGTTTTGCTGCAACCCGGGAAACCGCCCGAAAAAGAGGTCCCGTTTTTCCGCCGGTTGGGGACACCGGTCTGCTTTATTGAAAATCAGAAGCACCGGGGACCGCGCACCGGTGACCAGGCCGGCGACCAGCGCCTCCTCCCGCCCATAATCACGCGTCAGGTCGACGAGATAACAGATGCAATCCACCCGAGCCCCTTCAAGTGCGGTACGCGCCTCCCTGAGCATGGCTTCGTTGATAGCGTGTTTTCCGGCATGGATGCCGGGGGTGTCAATGAAGACAAGCTGCAGCGACGCGCTGGTATATATCCCCCGCATTGTCTGCCGCGTGGTCTGCGGAAGTGCAGTGACCACGGCGAGGTCCATGCCGATGACCGTGTTAAGCAGGGCGGATTTACCGCTGTTCGGGCGACCGGCAAGCGCAATGAAACCTGAGCGCAATGCCTCGGTTTTGGTCATGCGGTCATCCCTCAGGCGTTTTGTCCGTGTCAACGGAATCGATCGTGACCGGAATGGTTAGATCCCTCGTGGACAGGCCGGTTCTCCTGGGACGGAAATAGCTTGTAACGATCTCCGCCGCAATATACGCTGAATGAACGGTCCAGATTGTGCCGTGAACCATTGCCACGGCGATCGCCAAAGAGGTTTCCCCGTCATTGCGAGAAGCGGCATACCCGGTGAACCAGTCGATCTTGCCGAGCGTGTCCACGTTGAGCGAGCCCGTCTTTCCGCCTACTTCGACTTCGACGCTCCATTTGTTTCGCTTGAAGGTGCGGAACGACCGCCGGGCGGTGCCCCGCTCGATCACCCGCGCCATGATGGTGGCGAGCTGTGCCGCAGTGGCTCCGGTCACGGCTGTTTTCCAGTGCTGCGTCTCGCTGCGATAGAGACATCTGCCATCGCTGCGGATAATCCTGTCGACCAGCCGCGGCCGGGGTATCGCACCGTTTGTCAGTATCGCAGTGCTGATGAGCGCGCCATGCAGCGCCGACAAGGTGGTTTTCCGGTTGAATCCGGACGCGCATTCGGCCATCGCATAGACGGTGTCGGGCGGAACCGTCACCCGTGAGGTGTCAACCGCCATTTCGAAGGGAATACGGTCATTGAAACCGAAGCGGGTGCAGTAGTCATCAAGAACGGTTCTCCCGAGCGCATACATGCCGATCCGGGCAAATACCGGATTGATTGAACGTGCAAACGCCTCGCCGAATTCAACTTCTTTCCACGGTTCGATATGCCGTCTAAGCTGGGACTTGTAGAGTGTATGGTTCCTTCCTTTAACCGGTATGGCGGTGGAATCGACATACCCGGCCTTTTCTATTGCGGCCGCCGCGACCACGGTTTTAAAAAGAGAGGCGGCAGGAAGGAAACTGCGCAGGTAGAGATGATCGCCAAGCACGCGTGCGCTGTCGTGCGTATAGGAGACCAGGGCAAGCACACGGCCGGAGTGTGGATGGAGTATGGCGGCGATCCCGTATTGCGGACGGTATTGTCCGAAAAGCGTTGCCGCCTGTTTTTGCAGTGTTGTGTCTATTGTAAAGTATCGATAGACCGTATCATTTCCGACATATACCGTATCGACCCCATTGTTCAGAGCCGGTGGCGCCATTGAAAGAAACGCCACGACCTCGTTATATGCAAGGCTGTTGCCCATTTTCACGGCAAACCGGACCGGACCCTTTTTCTGGGGTTCTGTCTTGCGAAGCTGCGTTGAATCGCCGGGAGCGCCAGGACCCGGAGCAGCTGTTGAATCGGTAAGCGATTCCGCTATTTTGATCCCCGCAAAGAGCATAAGGAAGACCAACAGTATCCGCAGCACCCTTTTGCGAGGCACGTTTTTCCTGATACGCCTGATAATTGAATCGTCGTGAGAACCGTGGAGGCGGTCAATCATGGGGGAACGATCGATCATCAATAGTCAGTTGTCTCCTGCCGGGACGGAAAGTGGCACGCTGTTCCTTAAAATAGCTGATGCCCCGCATTTATCAGAATGAAATCGACGTCTGTACCGTGATATTGTTGTTCGACATCAGCCTGCCCCGGCCGTCGCGCTGCCAGCCGAACCTGGAGTCCCAGATCAGGGTGGCGCCTTCGGTAATTTCGATGCCAATGCGATACCCGTAATACATAAACGGTGTTCTTTCGAAGAACCCGTCATAGACCGGTTTGCCGTCTTTAAGAACAGTCGCTCCAAGGGAATCGTACTTCACAATATCGGCGCCTATTCTTGTTTTGTAAAGATACGCTTCGGCGGATTTCACTTTTGGAATCCTGTCTGCAACCAGGGCCCCGAGCGATCCCGATACCTCGAACCGCTGGTCCGGGCTCCCCTCGCGTGACCCGATCATATACTGGTAGCCGCCGTCAACCGAAAGCGCGCCGAAGAAATCAAAGCCGAGACGTCCGAACGCGCCGTTCAGGGTGTCGTCGGGCAGCGAATCGACCTTGGTGGAGATGGCCGGTTCGCGCACCAGCCGCTCGTCAAGATAATAGGGCCCGAAAAACCCGGGGACGAATCTGCCCTTTACATGCCGGTACTCAAGGCTCGCATTGAAGCGCCAGACTTTAAGCGCCACGCCGGGCGCGCCGACACCCCAGCCGTGAATGGTATCGTTTCGCACGGCCGCCTGCGCATACACATCCAGCGAAAGAAGCGACGTGGAAATGATGGGAACGCCGATATCGCCGCCGTAAATGCCGAACGACTCGATTTTCCGCCGTACCCTGTTTTCCTCAGCTACCTGAGCGACGGCGCCATCTATATCGATTCCGGCACTATCGAGAAGCTGCTGTTTCTGGGTCTGAGAAAGCGAACCGTCGTCAAGGATAAGGGCTATTTTCTGTTCCTGCGTATTTTTCCATTTCCTCGCCGGCGCATACACATTGCGGTCATACGCAAAGGTCCCGCCAACGGAAATACCGCTGACAATGGGGATTTCAAGCATTTTGACCGGGCATACGGCAAGCCGTGCCGCTCCGACACCACCATGATCGGTGGTGCGAACCTCCTGCGCATCGGCGCCGAACATCTGCAGGGTGATGCCCACCGGAGAGATATTGTTGAGATAGAGCTGGCCGCCGAGCAGTTTCCGGTCAGGATAGTGCAGCATGTTGGTGAACCGGTCCACGATAAATCCATAGCCTAGCGTCACGTTCGAGAGCGCTCCGACCTTTACGAACAACGGGTCCTGCTCGCGCCCGAACCGCACATACCTGATCTTTCTCGTGATCGCTTCGAGGTAATCTTCCCTGGTAAACCGCCACCCCTTATCTGAAAATTTTCCCGAAGGTTCGATAAAGGCCTCGATATCGAAAAAGATGCCGAATTTCCATAGGGGAATGTCAACGCCGACAGCGAGGCGGGTCCACTGTTCATCCTCCACCGTGACCGACCCAGCGGAAATATTCCATACCGGCCTATCCGGAGCAGCGCTGCTCTTTTTTTGTGTGCCTGCGTCCCCGGCAGCAGCCTCCCTGGGCGGTTTTTCTTTCGCTTCCGCCGCGGCGGGTTCAGCCTTCGCGCTCGACTGAGATGGTGGCGGAGTCACCGGTGCAGCCGCCAGGGTTTTGGGAGTTTTTATTGTCGGTGCTTGCGGGACGGCCGCAGCAGGCGCGGCCGGTGATGAAACCTTCTTCGCTCGCGTTACCCTGTCCGGCGCGTCCGCTAAAGAGGCAATAAACTCCTTATCCAAAATATTCGGTGACGAGTTTTTCGAATTCGGCACCGGTCCATCCATCGCCACGCCAGACCACTTTTCCAGCGCCGTGATGAGCCTTTTCCCCAGCAGACCGGCCGTGATCTTTCCGGACTCCTCAATACAGGCAAATTTTCCCGCCTGCACTTCGACCGCTTCACCGGTCGGCGACTGCATGAGCACGCGTCCCTTGATCACGACCACTGCAGGTTGGCCGCTGTTCATTACTTTGAACGCGGCCGCGGTCCCGGCCGGCACGAACATGTAATTCCTGATCCAGAACGTGATCACCGAGAAACTTGACGGTTCATTGCGGTCCAGGAAAAGCTGCCCCTCGTCAAATGACAGGTAGGCCGTACTTGAGTCACCGGTAATGGTAAGCGCGCCAGGACCCTTGAACAGCAAACGGCTGTTCTTTTCAATAAAAACGACTGCCTGGCCCATGGTCCCGAGAATGAGGGAATCTCCCATGGTGATCGTCGCAGACGCCATGACGCCGGTCCGTTTGCCGGTGTTGCCCTGAAACACCTGGACCTCACCTGCCTGCGTCTCAACGGGAAAGGATTGCGCCCACGTACCCTGAATACCTACAACGAGCAAAAACGACATACAGACAACTGCCCGCCTCATGAGTTCCTCCTTGAGCATTCGTGACTGATCAGCTGTTCTTCACACGTACCTGTAAGTATACCCTGACGAACCGGGGCATGCCACAATTTCCTGCCGGATAGAAGCCCATAAATAGGCTGCGCAGCATGGGCAAACAACAGGCAGGAACGCCATAGCGTCTTTTAATTCATGGTAATGACTGCACGTGAAGTTTTTCAAGCCACGGGCGGAGCTGCTCCCATGCGGCATCGACCGACAGCGCCTTGAGACTGGCGGACGGGTCCACGCCGCTGCGCAGCTCGCGAACACCCGCGGTCGCGGCGTTCCAGACCGGAAATCCATCCATTGGTTTCCGAACAACAAGATGCCCCTTGCCGTACGGACCGTTGCGCTTCTCATCGGTCGGTCCGAACACTGCCGCAACAGGCACGCCCATGCATGCGGCAATGTGCATGAGACCCGAATCATTGCAGAGCAGCATGGAACACTCGGACAGCAGCGCCGCCGTGGCCCGTAAACCGCGCGGCTCCACGATATGACAAGAAGGTTTTATCATGGAGGCGGTCACCTGCTTGATCTTCTCTTCTCCCCGGCCTCCAAAGACGAGCACCCGGGCGTCAAGCGCGGCACCGATCTTGCCCGCCAGCTCCCCGAATCGCATCGGGTCCCAGCGTTTGGCCGCCATTCCATGCTCGCCGCTCGAACCCGGATGCACGGCAATACAGCGACGGGGCCTGCCGAGCGTTCCGATATACTCAAGCGCTGCGGCATGGTCGGATGCGGTGAAAAGCGACGGAAACGTGACCGGCTCGCCGGTCAGCGACTGTCCGGAAAAGGCCGCTACGAGACGGATGTTTTGGTTGACATCGTGCGCCTCAAGGTCAAGCGGCATCTGCCGGCTGTTGAGAAACGAGAGGCTTGTCCCCTGTTTAAGCGGATACTCAAACGCCCAGCGAACGGCCACTCCGCACAGAAACGGCAGCAGGTTGTATTGCCAGTTGTTCGAGGGAAAAAAGGAGAGTGACGCGTCATAACGCTCCATCGACAACTCCCTGAAGAAACGTAACTGGCGCGCAACTGAGGGACGGGTGGCGGGATCCAGACAACGGGTTCTGCTCCAGAGGGCATCGTCCCGTCCGATCTCAACAATGGCTTCCCTGAGCGCGAGCAGATGCAACCGCGCCTCCGGCCTTACTCTTTTCAAAAGCACGCACGCAGGATACATGAGCAGATAGTTGCCGATCCCGATGGGACAGATGCAGAGGATTTTCATGTATGGTCAAGCGCGTCGCGAAGGGGATACGTATCATGACGGCCCAGATGTGCGATCAGTTCACCGATGAGCCCGATGGAAATGAACTGGATACCCATGATGATCGCGCCGATCGACAGGAGCACCAGCGGCCGCAGGCGCATGTGACCGGTCAGTATCCATTCGACGCCGAACCAGGCAAGCACGCCGCTTCCTGCAATGGCAAGAAGAATACCGAGCACGCCGAAGAAGTGCATGGGATTTTTCATGTATTTCCGCAGGAAAAGCAGTGTCAGAAGGTCGAACAGGCCTTTGATCCCGCGGTTCAACCAGTGGTACTTCGATTTTCCATACCTGCGCGGATGGTGCGGCACGGGAATTTCAGTGACTTTGTACCCATCCCAGTGGGCAAGCACCGGCAGATAACGGTGCCGTTCACCGTAGATATCAAGGGTTTTTGCCACGCCGGCGCGATAGGCCTTGAATCCGCAGTTGAAATCGTGCAGCCGCAGGCCAGAGACCAGCGCGGTGATCGCATTCCAGAACTTCGAGGGTAGCTTCTTGAGAAGAGGGTCGTGGCGCTCCTTTTTCCAGCCCGAGACCAGATCCCACTCACCTTCGATCAACTCAATCATGGCACTGATCGCTTGCGGATCATCCTGAAGGTCAGCATCCATGGTCACGATTATTTCGCCCCGCGCCTTGCCGATCCCGACGCTGAGCGCCGCGGATTTCCCGAAGTTCCTGCTCAAGCGAAATACGCGAATGCATCCCGGACGCTGTGCATGCAGTTGTTTGAGCGCGGCAAAGGAGTGGTCGGTGCTGCCGTCATCGACAAAAACGATCTCGTAATCAACGCCCGCGGGACCGACTGATGATACGATCGCGTCAACGAGCGGGCCGACGCTTTCTTCCTCGTTGTAAAGTGGTATGACGATCGATAGTTTCATGCCATGAATCTGCACTGTTTGAGTAATCAGGTGCAATTAATATAGTTTATGTCGCTTGCCGGTTTTGCCGGTCGCCCCGTCCGGCTTTCGGAACCTTATGGCGTTCGCATCGGTTCCGGTTGTTATTGCAGGCGTGGCGGCCAGACCAGATCTTGAACGAGTCCTGAACAATGCGAAGAATTATCGTAACCCCGCTTATCGGTATCGGCGATGTGCTCATGACCACACCGGCCCTTGAGCTTTTAAAACAGGCCGACGGCGATACCGCGATCACCTACTGCACCATGAACAGGGGAACGCACGACGTACTCCTGGGCAATCCCGCCATTGACCGGCTCATTTACGCGCCCATGCTCGGTCCGCATAAATTCGTCGCGCTTTGGCAGATACTGCGCTCGTACACGGGCAGGTACGATGTCTGCATCAATTTCTATCCTTCAAACCGCATCCACTACAACCTGTTCGCGCTCCTGACCCTCGCTCCGCTGCGAATCGGCCATACCTACCTGCGCATGAACGTCTCGCCGTGCAACTGGCTTAAAAACCGGACCATCAGCGAAGACGACGCAACGCATTGCGTCGAGGAGAACGTGAGACTGCTGAAGCTTTTAGGCATTGACCCGTCCGGCTCCGCGATCCCGAGCCTGCGCCTGTATCTTACCAAGGAGGAAATCGCCGAAGGGTTGTCGTTCAGAAACAGGCAGGGCGGACAACCGCTTGTCGGGATCCACGCGGGAACGAGCGTCCTTAAAAATCAGGCTGCCCGCCGCTGGCCAAAGGAGCGCTTTGCCGAGCTTATCCGGGCGGTGCCAAACGCCCGCTTTGCGATTTTCGGGACCGCAGAGGAGGAGGAGGTCAACGCCTCCATTATCGAGACGTCACACGCGCGGGAACGGATAACGCTTGTCAATACCGCCACCATCAGGCAGGTGGCCGCCATGATCCGCGCCTGTGATTTTTTCATCTCCAACGATTCGGGCCTCATGCATATTGCGGCAGCGGTCAACACGCCGGTGGTGGCGCTCATCGGTCCTACGAATCCAGCCTACATTTACCCCTGGAACGTGCACCACCGGATCGTCACCGCTTCCACTCCCTGCCGCCACTGCTTTCATTACAGCCCTGCCCCGCTGCGGTGCACGAGCACGGTGCAATTCGAATGCGTCCAGGGCATCACGGTGCCCCTGGTCCTTGATGGGGTGAACGACTTTCTTCGCCGGTTTTCGGGGAGGGGAAGAACGCTTTAGAACGGCCCGCGGCCCACGGCAATGTCATTTGTCTTTTCCATGCACCCCGCGGGGAATATTGATCATAAACTCAATCCCTCCCCACAGGCTGCCCAACACCCCGATAAACGTGGCCATGAACTGCATCAGAAACGCCGCCTGCTCCTGAATACCGGTAAGCGCGAACAGGTGACCGCCAAACGTCTCGCGCACGCCAAAGGGCAGCGGCACGATCATGACCAGCGCGACCATCGGAATAAAGACCAGGAAAAACACCCAGTTTTCCGGGGTGAGAATACCGAACGCGGCCGCGGAACAGATATGGGTCGAAATACGGAGTCCCTGTATGACCAAAGAGAGAAGCCCGATCTTTACAATAAGTGAAAAGTGGTGGATATCAAGCCCGGTGGCGGTGATGACATCCCTGATAAACTCCCGTTTGGGCAGGCGCAACGTCTCCGCAAGGGTAAAAAAGGCGCGGCGCAGACGGCGCATGGTCAGAAATGCGAGCATCATGATGAACAGCAGGATAAACACCATGGTGAGGCGTACCAGGTTCTGCACCGCAGGATTATGAAGACCGCCGTTCCATAAAAGAATGATGCAGCCTGCCGCGGCGAAAAACGACAGCGCGAGCAGACCGGCAAAGCGATCGAGAAAGGTGGCGGCAAATCCGATCTTCCCCAGGCTGTGCCGCTTTTTTATATACGCCACCTTGATACCGTCCCCGGCCACGGTACCGATATTATTGAAGAACATGCCGATGTAGTACAGCTCGAAACTTTCACGGAAGGTTATACGCAGCTCTTTGCGGTGCAAAAGAAGATGCCATTGCACGGCGCCGAGCACGATGCTGACGACACAGGCGACAAGGCCGTAGAATGCATACAGCGGATTGATCCGCACGCAGGTCGATACGATATTGTCCCACCCGAGCTTGTTGACAACATACGCGATCACAAGCGCGGTAACGAGCAGCTTCAACGCTACAGTAAGAAATCGCGAACCACGCGGATGGCGATGGCGCAGCGAAAAACGGCCTTTGCGCGGCTCTTGCGATTGCGATGGCGGCGGTTCAATCATACACGGTAAAGCTAAAAATACGTCGAGGCGCCCAGGATATTTGCATGAATCGTGGCGCTTGTATATGTTCTCAGGATTGCACGCGGCGGGACCTGACATGCCGCCCTATGCCGGCCGCCAGAAGTCCGATAAGGACAAAAAGCGAAACAAGCGTTATGGTCCTGCCTTTCCGGAAGGTCGCGTCATCGTAAAAGCAGGTGACGGTATGGGTCCCCGCGCTCACCGGAACGGCCCTCAGCGCATAGTCGGCCCGGTACAGCGGCGCGTGTTTCCCATCAACGCGGGCCTTCCAGCAGGGATAGTGGATCTCGCTGAGCACCAGGAGTCCGGCCTGCCCGGTTTCAACGGCGATATCGATTTCGTTAAGACCGTACCGCGTAATCGCTGCCTTCCCGTTGAGCGAATCGCAGGTGTCGCACGGGGCGACCAGGGGTTCCCGTTCAAGGATAACCGTGGAGCGGTGATCGAACGATGGCGACCAGAGCAGCGGCAGCACTCGCTCGTCTTCGGGGATAATCGAATAATTGTATACCATGCGCGCGCGCGGAAACCAGGTTGGATTCAAGGCGAATCCGGCCGTTCCCGAAGCGGAATCCACCGCGATCATGTATTTGACATTGAGAATATCCAGTGCGTGCCGGTTGCGCTCGGCAATCTGGTGCTTGAGGCGCAGCGGATTATATCCCTCCATGAGAAAGAGACGGTGCACGCTTCCCTGGTTCTTGGCGAACAGCATGTTACGCCCCCCCAGATCCGTCGTTCCTGGTTTCGAATCCCGGGAATTGATCCTGAAGAACTCTTGGGAGAGCTGTTCCTGGAGCGCTCTGACCGCAGGGGTTTTTTCGTACACCTTGTTCGGATCGTTCCCTTGTGCCGCATACCCGTACCCGTATATGAGGAGGTCGAACGCCGCGACCGACAGCAGCCCGATGACCGTCATGCGTGCGCTTATTTTACCTGCCAGTCGCAGCGCGATGAGTGCGCACCCTGTCGCGGCGAACAGCGCGAAAAGCCAGCACGCCCCGACAAGCGCCGGATAGATCTTCGTGTCGACATACTGCGCAATGGCCGGCCCGTTCGAGCCAAAGACCCCGGAGGAGAGCATGAAGGCGGCAATTCCGCCTTTCAAGGCACCGGCGGAGACAATGAGAACCGCTGCGATCGATACGGCAAGGACTCCCAGCACCGCCCGCGGCAGGATCTTTTTCCATTTGTCACGATTGTGCCACGAATTCGAAGTCAAGACCTGCAGACCGAATCCGGCAAGCAGGGCGATCGAAAAACTCATGATAAAAGCGAACCGGCCCGGCACCCGGAACCGGTCCATTCCCGGCAGCAGGGTGTGAAAAAGCTTATACAGAAAAAAGGCATCGCCGAGCGACAGCAGAAACGCAAGCCCCGCCATGATCGAAAGGAAAAGCGACAGCGGCGTCCTCACAAAAAAAGCCGCAAACAGCGCCAGCAGGAGCGGCACCACGCCGTTATACACGGCGGTCTCCCAGTAATTATGCACGCCGCCGCGCTCATCGTTTGCCGCAATCCCCCAGTACACGCCGTCAGGAGTGCCGAAGAAATTCGGGACCAGGTAGGTAACCAGACGGTACGGATACACCGACCCTTCGCACGACTCCCTGAATTCCATGCTGGGTCGGGCCGACTGCTCGCCCAGCTCGCCGGTCGGCAGCAGCTGCACGCTTGCGAGGGAAATACTGAGCCCCGCCATAACGGCAAACATCCCCGCCTGAACGCTTTTGGCGCGCGCACCGGTCGCGGCTCCTTTTTGCTTCACAAACACGGCAAACAGAAGGAACGCCGCGAGCCAGTAATACATATGGAGCATGGTCTGCGGATACCCGGCCAGAAAAGCTGAAGCAAGCGTAAGCGCGCAGAGCGCCAGATAGATGAGGCTTCTCCCCTCAAGCATGCGGCGGCAGAGCAGCACCACAAGGGGAAACCAGGCGGCCGTCTGGATCAGATTGGTATGGAAGATATGCGCCGTCAGGAAGCCGCAGAACATGAAGGTCATGGCGGCGAGCACGCCGCCGCTGCGCGTGCAGCCGAAATCGATGCTGAGCCAGTACATGAATATGCCGGCGAGCGCGATGTGCGCGATGATCTGATATTCGACGAGAAGGGGGCTCAACCATTCGGCGGACGCGAACGGGGTAAGCAGCAGATTGAGCGGATAGAGCACCGCAGCCTGCACATCGGCAAAAAACGGCATACCTGAAAACACATACGGGTTCCAGAAAGGGAAAACACCCTGCTTGAGGTTGACCGCTGCAAAGAGCCGGTAAATGAAATTCTGCTCAGGAAAATCGTTCCAGAACCACCCCTGGGCGGTCAGCACCGGCCAGTAAAAAACCGCGGTCAGGCCGACAATGACGCCATACGGCATAAACCGCGCCCACGGTACCGCGCGCGGTTTTTTTGGCGTGCTCACTGGCGGCACGGCAGATGTTGTCTTCTTTTTCTTTTTGGCCGACATGCGGACCGTCACTTTACTTACGGAAATTCTGGCAACGCAAGCTACTTCGACATTGCCGCCGGCACAGGTTGCGTTTGCTGCCGGTACTTCCGGAGCTGGGCAATCACTCCAGCCGGCCGTCGGTCATCGGGATGGAACGATGCAAACTGCTCCATGACCATGACCGCGCTGTCGATCGAGCCTGATTCCACATATTTTTGAGCGGCGGCAAGAAAGGTTTCCCATGAATCGATGTTCTTTTCTGTCATCTGCCGCATCAGATCGCCGGCTTCCTCCATCTTGCCCTGGGATTCGAGCGCCTGAACGAGCATGCGCAGGTAATCGGGATTGTCCGGCTCAATACGCAGCGCCTCGCGCATTTTCTTTTCTGCCTCAGCGGCTCGATCATGACCGACGAGCAGTTCATGGAGCAGCGCCCGCGGCCGCCAGTCCCACGGGATGAGTGAAATGCACTGGTTCAATTTATCAACAACAAGGTCAAGTGTGTCGTGGTATGCTTTGCGTGTTGCTTCCACTGCGGCCAGCGAATCCGCCATGGATGTGCTCATGGTTTTGAGCCGGGCGAGCGAGGCTTTCTTGTCGAGCAGGGGTTTGCGCAGCTGCAGCGCCAGCTGTATATAGGTGGCGGCATAGTTGGTAAGCAGCTTTTGCGAGGTTTCGTTAAGCGGTGTGGTACCGTCTCCAAGACCGGCGAACCGGTACACCTTATCAATAAGGAAGAGCGTCCTCCCGATATCGAGGTTGTCGGTCTCAGCCACAATGCGGGGCAGGACCCGGTATACCAGTCCCTGCATCTGAAGATACGGTGAAAGGCCCATCAGGTTGTCATCGGAAACGGTCACCGCGAAATAGACCGGCTGTTCCCACGTGGCGGCGTCAACGATATTGATCACCATCTGATCCTGGATGCGCATGGCGTTGAGTTCGCTGCGCGTGGGGAGGTCAACGGTTATGTTCGCCCGGGGCAGGGTGTAGCGGGTCGGTTCGGTGATCGGATTTATCGAATGATCGAGCCGTTCGATCTGGTTCATGGTGAACGAGATCGGCACTTTCGGGTCGAGCTGTTTGAGCTGCTTGATGTACCACTTGGTGTTGAGCAGGCTCAGGTTGACGATACGCACATCCCGGCGGATGCCGTAAGCCTCCTGCAGCGCCCAGAGCGGAAACGTGTCGTTGTCGCCGTTGGTAAAAAGTATGCCGTTCTTATCGCACGACATGAGCAGGTTGTACGCATAGTCGAACGGCACATAATCGCCCCGGCGCGTCTGGAACGGCATGTTCTGCGACAGCGGCAGCGCCGGCGAAGCGGCAAACAGCACGGTGCACAGGGGCGCCAGCGTGGTCCGAACAAATTTTCTGCGGTTGGTGTAGAGTACAAAGAGCAGGCCGCCGGCGGCAATGCCGACCCACATGCCGTAGCTGACAAACCCCACAATGTAAAAATAGTCGCGCACGCGCACTTCCCGGTGCACGAGCGGCTGCGGGCCCTGCTTGCCGGATTTCACCCAGTATTCATAGTCGCGTTTCTCGCTCCTGGTCCCGTCGGAAAAATTATGGTAAAAAACCAGCACAATGGTCGTGGTAAGAAAAAACGAAATCAGCAGCGCGGCAACAGCACGGTTCTTGCGGTACAGGAAATGCATGCCGAAGAGTATGAAAAAGACCGGCAACAGATACACCAAAAGCTTTCCCCACCCCGCAAGCTCCCCGTCCCTGAAAAGGCTCTTCTGCGTGTCAAGCGGAGAAAACCGGAAGAACTGGGTGATGAAAAAACCGCCGAATCCCATGTGGCCTTCGATGCCGAACTGGTGCTCCCAGGAACCGCGGCGCCAGAACATGCGCGTGATCATGCTCTCGGAACCGTACTGTTTGCGCTGGAGATACTCCATGAACGCCTTGTAGGTGCTCGGATGGTTTTCGTTGATCATGGGATTGAGCGACGACCGGACCGGGATATACAGGTGCGAGGAGTACCCGAGCAGCCCGAACAGGGCGATGTAAAAACAGAGCTGCCACCGGTTCCGGTTGGCCTTTTCGACAATGGCCATGACAAGCGACACGGCCGCGGCGCCGCTCCCGGCCCAGATAAACCAGGAGATATCGTACATCACGAGCCCCATCAGGATGCCGGTGATCCAGAACCGCCAGTCCTTGCGCTTGTCGGGATCGACGATGATCACGTAGAGGAACAGGGGACCCAGAATGATCATCGAAAACATGTGAATGCCGATGCCCAGGTACGCCAGGTAGGTGATGAGCACGAGCAGGCGGTCGCGGTTCGGCGCGCCGCTCTGGGACCAGACCAGGATGAGCCAGGTGCAGACCGTGATCGGCACCAGGACCGGCGCATTGACCTCCGACTCCACGGCGCTGAACCAGACCGTGTTGCCGAACGCGGCGAACAGGCCGCCCACCACGCCGGCGGTGTAGACCACGATCCGTTTCCAGGTTGTATCCGGTATGCCGAGGCACCCGACAAAGGCTCGGACAATAATCAGATATATCATCATGGCCATGAATGCGCTGGCTATGGTCGAAATGAGGTTCATCCGCAGGCCGACGTCGTGGATAAAGAAAAACGCCAGGCTTGCGACACGGCCGAGGAGCATGTAGAGCGGGTTGCCCGGAGGATGCGGTATGGCGAGCGTTTCGGCCGATGCCACGTACTCTCCGCAGTCCCAGAAACAGACCGTGGGAGCAACGGTGAGCAGATAGCAGATCCACGCAACCAGCAGCACGCCAAGAGCCAGAATACGGTTACTGCGCGCGTGCAGCCGCCCTGCGCCGTTTTCCTGAAGATCCATTCATTGTTCCTTTCGTCGCATGGTAAAAAGCATCTGCCTTTTCACCCT
>JAFGDP010000109.1 GCA_016932075.1 Chitinispirillaceae bacterium | reverse complement strand
CGGAATAATGGTCTTCGATATAGGGGATCAGTTGATCAATCAGAATACTCGTGAAGTTCCAATTGTTCATATCATTTCTGGTAAATACGATGATAAAGGGTTTGGCCTTTCCCGTCGCGAGGAGATTGTCGAGCTGGATGTGCGCATACAGATCATTATCGTGCCAACTTGCCTCGCTCCCGCCCATGCCATGCATCAGGTACATGGAGGCATATTCCCGGCTTTCTGAATAATCCGGCGGCGTATAGACCCGTGCCCGGTAATTGGATCCATAGGTAATGTTGGTGACGGTGCCCTTCGGATTTGAGGCCACGGCAGTGTAGTATCCCGATGGCGGCATCGTCGGAAGCGTTTGTGAGGCCACGTATGCGGGCAGGGCCAGAAGTCCTGCGAGAATGGAATAACGTGCTGGTTTCATGGTACTCTCCTTTTTTAAGGTCAAGAAGTTGTCAGTTCCCTTCTCCCGTAACCGGGAGAAGGGTATGGAATTATTTACCTCGCCTCAAGACGATTATAGTCGCTACTGGTTGAATATTTGCTGATATGGGTTCGGCCGCCGCTTTGCCACTGGATGATATACGATCCCGGCGCAAGGTCGCTTGCCCGATTGGAGAATTCCGTCGATGTAATGAATTTCAGGAATTTTCCCCGCAAGTCAAATACGCCCACGATGCCAGACATGGCGGCAATGGAAAAGTGGTCGGCAGTATATTCCCGGACAGCAACGTCCCCTATCGTAAATCCCCTGTCGTGCGCCATCTGGGCGAAATTCCAGAAGCTTGGCCTCCAACAGTTCCTGTCATGTCCCGCATTCGGGGCAACATATTCAAATATAATGTCACCGGAAATACCAGCGCTTTCAAGACTACTCTTTGTGCCACTGATAAGATCGCCTTCCCGCTCTCCCTGGGTAATCAGTACTAATTTCAAACTTTCCCGGGCACGTTCCTGATCCCGAAAGCTTATCCTGCTGCCGCAAGAAGCAGCCATGAGATAATGGAATTTATCCGGATTCGCACCTGCGATTTGGCACGTCAGCATGCAGCCCATTGAAAGGCCGCCTATTGCCCGGTGCTTGCCTTCTTCCGAAACGGAATAATGTTCATTTATATAGGGGATAAGGTCATTAATCAGAACACTCGCGAAGTTCCCCTCATTTAATGTAAATACCATGACAAAGCCATCGACCCGTCCCTCGGCGATGAGATTGTCGAGCTGGATGTGGGCATACAGATCATTGTCGTGCCAGCTCGCCTCGCTCCCTCCCATGCCGTGCAGCAGGTACATAGAGGCATATGTCTTGTTTTCATCATACCCCGGCGGTGTATAAACTCTTGCAGGGATATTATTTCCATAGGTAATGTAATCGACTTTGCCCGCCGGATTTCCTTTGTTGTTGAAATATCCTGACGGCGGGTTTGTCGGAAGTACTTGTGGATCGGCCGCGTACAAGGGCAGGGCCAGAAGTCCGGCGAGAATGAAACAATAGGCTCGTTTCATGGTACTCTCCTTGTTAAGGTGTCGTTTTTGTTGCTCTTTAAACATCGTTGCATCGATACTCCGGACCATTCTCCTTTCATGTTTTGGTACGCCGCACTGGTCACGATCATGCTGCCGTGTTGCATAGAGCCTCCCTTCTTGGCATAATTGAAAGGAACGCGAAGTGGCGCCTAACGCTACTCTTTCAGCGTAGGCGGTATTGTATTTTTCTGGCAAAGAAAAAGGCCGTGCCCCTGCGCTCTGCGCATGGCACTGTTCCTTTTTCGAGCGGCTGCCGGTTGCTTCCTCGCGGGATGGGAACCGGCGGTCTTTTTTTATTTACTATTTCACGTACTTCTTATTTTTGACCGTATCGCGAGACCTTTCGTCATTACCTTTCAATGTGTAACGGTCAACTGACACTATTTGCGTGGCGACCGTCTTGCCGGGCCGTTTTCACCGGTATGCGCTTCCTACAGCAGCATCCGGGTGCTGCTCGCATACTGCTACAAATTTTTCAAGCCATGGAACGAAATGATCGTACCAACCCCAGCCGTTCGGGGCATTGTGCTTTTGAAACCGCGCCGGATTCTTTTTCATTTTTGCAATGGCTTTACGGAGAGGCTTGATAAGCTGCCGAGCATTTTTAATGCCATGTTCTTCCGGCATCCAAACGATTTCATAAATGCCGGCTTCAGCGGCCATGTTGCCGAGGTTATTGGTAATATTAGCGAAAAAGACCTCTTGTCCCTGTCCGATGGTCAGGCATCCCTGGTTTTTAAGGTAAACGTCGAGACTCATGTTGTTTTTTTCTTTTCTCGTTTCGGCCCGTAATTTCTTGCAGGTAACAGCCTGCAACTGGTACCTCTTGACTATTTTTTACGTTGCACCAGCCTGTCATCGCTCATCTGATTCATATAGCTCAGTCTGATCCATGCCGGATCTCTCGCAACACCGGCAATGCAGACCTCGTCCAGTATGCCGTTAAAAATGTCTGCCGAGTTGCTTGGATTTTTCCCGACAGCCAGATCATCGCCGGTAAAACGGGTGGTGCCTGGAAAGGTATTGGTAATGCTGCTGTCCACGCAGACGCCATTGACATAAAGATATTGAAGCGAGCCGTTGCGTATGCCGACGAGATGCACCCAGGCCTTTGACTCGGCCGCCACATTCGTTACGTCGAATCCTCCGCTTTCGGGACATACTGAAAATCCCCACAGAGAACCCATGGCCCCGAGACTGTACTGTCTGCTGCCTTTTGAAACAATGGTATGAAATTCCCCGTCAAGGGAATCGATATACACCCATGCCGAAATAGTGTACGGTCCATTTACGGGAAAATTCAGAGTACTGGAGGCGGTATTTGCCATGGAAAAATGGCTCGCGGAACCCTCGAACTCCTGCGCGCCGCCGATCATGCCATCGACCGCCGATTGCGCGGACATGCCGGACGGTGTGCCATGGTACCGGTTGCTGGTCGCGTCTTTTGCCGTTGTATTTCCCGCCTCTGCAAGATGCCATACCCCCTGGAATCCCGCAGCCGTGTCAAACACCGCAGCGCCGTTTGATCTGTCGATCGCGGCGGCATTTCCCCAGTACATCATGATGGACTGGTCGCTGTTGTTGCCCAGCACCGTATCCACCATGACCCACACCTCGGCATGCCCGCCGGCAGAATCCCAGCACTCGATCTCGTAGGGAAGCGGGGTATTGTCCATCTTGGTAAACCTGATATCCGCGCCGTTTGGCCGCGCCTGGGAAAAATCGAAATTGTCGGAGTGTAATCTGATACAAACAGGGAAGCCCAGCACGTTGGAGGCGACATCCGCGCCGGATGGCGTCGTGTTCAATATCAGTTGCCGGGCGTATTTCCATGAAGGTAAGAGAATGACCGTCGTGTCGCCGGGTTCCACAGGGATGGTATATCTGATCACGGAAAAATCCTCTGTTTTTGTCGAGGAATACGACACTGCGGGTATCGTGCCCGCGGGTACCGAGTCCAGAACCACGGATTCCCGAGCATTGTTCAGGAAGGTAAACCGTGACGTGCCCGGAATAAACACATACCCGAACGCATGGTCTGCGCTTTCAGGAATCGTGACCTTGATCGCCCCGGCCGTTTTCACGGTGCACCGGGGCGCGATAGTGTCAGGTTCCTGCGCCAGCACTTCGCCGACAAGCGCGCGTAGCGCGCTTGTGCCCTGGATCGGAACCAGTGCTTCGACCCTGTAGGCAATGCCCTTTTGCACCGAAACCCGGTATATGCCATCCGGCCCGGTCGTGTCCATGCAGGAGGCCGGTACCTCAGGGTTTTTGACCGGATCAAAATCCCACGGTCTGACCGTGACCAAAGCATTGGCAACAGGATATCCCAGCGTATCGACCACCGCGCCCGTGATCCGTGCGTTTCCCGCCTCAGACCCGCCGCCCAACGGGGCAATGCACTGCGTGCTTAGGAGCGCGCCGACCATGGCCGCAATGGCAATCAGACAACCGGTTCTATGAGGGAAAATGGTTCTCATGGTGTTTTTCCCCGTTTTACGGGCGTGGTGGTACCCAATGGTGAACGCGGAATCAATTGAAACCCTGCCAGGCATACCACTTCAGGGTTTGCATCCTCCTGTGCCATGACGAGCAATCGTTTCCTGAAGTCCTGAATCTCTTTCTTGATTGCCGCATAGGTCTTTAGGGAAACACTCAGCGTCACCGATGAAATGTCCCGAAGTTCGAGGTCAACGGTGTCGAGCGCTTCCATGCTCTGGCCAAGGGTCTGCCGGTGATAGTTTCTCAGGACCGTTGACCTGACCTCGTCACCGCTCGAGATCACCGGCTCGGTCCGTTCATAGCAACCGTCACTCTTTTTTTTCAGGAATTCCGTCTTGAGCAGGTACGCCACCGCGTTTTTGGCCTGCTGTGCCGTTATTCGCGGAACGCAGTGCCGGGCAAGCAGGTTGAAATCGTTTTTCCAGTCCAGAATGACCGCAAGCTCCCGGATCACCGGGTAATACCATTTGCTGAAAAACTGCAGCTTCTTGTCGGCCATTCTATGGATGCCCCGGCGATACCGGAGCGACAGAAGGGTTCTGAGCAGTTTTTCCTTTTTAGCAACTTCATGCTCGCTGTTGAACCGGACAAGCGCGGTGAAATACCTGCGCTCGCCTGGCGAAAGGCGCAGCGCCCTGCAGAATTTCGCGATATACGATCTGTTAAGATTGCGCTCGCCCTTGAGAACCCGGAAAAGATAGTTCGGGCTTGCAATACCCGCTTCGCGCGCAAAGAGCCGGTGCGAAAATCCCTGGTCATGCTGCTTTCTCCAGGCATACACTGCCTGCAGATAGTCGCGGTAATCGAAATAGTTGTATATATCCACGGCTGGTGAAGGTTTCGGCGTCATAGTGGTAAATATAATCATTTTTTTAATAAAGTGTAAAAAATATTTAAATATTTTGGTAACAGTAAATGCCTTGTTTAAGCCATTAAATAGCGGTATATTCATGTGTATTAATTATTAATTCAAAATAGTTGGTAACAATATCCAATAGATGATTGCCGGCGGAGGAGGGGGCTTTTAATCGCAGATTGCGGATTAAGAATATGATAACATACAAAACTTCTGGGCGCCCCGCGCTCACTTCGATGCTTCGATTTTACTCAGCACAAGTACATTCCGCACGGTTACCTCGATACATTTGCCTATCGGCAAACACTCGGCAACCGGGCGAAGCACTCGGCGAGCGTTTATTCCACGCTATCTACCATCTCTTCTTCAATAATGTAAAAGCCTGCTTCGAAATTCACGGAACCTGAGGGCGCAGGAGTTTCTTGATAAAGGGCGACCGGGTCGGTCGCCCCAACACCGGCTGTCCGCATAGCAGGGGTATGGCCCGATACCGCTTTTTGGGATCGGGCTTAGGGGAAGTCCTTCCCCTCCAGTATTTCTCTTTTCAACCTTTCAACCGCCTTTATTCAACCATTCAACGGCTTGTATGCCCTCTTTTCACACCCTGCTGATTTTTATGCTTACACCTATATTTTTTGTTATCTTCAATAAATAAAGATTCTTCACCAGAAGATCCATTCAAAAGAAAAGGAGTGCTTATGCCGTTCATACGCGCCTCATATGTTCTGCCGGCCATACTGTTGCCGTCACTGTTTATGCACCATTCAATCGCCCAGACCATCACCTCAAATGGAATCGGCCAGCACGGCGGCTACACCTATGAATTCTGGAAAGACGACGGCGGGTCAGGAACCATGATCCTCAAAGACGGCGGCAGCTTCAGCTGTACCTGGAATGGGATCAATAACATATTGTTCCGTAAAGGCAAAAGACCCGGTGTATACAACCAGACCGTAACCTACTCAGCCACGTACAATCCATCCGGCAATTCATATTTGGCCGTGTACGGGTGGACCAAAAACCCGCTCGTGGAATATTACATTATCGAGACCTGGGGATCATGGCGGCCGCCCGGCGGAACGCCCAAAGGCACCATTGCCAGCGACAACGGCACCTATGACATCTATGAAACAACGCGAACCAACGCGCCTTCGATTGAAGGCACCAGGACGTTCCAGCAGTACTGGAGTGTCCGGCAGTCCAAACGTACCAGCGGAACCATTACCTGTGCCAATCATTTTTCTGCATGGGCGGCTAAGAACATGAACATGGGCAGCTTTTATGAAGTTTCCCTGGTCGTCGAAGGATATCAAAGCAACGGCAACGCTGACGTGACCATGTCAATGAGCATCGGCAACACCGGCATCAGGGCTCACCGCTCAGGTAACGGCAGTTCCAAAACAAAGGGTGCAGGAGCGCGCACAACAAATCAGGGGTATGTTGCAGTCATAGATGGCAGCATTCCAGCGATCACCTTCATGCTGCAAAAGAACAGCTCTCTATCATTGACCCTCTACAACCATCTCGGACAAAAAATCGCCACCCTGACCAAAAGAGAATATGCTGCCGGACAGCAGACCATACCATTCAACGCCGCAACTCTTGCGCGCGGGATATACTACTATACCGTAATAAAAGAATAAGTTTTAAAGATTTTAAACATATAGGCGCCCCTTTGTAAAAAAGTAAATAAGATTTGGCGGGGAGAAGTATGCGCAACAGCCTGCCACTGGCAGGCGCGAATCCTGGCCGGAGCCTCCTCACTGCGTTGCGGTGTCTCCGGCGCATCCCTTCCGGCAAGGGAGCGACGCAATGTGCCCGCTTACGCTCAACAGCTGTATATTTCCCCTTTCACATGATATAATAAGCATAATGAAACCGCATTTTTCCCTGAAAAAGCATGCTCGGCCGTATGCCAGGCTCATACGATCGTGTATTATTGCGCTCATGTACTGTTGCTTGTTGCCGGCTCTTGGCCAGGAGTTATTGCCCCTTCCCGAGGGAAACACCGGCATTGCCGCACGGTATCCAGGGGATTCAGGCATTGCAGGCGATTCCGGGGTTATTTTTGCCGATGACTTTGAAGAATATTCCAGCGCAGCAGAATTGACCGCGAACTGGAACGGCGGCGTGTACCATAATGTCCGTGTGGCAACCGAAGCGGGCAAGGTGTACGCGGGCCGCAAGGCCGTGGAGTTCCGGTGCCCGCGGCAATCCGCTGAACTGAGCAACACGGTGGCGAGGGATCTTGCAGAAGACGATGAGCTTGAAATCATGTTTCTCAGGTATTACACCAAATTCGATGCGTCGTTCGACATTTCAGGGTCATGCCATAATGGCGGCGGCATTTCAGCCCACTATTTCATCAATGGACAGGCAACGCCGGGTGTGCCGGCAGACGGGTACAACAAATTCCTGGCAGAGTTTGAGAGCTGGCGGGCAACGGACGCCGACACCTCACCCGGCCTTTTGAATGTGTATATCTATCACCCTGAGCAGCGTTCGCAGTGGGGCGACCACTTTTTCCCCAATGGCGAGGTCATGCCCAATACGTCGATACCAGGCAACTTCGGCGATACCTTTATTGCCCGGCCGCAGAAACGGTGCATGCTCGGCACCTGGTACTGCTGCGAAATGATGGTCAAGGCAAACACGCCCGGCATGCGTGACGGCAGAATCGCCTGCTGGCTGGACGGGGCGCTGATCGCTGATTTTCCAAACCTGCGGCTGCGCGACACCGACACGCTTACCATCAACCGTTTCAACCTGTCGCTGCACGCCGGCGCCAATCCTGCGGCAGAGACGTGGAAATACTATGACAACGTTGTCGCGGCAACATCCTATATCGGTCCAATGGTTGCTGCAGGACCGCTTTCCAGGCGCGCACGCCGGCCGCCGGATTTCAAAAGCCGCTTGTCAATCCATGGCGCGCACCTCTCGTTTTACCTTGAACATCCTGATCAGGTGGCAATAGAGCTTTTCACGCCCCGGGGAAGACTGGTGCACTGCCTGGCACGGGGCAGCTATGCTGCAGGCTGCCATCGCATCCAATTGCATGGTCAATTGCATGGCCATGACCGGGCAAACGGCGTATATCATGTGCGCATGAACACCGCAGAAACCACTGAAACCAGAGCCATCGTTCTGACGAAGTGATATTGCGCAGGCCACACAGTTACTTTTAATATTTTCACACAAAGCATCCGCGCGCGATAAACAATTAAAGCATTTATGGAGGGGGAACCGCCTTAAAGATTAATGTATCTGGGCGTCAAGCTTAATAATGGGGATTTTGGAGGGGGAACCGCCCTTAGGGCGTTTCCCCCTAGCCACAAGCCTCCTCGCCCGGCATAGCCGGGACTGCGGTGTCTTGCGGCATACCCCCTCCTGCAAGGGTGTTCGGCTATGTCCGCCGCTGCGCGGCGGACGCTCTCACTCCCTCACAACGCACCCTGCTATTGTAGCAAAAACAATTAACACACAAGAATATCAACCATCTCTTATTCAATAATGTAAAAGCCTGCTTCGATATTCACGTTTCCTAAGGGCGCAGGAGTTTCTTGATAAAGGGCGACCGGGTCGGTCGCCCCAATACCGGCAGTCAGCACAGAAGGGGTG
>JAFGDP010000108.1 GCA_016932075.1 Chitinispirillaceae bacterium | reverse complement strand
CGGAATAATGGTCTTCGATATAGGGGATCAGTTGATCAATCAGAATACTCGTGAAGTTCCAATTGTTCATATCATTTCTGGTAAATATGATGATAAAGGGTTTGACCTTTCCAGCCGCGAGGAGATTGTCGAGCTGGATGTGCGCATACAGATCATTGTCGTGCCAGCTTGCCTCGCTCCCGCCCATGCCATGCATCAGGTACATGGAGGCATATTCCCGGCTTTCTGAATAATTAGGCGGCGTATAAACCCGTGCGGCGTAATTAGATCCATAGGTGATGTTGGCGACGGTGCCCTTCGGATTTGAGGCCACGGCAGTGTAAAACCCCGAGGGTGGACTTGTCGGAAGCGTTTGTGCGGCCACGTAGTCGGGCAGGGCCAGAAGTCCCGCGAGAATGAGACGTTTCATGGTACTCTCCTTTTTTATAGGTGTCGTTTTTATTGCTCTTTAAAAGTCGTTGCATCGAAATCCGGCCATTTCTCCTTTCCTGTCCTGGCACAGCCGGTTGATGAAGGGATTAATGTCTATAAAAGATCTTCCGTACAGTAACAGTGTTGTCCGTCGACCGAATGCGCACACAGACGGTCTGAAATCGTTCGATACCGGCAATCGTTGCAATCCGGGCGAAAATGTTTTCTTGCCGTGCGACCAATCGTCCGCGCGTGTCAAAAACCGCGATATCGCGCAGAGCGCATGCCGGTGATGCGACCCGGATGCCGGATCGGCCGACCACAACAGCAATCCCGGACACGGTTCTGGCTGCGGCAGGGATATCGCCGCCAATACGCGTTACTGCCGAATCCATGACAACGGCCGGTTTGAACGGATCACCGTTGCTCCATAGCCCCATGTAGGTTACATCGCTCCCGGTCCCGATGCAGTAGTTCGCATCAGTACCCTTGAACGCGTAATTCATGATCCCGGTCGAGAATTTCCACACACCATAGAAATCAAGGGCGTTCAGCATACGATTGTTGTTTTCGTTTTGCCCGGTCAAGCAGAGACTGTGGTCGGCTCCGCAGGTTAACGAGCCTTTACTGTCAGCCATGGCCATGACAAAGTTTTTGTTTTGAAAAGGAATGTGGCCGATGGCGTTCCAGATAGTCTGCGCACCGGTTTTAGTACCGTCCATATCGTTTTCAGCCGTCAAAATGAAGACTTTCGTGTCCGTGGGCAGGTTGCGCATATTCGAGGAACCACCAGGGGTTACACAGAACAGGGCCCTGGGAACCGGAAGGTCAAGGCTGGCGTAATTGTTGGCAATACCGCAGGTTACGCCCCCTCCCTGCGAATACCCCATGATTCCGTAGCTGACATCACCGCTTAGCGTATGACAAGGTTTTACCGAGGCGGTGCCCATCTCGGCAAAGGCATCGCGCAGGAGAGTCGCAATCTGTTGATTGGAAAGCATTCCTCCGCCGTACTGATACCCCGGATACAGGACCACATACCCTTTGCGCGCCAGATGCTTGACCCAGAACCACTCACCGGTATTTTCGCCGCAAAACTCCTCCAGGGTCGACTGGGTCGCATGTCCATGGAAATGGACGATCACATGGGCCGAATCCGGAGCAGGATCGGCCGGCTCGAACTTCCAGTAGGTATCCGCGAGTTCTGTTCCGTGGCGGGTCATCACCATTGAACCGTGCGAATAGCTCGAGCCCCCCGGGCCGTCCGCTGGTTGCGGCGGCGGCGTTTGCGCAGAGGTGGAAAGGGCCAACAGACCGGCAAAAGCAACGGTCACTTTCATGCTGCTATGCTGCATAGATTCTCCCTTCCGGGCATAATTGAAAACATTCTCATGGTGTGCATAACCCGACTCTTTTGGTTGAGGCTGTATTGTATTTTCCTAGCAAAGAAAAAGGTCATGACCCTGCGTGTATGCGCACGGCACTGTTCCTTTTTCGAGTGGCTGCCGGTTGCTTCCTCGCGGGATGGGAACCGGCGGTCTTTTTTAATTCACGATCCGTTGCACTCACATCGCAACGGTTAACCGATACCTGTTTTTCACGTACGTCGATCTAACGAAATACGACCAGTCTGTCGTCCTCCTTCTGATTCATATAACTCAGTCTGATCCACGCCTGATCTCTCGCAACCCCGGAAATACAAACCTCATCCAGTATGCCGTTAAAAAAATCAGCCGAGTTGCTTGGATTTTTCCCGACAGCCAGATCATCGCCGGTAAAACGGGTGGTGCCCGGATAGGTGTTGGTAATGCTGCTGTCCGCGCAGATGCCATTGACATAAAGGTACTGAAGCGCGCCGTTGCGTATGCCGAAGAGATGTATCCATGCCTTTGACTCGGCCGCCGTGTTGGTTACGTCATATCCTCCGGTTTCCGGGCATAACGAAAATCCCCACAACGACCCCATGACCCCGAGGCTGTATTGCCTACTGCCTTTTGAAACGATAGTATGAAACTCCCCAGAGGCAACGGTATCGGCATATATCCATGCCGAAACCGAGTACGGTCCATTTACGGGAAAATTCAGAGTACTGGAGGCGGTATTTGCCATGGAAAAATGGCTCGCGGAACCGTCAAACTCCTGCGCGCCGCCGATCATGCCATCGACCGCTGAGGCTGCAGACATCCCTGTCGGTGTGCCATCGTAATGGTTGATGGTCGCATCTTTTGCCGTCGTATTTCCTGCCTCTGCAAGATGCCATACCCCCTGGAATCCCGCAGCCGTGTCAAACACCGCAGCGCCGTTTGATCTGTCGCTCGCAGCGGCATTTCCCCAATACATCATGATCGACTGGTCGCTGTTGTTGCCCAGCACCGTATCCACCATGACCCACACCTCGGCATGCCCGCCGGCCGCATCCCAACGCTCGATCTCATAGGGAAGCGGGGTGTTGTTCGTTTTTGTAAACCGTATATCGGTGCCGCTCGGACTGGCTTGGTCAAAAACGAAATTGTCGGCGTTCAATCTGATGAGGACAGGAAAATTCACCGCGTTTCCCGCGACATTCGCTCCGGTTTGCGAAGTGTTCAAACCAAGCGTACGAGCGTATTTCCACGAAGCATTTCTGATTACCGTGGTATCGCCGGAGACAACGCTGAGGTTGTATCGTATGGCGGTTGTGGCCGATTGATTTGTTGACGAATATGCCAGTTCAGGTATTAGAACGGCCGGTACGGAATCCACCACCACGAAATCGGTACGGTTGTTCAGAAAGGTGAAAACCGTTGTTCCCGGAATATAGACATATCCCGTAGCGCTGTTTATTCCCGAGGGAAGAAAGACTTTGATCGTGCCGGTCGCCTTCAACGTACATGAGGGCGCCGTCATTTCAGATTCCTGCACTGTTACGTGGGCGACAAGAGCGCGTGTGCATTGGATCGGAACCTGAGCTTCGATCGTATAGACTCTGCCTTTCTGCACCGAAACCCGGTATGTTCCATCCGGCCCGGTCGTGTCCATGCTGCTCGTCGGTACCTCACTGTTTTTGACCGGATTAAAATCCGACGGCCTGACCATAACCAGGACATTACTTACAGGAGATCCCTGCGTATCAACCACCATGCCCATGATCTTTGCATTTCCCGCCTCAGACCCGCCGCCCAAAGGGGCAATGCAGTACAAACATAAAAGCATGCCAGCCATGGCAGCAGCGGCAATCAGAAATCTGAGGGTTCTATGAGGGAAAATGATGCTCATGGTGTTTTTTCCCGTTTTGCGGGTGCGGCTGTACCCATTGGTGAACGCGGAATCAATTGAAACCCTGCAAGGCATACCACTTCAGGGTTCGCATCCTCCTGTGCCATGACGAGCAGCCGTTTCCTGAAGTCCTGAATCTCTTTCTTGATCGCCGCATACGTCTTTCTGGAGACGCTTAGGGTAACCGATGAAATGTCCCGAAGTTCGAGATCCACCGTGTCGAGCGCTTCCATGCTCTGGCCAAGGGTCTG
>JAFGDP010000107.1 GCA_016932075.1 Chitinispirillaceae bacterium | reverse complement strand
TGACAACCGGCTGGATGCCGCTCGGCGCGCGGAACAGTTTGCCGGTGAACATTCTCTTTGTCCTGGGCATTCTGGCGCTTGTTTTGGGTGTGATTATCGCGGTGGTGCGCTTTTTTCACGTGGCGCTGCGATGGGCGCTTGCGAACAAATGGAAAACGCTCGCGGCGCCCGGCTTGTTCATGGTCATCGGAGCGGTGATCTGGCTCGGCGCGGACAGGATGTTCGGTTTCATGCCGCAGGTGATAACGAGCACATCCGCCTGGTCCGCCGTGGCGCGCGCGTTTCCCGGCATGGAAAAAGAGTTCATGCCCGCGCTTGACGAGGGGTCGTATCTGCTCATGCCGACCACCATGCCGCATTCAGGCATTGAGGAGAACATCGAGGTCATACGCCTGCTCGACATGCGCGTCAACGCGATTCCCGAAGTGGAGGCCACGGTGGGTAAATGGGGACGGGTCAATTCCGCGCTCGATCCCGCGCCTGTTTCAATGTTTGAAAACGTCGTCAATTACAAGCCCGAATACGTGCTTGACGAAAACGGTCATCGCCTGCGGTTCAGGACCGACCGTTCCGGCGCGTTCATTCTCACGGACGGGACCGCGTACGATCCCGGGAACGGTTTCAGGGAGATAGACCCCGGGCTTCTGGTCCCGGACAAGGGCGGCTCCTATTTCCGCCAGTGGCGCGATCATATCGCGTCCCCAGACGACATCTGGCAGGAAATTGTCAAGCAGTCAAGCATTCCGGGCCTGACCTCGGCGCCCAAACTGCAGCCCATTCAAACGCGCCTGGTCATGCTGCAGACCGGCATGCGCGCGCCCATGGGCATAAAAGTCTTCGGGCCGGACCTGCGTACCATTGAGAAAACCGGGCATGCCCTGGAACGGCTTTTGAAAAAAGTCCCGGGCGTGGAGCCGTCGTCGGTTTTTGCCGACCGCGTGGTGGGCAAACCGTACCTTGAAATACGGATCGACCGCACCGCGATTGCGCGCTACGGTCTGACCATTGCCGATATGCAGACCCTGATCAGCAGTGCCATCGGCGGCATGAAGCTCGCCTCGACCGTGGAAGGCAGGGAGCGTTTTCCGATACGCGTGCGCTACGCACGGGAGCTGCGCGACAATCCCGAGGACCTTAAAAAGGTGCTGGTGCCCACGGCCTCGGGCGTGCAGGTCCCCCTGGCCGAGCTTGCGCAGATCGCCTACACGCGCGGACCACAGATGATAAAAAGCGAGGACACGTTTCTTGTCGGATACGTGATCTTTGACAAACAGCCGGGCTATTCCGAGGGCGGCGTGGTGGCGGACGCGCAGGAGTTTCTGGAACGCGGCATTCAGGAAGGATCGCTTGTCCTGCCCGCGGGGGTGCATTACAAATTCACGGGCAATTACGAAAACCAGGAGCGCGCGGCACAGCGTCTTTCAATCGTGATACCGCTTACGCTTCTTGTCATTTTCCTGATCCTGTACTTTCAGTTCCGTTCGCTGACCGTTTCGGGCATGATATTTTCCGGTATATTCGTCGCGTTTGCCGGCGGATTCGTGATGCTCTGGCTATACGGCCAGGAGTGGTTCATGAATTTCGCGATTGCCGGCGTGAACATGCGCGACCTGTTCGGCATGCACGTCATCAACCTGAGCGTTGCGGTCTGGGTGGGATTCATCGCCCTGTTCGGCATTGCCATTGACAACGGCGTCATTATGGGGACCTATCTCAATCAGACGTTTGAAAAAGACAGGCCGTCCACGGCGGCCGCGGTGCGCGCGTCAGTGGTACAGGCAGGGATGAAACGCGTTCGTCCCGCCATGATGACCACTGCCACGGCGATCATCGCGCTCATACCGGTGCTGACCTCCACGGGCAAGGGGGCCGATATCATGGTTCCCATGGCCATACCGCTGTTCGGCGGTATGATCCTGCAGATCATGAGTATCTTCGTTGTCCCGGTGCTGTACAGCATGTGGCGCGAGCGCCTAGTCGCGCGGACCGATTCGAAAGGACCGGAAGCATGAACAATCCACGGAGCATAAACAGCGTTTTTTTCCTTGCCGTGTGCGCGGGCATGGTATCACTGGCAGCGGGCGACCGGCTCGACGGGTATCTCGCCACGGCCGCCGAAAACAATCCCGGTCTCAAGGCCCGGTTCAACGAGTACCTGGCCGCGCTTGAAAAGGTTCCTCAGGTGGGGGCGCTTCCGGACCCGCAGGTGACCTTCGGGTATTTTATCCGACCCGTTGAAACCCGCGTGGGTCCGCAACAGGCGCGTTTTTCAGTGTCGCAGATGTTTCCGTGGTTCGGCACGCTCGGTTCCAAAAAGGACGCTGCTGCGGCAATGGCGAAAGCGAAGTATGAAACGTTCGAGGAAGCGAAATCCCGTTTGTTCTTTGACGTCAAAGCGGCCTACTATGCCCTTTATTTCACGCGAAAGGCGACCGGCATAACCCAGGAGAACATCACCCTGCTGGGCACCTTCAGAAAGCTCGCCCTTATCAAGGTGGAGGCGGGTCTGGCATCATCGGTTGACGTGCTCAGGGTTGAGATGGAGATAGCGGACCTGGAGAATCAGCGCGCGCTTCTCGATGATCATCGTGCCGCGCTTACGGTCACGTTTAATAACCTGTGTAACGCAGACACGGATCGTGCCGTTGCAATACCTGATTCTCTTTTCATTGCCGACCATACCCTTGGTCGCAGCGCGATGCTGGACAGTATCAGGTCAAACAATCACCGGATACTCCGCCTGGATTTGACGGAATCATCGTATGAAAAACAGGCAAAAGCCGCGAAAAAATCAGGCCTGCCGAACCTTATGCTCGGTATGGATTACGTCATTGTCGGTAAAAGCTCAGGTTCCATGGCTGCTTCCGGGGAATCCGGAAACGATGCGATCATGTTTCCCATGATCAGCATTTCACTGCCGCTCTACCGTACCAAATACCGGGCCATGGTCAAGGAGGCGGCGCTGCTGCGGCAATCGGCAAATAATGAAAAGCGCGACAGGATCAACCTGCTCGAAGCGGCCTTTGCAAAAACCGACAAGGAGTACCGGGACGCCGCTCGCCGCATACGATTGCATGGTGAACAGGTGATCCGGGCCCAAAAAGCCCTGAACATGCTGCGCGCCAATTACGAAACCAGCGGCGCTGACTTTGCCGAACTGCTCCGCATGGAACGGAAGCTGTTGGGCCACCGGCTCGAGCTGGAAAAGGCCCGCGCCGACAAGGGCGCGGCGATTGCGTTCATTGACCATTTAATGGGCCATTGACCGGGCGGCCCATGGGAGGAAGATTGGTATGAAATGGAAATTGAAACCAAAGCGGCAGGAAGTGGTCATCGCGGGAACGGCGCTGGTCTTCGGCCTGTTTTTCGGATGGCTGTTTTTCCACGGCCCTGCCGAACACCGCGCGCAATCATCTGCAGTTGTGGAGCGCACGCCTCAGGAAAAGAAGAGCATCTGGACCTGTTCGATGCATCCCCAGATACGAATGGACCATCCGGGTAAATGTCCCATCTGCGCCATGGATCTCGTTCCCCTTGACCAGACCGGGAATGACGAAACCGGCGCGTCGCCCGATGAAATACGGATGACCGATGCGGCTATGAAGATCGCCGACATCCAGACCATGGTGGTGAAAAAATCATACCCGGACAAGGAGATCGCTCTTCTGGGCCGGGTGAAACCCGACGAACGGAATATCGCTGAGCTGACCGCCCGGTTCGGCGGACGCATTGAAAAACTTTTTGTCAACTTTACCGGGCAGGACGTGGCAAAGGGGGAGAAGCTCGCCGCCATCTATTCACCCGCGCTGGTGACCGCGCAGCGGGAGCTGCGCGAGGCGCGCACGTACAAATCCGCTTCGCCGGACCTGTACAACGCGGCGCGCACCAAGCTCAGGCTCTGGGACCTGACCGAGGAGCAGATCGACGCGATCGAACAGAGCGCCGCTCCCCGGAGCAGTTTCGATATTCTTTCGCCTATTGCCGGAACGGTCACCAAACGCAACGTGGCCCTGGGCGATTATGTCAAGGAAGGGAGCGCCCTGTTTAGGGTGGTTGACTTGGCGCGGATATGGGTCATGTTCGAGGCGTACGAGAGCGATCTTCCATGGATCAAAAAAGGCGACAGGGTAGCGTTTACGGTCCAATCATTGCCCGGTAAAAAGTTCGCGAGCCGCGTCGCCTTTATCGATCCGCTCATCGATCCTACAACGCGCGTCGCTCAGGTACGGGTCGGAATCCGCAACCCCGGACTCCTGCTCAAACCCGGGATGTTTGCACGCGGCGTGGTCGAGTCCCGTGTGGCGGGCAACATGAAAAACCTGCTCATACCCAAAACCGCGCTGCTCTGGACCGGCAAACGCTCCGTGGTGTTTGTGAAAGCGCCGCATCGCGAACAGCCTGTTTTTGCTTATCGTGAAATCGAACTTGGCCCGGCAGCCGGCGATTTTTACGTGGTAACCGACGGTCTTGAGCAGGGAGAGGAAATAGCGGTGAACGGCGTGTTCAAGATCGACGCCGCGGCGCAGCTCGCCGGCAAGCCGAGCATGATGAACCCTGCTGCAGCGACCGCGGAACCTCAGCATGATGCGAACGGGAAACACGCACAAAAAACGCGCCTGGTTCCGCAAAAGACCTGTCCGGTCATGGGCGGCGAGATCAATAAAGAGATCTTCGTGGATTACAAGGGCAGGCGGATCTATTTCTGCTGCGCAGGGTGCAATGCCACGTTTCTGAAGGACCCGGAGAAATACCTGAAGGTGCTGAAGGAGAGGGGAGAGGCGGTGGAAGTGTTGAAAAAATAGGTGAGAAGAATTATTTATTTGAAATTATTTATCATGTCCAGTTACAATCGTTAGCATACGTATGGTTACCGTTGAAAACGGTCAACATTTCTTTTCAAATGATCTGCTTTATCGTTATTTCGCATTACCGGTCTTCTACACACTGATAGTGCTATTGATACCGATGATAGTATTTTGATGATGTTCATAAAAATTCCCGTTTTTAATTATAACAACAAAACGCTGATGTTTTACTGGGTAGTATTTATTTTTCCCTCCGAACAATGTATTATTACAGGGCCTTATGCCTGAACAGATTTATCACAGCCTTGTCCTGAATTTCCACCAGCCTGCGGGAAACCTTGATTTCCTGTGGGAGCACAACCGCTGGGAGGCCAAGGAGATATTATGGGCAATGGACCGCATGCCGCGCGTGCTCTGGGGGTATGAGGATGTGGCGCGGGTGCATATTTCGCTTTCCGGCACGCTGCTTGAGACCCTTTCCGATCCTGCATTTCAGGGCAGGGTATACGGCATAGTAAAGTGCGGCGACCTGCTCTGGTATCTACAGAACACCTCGCTGTTCGAGGTGCTGGGAACGGCCTACTATCATCCGGTAGTACCGCTCATTCCGGCAGATGACTGGGAAGAACAGTGCCAGCGCTGGCTCGGGATCGGCAGGCACCTTTTCTGGCGGCCGCAGTTTTCGGGATTCTGGCCGCCTGAAATGGGGTTCTGCATGGAGATGATCCCGATGCTGTGCAAAATGGGATACCGGTACGTGCTGGTTGACAGCAACCATGTCGAGCCGCTCGGTCCGATGCGCTGGGAAGAGGTGCGGTACCGTCCGCACTACGCGCGGTACGGCAACGATGAAATCATCGTGGTGGTGCGCGACCGGGAGCTTTCGGATGCGCAGGAGGCGGGAATGGACTGGGGCTGGTTCGCCATGGAGGTGAACGAGCGGACCAGATGGTGTGATTTTCCTCCTCTGGTCACCACCTGTACTGACGGCGAAAACGGGGGCTGGTTCCGCAACACCAATCCCAAGGCCAATTTCTGGGAATATTTTTATCGCGACTATTGCAGCCGGGTCAGGAAGAATGAGTGCAACATACGGC
Organism: Chitinispirillaceae bacterium; assembly: GCA_016932075.1. Next base: position 55,645 of record JAFGDP010000107.1, on the reverse strand, counting down.
CGTCGTTTATCGGCGAGTATCTAGACAAATACGGTGCATCGGGACAGGTGCAGGTGAACACCGGCGCCTGGAACACGGGCTGGCACCACGGGGCCGGCTTTTTGCAGTGGACCGGATCGCGCAGGCAGAAGGAGACGCTCAAGCGGGTGGAGGAGACGAGCAGGCTCTACCACCGGCTGAAAGGCCTGGTGTGTTCGAGCGCCGGCTGCGCAGGACACGACCATCTGCTTAATGAGGCCTACTGGCGCCTGCTCCGCGCCCAGACCAGCTGCAATTTTTACTGGGGCGAGGAGTGGGTTGACAAGAGCAACCTTGATCTCAACTTGGCCATGGATTATCTGCAGGAAGTTGAGAGGAAAATCAATGATCCCGTGCCCGAAGCGAACGGTGCGGGGAAGGGAGAATGACGATGTCCCCGTCCATTCCGGAATATCTGGAAGGCGTTCCGAACATTTCAGGGTCCGAGGAGCCGGTGAAAAAAGCCATGCGTAACGGCAGCACAAAGGGGCTGTTCGGGAAGCAGGGCGGGATCGATTTCGGGAGGATCAAAAGCGCCGCCGCGATCGCGCTGCACATGCAGCAGCCGCTCATTCCTGCCGGAGGCGCGGACCTGAGGACCGCCGCGATCATCTCCAACCTCAAACACATGATGGACAACCAGGGCATCGGCGACAACCACAATGCACCGGTGTTTCACTGGTGCTACAGGCGCATGGGGGAGTTTATCCCCGAACTGGTGGCCGAAGGAAAGCAGCCGCGCGTCATGCTTGATTATTCCGGGGTGCTGCTTCACGGCCTGCGCAACATGGGTCTCAACGATGTTTTTGAGAGCCTGGGCAGAATAACCAATGATCCGGCGTACCGTCACTGCGTGGAGTGGCTGGGATGCCCGTGGGGCCATGCGGTCGCTCCGTCCACGCCGGTGCAGGATTTCCGGCTGCATGTGCTGGCGTGGCAGCAGCACTTTGCCGCGCTGTTCGGTCTTGAGGCGCTCGAGCGGGTGCGCGGCTTTTCTCCGGCGGAGATGGCGCTTCCCAACCATCCTGACGTCGCGTATGAATATGTAAAGACCTTGACAGAGTGCGGATTTCAATGGGTTCTGGTGCAGGAGCATTCGGTCGAGCGTCCCGAAAACGGCGCCGGACCGGAAAAAAAGCATATCCCGCACCGGTTGGTTTGCACCAGCTCATCGGGAGAGACATCCTCTATCATTGCGATAATCAAAACGCAGGGGAGCGATACCAAGCTCGTGGCGCAGATGCAGCCCTATTACGAGGCGCTGGGTCTTTCACGATGGGAGCTGGCCGGAAAGCAGGTGCCGCCGCTCGTAACGCAGATCGCGGACGGCGAGAACGGCGGCGTGATGATGAACGAATTCCCGCACAAGTACAAAGAGGTGGTCAGGGAAAGCTCGGGGAGCGAGACGCCGCTCATGAACGTATCGGAATACCTCGAGCACCTGTCCGCGCTGGGTATCGCGGAGAAAGATCTGCCGGTGCTGCAGCCGATCCTGCAGAAACGGATCTGGGACAGGGTGCAGCCCGGTGACGGTCCTGAAAGGCTCTCGAAAGCAATCGATGAGCTCAAAAAAGAGGACGGCCGCTTTCATATGGAGGGCGGGAGCTGGACAAATAATATTTCCTGGGTGCGGGGATACGATGAACTGCTCGGGCCCATGGACCGCGTCAGCGCGCTGTTTTATGAAAAGGCCCTCAAGCCGGGCGTAAAGACGTCGGAACACCGGTTCAGGAACGCGCTGTTTCATCTGCTCATGAGCCAGACCAGCTGTTACCGGTACTGGGGCCAGGGCGTATGGGTGGACTACGGAAGGGAGATCTGCAAGCGTGCGCAGGAGATTCTTGAAAGGGATTTTTAGGCCGCTGATCACAGGGTTGTCCTGAAAGGAACAGCATGAAAATCGCTCATTTTGCCTGGGAGGCGCTGCATTCGATTGCAGTGGGAGGGGTAGCGGTCCATGTGACCGAGCTTGCCGCGGCGCAGCAGCGCAAGGGACATGAGGTCCATGTGTTCACGCGCATGCGGTGGAACGGGGACTGGCAGTATGACGTGATCCACGGCGTTCATTACCATCGCGTCCCCTACAATGGGTCGGCCGATTTTATCGATGACGTTAACAACATGTGCCGTTCGTTCGTGAATTCACTGTTCGGGTGCGAGGACTACATGGGCGGCCATTTCGACATCGTGCATGCGCATGACTGGATGGCCTCGAACGCGATGGTATGGGCAAAACAGGGCAGGGGCAGGAAGGGCATTCTGACCATGCACTCCACCGAATACGGCCGGTGCGGCAATAACTTCTACGGCGGCAGGTCGCACCGGATCATGGACCACGAGCGCCACGGGACCTGCAACGCGCATCGTGTCATTACCGTGTCAAACGCGCTCAAGAATGAGATCATGTGGATCTACAATGTGCCGGACTGGAAAGCCGCGGTCATGTACAACGGGATCTCTTACGACCAGTTTAACGGATTTCTTGATCCGGCCGCGATCCGGGCCAAATATTCGGTGGGTCCCATGGACCCCTGCGCCCTGTTCGTGGGCCGCATGACCTCCCAGAAGGGACCGGACCTGCTGATCGAGGCGGTACCGCACGTGCTGAAATGCCATCCGTCGGCAAAGTTCATACTGACCGGCGATGGCGACATGCGCGGCCATGTGGAGAACCGGGCGCGTCAGCTCGGCATAAGCCATGCCTGCCGCTTCTACGGCGTGTTCGGGCGCCGGGAGCTTATCGATCTTTACAAATCAGTTGATTGCGTCGTGATTCCCAGCCGTAACGAGCCGTTCGGGATCGTGGTGCTCGAGGCATGGGCCGCGGGCAAACCGGTCATTGCGACGTCGATCGGAGGGCCGTCGGAGATCGTATGGCACGACGTTACCGGGTTCAAGATCTGGCCCAACCCCGACTCCATTGCCTGGGGCATCGGTTCCCTGTTCGCCAATTTCGAACACGGCCGCTGGATGGGGGCGAACGGCAGGAACGCGGTGGAGACGGTGTTTTCCTGGGACACCATTGCCGACCAGACGCTTGGCGTTTACAATTCCTAGGACGGGGTGGTGAGGTGGGGCGAATACGGAAAAATAAAAGGCCGGTTTCAAAGGGGAGTTATAGTAGACGACAGGAATAACGTAACCATTACTCATTGATTCCCTCACCCCGACCCTCTCCCAACGGGAGAGGGAGAATAAGGAATGAGAGGGGAGAAGGTAATTATGTAGCGATACTTTTACCGTTCACTATGATTGCTTTTCATAATCCCCTTTGCCGCTGTCTGCCGCTTGGAGAAAGGAATGCCGTGAGGTTTCACATCACCTGGGCCCTGTTGTGCCTGATAGGGCTTTTAAATCCGGCAACACTCCCCGCGCGAACGATGGAAGATTCCTCATGCTCCCGGTTTCAGTTCCTCACCGGATACCATGTTGACGCTGAACTGAGGTACTTTGCGTTCTATAAAAGCATTTATTACAAGGAACACTATTTTCTCGAAAATACGGCCGACATTGAATTCGGCCTGCTATCCTATGAGGACAAGGTAGTGTGGATATGGACCTTCATGATTAAAAACGGCATGGGACAGACGCCCGGCCTTATCGTATTTGACCCGATTGATATCGGGTATGGTATTACCCCTCTCCTTGAATACCGTGGCGGCACGCTGCATTTCCAGTTCGGCATCGACCATTTCTGCTTTCATCAGATCGACCGCCAGGAGCTGCCCACGGTTTATTACAACAATCCCTATTTGGGCGTTGGATCGAAAAACATGCGGTTATATGACTACTGGGCCGGTCTCTTGGATAATCGGGAGTGGACCTTTTTCGACCGGTGGTCATGGTATGTGCGGGCAGGATACTATGTCCGCGAGCTTTTCGGATTGGTCCATTCGGGTAAGCTCAACGGGGTTAATCCCTATGTGGCCGACCTGACCGCTGAGTTCAGGTACTGTTTCTGGCAATGGTCGGGCTGGATAGTCAATGCACGGACCGTTTCCCTGCTGGGGTATCATACTGATGTTTCGGACAATCCGGCAGGGGAGGGAATCGCCCTGAAGCAGGAGTTGAACCTGGAGGCCAGCTGCAGAAGGGGCGCCAAGGGAAGCATGCTGTTTATGACCTTTGCGCTGGACCGTCTTCCGCTCTATCCCTCCAAGTATTCTGATGACCGGGTGCCCCGGTTCAGCTATGACCGGCTGCTGCAGCTCGGGCTGAAGTTTTTTTTCTGACGCGATCGCAAGGCCGTGTCTGCAGGTGCCGTACTGCCTGCGTTGTTCATTTTTCTTGACTTGCTCTTCATGAAAAAACTATTATTCTATAACTATGCCAGGATATTTGCACGTTCGATGATACGGTGCGTTATTGCCCAGAGGAGGATGTACATGCACAAAGTGATGATGGTAACTCGTTTTCTTTTCATCGGTTTACTGATCGTGGGGTTTACCGCCATGACCGGCTGTACCAAAAAACCAAGCACTGAAGACATATCCAAACTCGAAGAAGCGCGCGCCTCCGCAGAAAGCGCCGAACGGAAGCTGTCTGAGCTCCGGCAAGAACGCATGAAACTCGAGCAGGAACTCCAGAACAAGCAGTCTGAACTGAATTCCAGCGAACAGGAACGCGACGATCTTCAAAACAAGGTCAACGAATAGTATTCCCTTTCACGCCGCGGTGATTTCCCTATGAAAACCTTGAGCGTAGTAGTCATGCTCGCTTTGGGGATCGTCATTTTTGCGTATCCGCAGGACCGGGAGATGACCTATGACGACTACCTGACCGAACTGAACGGGCTCATTGCGCGGGAGAAAAGCGCCCGCGAAGGAATTGCGCAGGAGCAGGCGGCCATTGAGAACCTGAAGCAGCACTTAGCGCGGGTCATGCAGCGGACAGCCGAGGTCAGAAGGGAAATGTATGCCATACTCGGTGTTACCGAACAGGACGTGATCGATGCCGAGTCCGAGTTGGCATCGCTTTTAAGCATATTCAGGGAGCAGGTGGTGCTTTCCGATGAAGAACTGCTCGGCCGCAGGGCGCAGATTGATCGGTATGAATCCCGGTTCAACGCGCTCAGGCAGAAACGGGTCTGCCTCCTGTACCGGGTTGCGGCGAGAGTCAATGAGGTCGAGGCGGTGCTTTCGCAGATACGGGCGCAGATTGATCTGGCGCTCAACAGGTCCCGGCAGACGGCGGCCGTATCATATTCAACCTATACGGTCGGCGGGAGCGGCACGGCGCGGACCTTGTGGGATATCGCTTCGGAAGTATACAATGACAAGTTCCAATGGCCGAGAATATACCGTGCGAACAGGCCTCGTATTGATCGGGCCTTCCAGCGGTATCTGAAGAGCGCTCCTGAAGGGATTATCAGGAAGCCTCAGGATTTTGTGCTGCCTGGCTGGACCCTGGAAATCCCGCGATAATAAGCGTCTTTTCATTGGACGTGCGTTCCGCATGAATACAACCAAACAACAAGAGCGCAAAAAGGGCGTTCAGGCGCGATTCTGGCGCCGGAGCCGCCTGCGTTTTATGCGGCTTCCCCGGTATCTTACCCCCTCTGTTCTTGTCCTTGTCGGCGTCATGTGTGCGGTGATTGCACTGTTTCCTTACAGCGTTTCGATCGAGAGCATCGATCTGCCGCAGGTGGGCGAGGCGTCCAAAGAGACCATTATTGCGCCGTTCACCTTTGATGTGCTCAAATCGCCGGAGGAAATTGACCGGGAACGCCGGAAAGCAACGGAAAAGGTGCTTCTGGTGCTCGACTACGATTCATTCCGTTCCCGCCAGATGTTCTCTTCCTTGAGGCTTTTACGGCAGAAGATCGCCCTGCTGACGCCCAAACGTCAGGGAGATCCCACGGGCAGGGAGATACACCAGGAACTGGCGCGCCAGTTTTCAGAGACCACCCTTCGGCTTTTTCTGAAAAGGCCGGAGCTGGTCGACCAGATCGTCTACACGGCCGATTCGCTGATTGATAAGGGCATTCTTGCTGCGCCGATCGTCTCTTCAAAGGAGCGGCTGTACGAGCTGCGGCTTCGCTATAATGCGTCATTCGGTCATTACCACCTCTATAACCGGCAGTATGTTTTTCTGCGCCGCGACAGCGCCGAATATATGGTCCCGGTCGATGAACTGCGGGTTCGCGAAATGGCGTTTGAAGAGGTCATTCACCATTATCGGCAGGAGCGGAGGTTTTCTACTGAAACGCTGAATGCGGTGTACGAACTCCTCGCCGCGTTCGTGCATCCGAACCTTTCCCTGTCTGAGACAGAGACGGCGAGGCGAAAACGGGAGGCGGCGGCCGACGTGCTGGCCACCAGCGGCAAAGTGCTCAAGGACACGGAGATCGTGCGCAAGCACCAGGAGGTCACGCCGGGGATCCTGCAGAAACTCAGGTCGCTGCATATTGCCATGGAGAAGATGGAGCGGGTCAAGGAACGCCAGAAAATAGTGTCGGGTAACGCGGCAAAACTGGTATTCATTCTGTTGCTGCTGCTGGTCGTTGCGATCTACCTCAAAACTTTTCACCCGCAGCTTGTTAAAAATAAAAAGCACCTTGCCGCCTATGCCACGGTGCTGCTGTTTCAGCTCCTGGTGATCCGCCTTTCGCTCATTCTGCAGCCCAAGCTGTTTGAGGGAAGCGCTGAACTGCCGCTGCATCAGCCGGAATATTTTATTCCGACAGCGGCGGGCGCCGTGCTTGCCGCGATACTGTTCGGACAGGAGCTCTCGATTGCGTTGATACTGTTCGTGAGTATTTTTTTCAGCATTGCGCTCAATTTCAATCATTACCTTTTCCTGTACGTTCTGCTTGGCGGGCTGGCCGCGGGACTTGCCGCGCGCAATATCCGGTACCGCTGGGAGTATTTCAAGATCATACCGCCGGTGCTGGCGGTGCAGTTCCTGTGCATCATGCTCTGGCACCTGTACAGCTTCAAGCTGAGCATGGTGGGGATTTTCCAGAATTTCGGCCTGGCAGTGGTCAACGTCGGGCTCTCGCTGTTTTTTGCCATGACCATTACGCCGCTGCTTGAGTACCTGTTCGACGTAACGACCAACATGAAACTGATTGAGCTGTCCGATATGAACCATCCCGTGCTCAAACGGTTGTCGATTGAGGCGGCGGGAACGTATAATCATAGCGTGCTGGTGGGTAACCTGGCCGAGTCGGCCGCCGAGCGGATCGGTGCGAACCCGCTCCTGGCGCGCGTTGCTTCCTACTATCACGATATCGGTAAAATCGAGAAGGCCGATTATTTCGTTGAAAACGCGCTCGGCCCAGATAAAAACCGGCACAACAGGCTTGCGCCGAGCATGAGCGCGCTCATAATACTTTCTCATGTCAAGGAGGGGGTGGAGCTGGCGCGCACCTATAAACTGCCGGCAGTGATTCAGGATGTGATCGCCCAGCACCACGGTACGAGCTGGGTTTCGTTCTTTTACGAGAAGGCGCTGGAGCAGGACCCGCACAAGCAGGTTCAGGAACAGGATTTCCGGTATCCCGGCCCGCCGCCGCAGACGAGGGAGACCGCCATCATCATGCTTGCCGATTCGGTGGAAGCTGCGTCGCGGAGCCTGGGCACCAGCTCTCCGAAGATGCTGCGGGAGCTGGTGAAAAAAATTATCCGGAACAAGTTCATGGACGGCCAGCTCGACCAGTGCAACCTTACGCTTCGGGACCTTGACGGTATCGTTGAAGGTTTCATGCCGGTGTTGCAGGGCATGTTTCATTCTCGGATAACCTATCCTTCCCAGTAAGCGCCGGGCCGTATGCCGACGGGTACTGACGGCAGGTTCGATCGGGGAAGCATCTTAAACAATCACGGGGGGAAAGGATGTCGCCGAAAACAACGCAATTTCATCGAAAGCACTATTTTATCGACCGGAAATTCCAGGGGCGGTACATGCTGACATTTTTCGTGCCCATGATCATCATGCTCGGGTTCATGCTGTTCACGCTCTATTTTGCAGCGATCACGGTGATCGATGCCACGAACCGGATCGTGCGCCAGGACATCGAGACGACCATGACACTGCAGATGCAGGACCAGACTGAACCTTCGATTGACCGGTATCAGGCCATTGTCGATGACATAGCCGTCTATATAAAGACCTTTTCGCAGAACAAGAAGGTAAAACAGAAAATGCTCGTAACGCTGCTCTGGGTGTTCGGCGCCGGCCTGTTTATCGTGATCATCCAGATCGTGTTTATGACCGTATTCTTTTCGCACAAGATCGCCGGCCCGGTGTACCGGTTCGAATGCGTGTGCCATAATCTGATCGAAGGAAAGTACACCGATCAGATAAAACTGCGCAAAGGGGACGAGCTTCAGAACCTTTCCGGGCTTTTCAATTGCGCGATCAGCGCCACGAGCCAGCGCCTGCACGACCTGATTCACGCTGAAAACGAGGAACAACGCAGGGAACTGGCGTCAAAACTGGAACTCTGACCCTCGTCTCCACTGCAGTGGCAATGAGGTTTATGTTGACAATTAAATCTGACGTGATCTAATTTTTAACTCTTTTTCGAGGATTCGTAATGCACGGCTCAATCTTTACCGCAAAAAACATCAAGCTGTTCGGCGTCTGTCTGGCGCTTCTGATCGTGGGATATATTCTCCTGGGCCAGGGCCCGGTCGACAATCCGCTCTCAAAGACCATTGCGCCGATAGTGCTGGTCGCCGTATACTGCGTGCTCATTCCGTATGCGATCATGGCAGGGAGCAGGGACGCTTCCCGCAACAAAGAGCAGCAGAAAAAATAGGGCGTTTAGCTCAGCTGGTATAGAGTACCTGCCTTACAAGCAGGTGGTCGTAGGTTCGAATCCTACAACGCCCATTAGGTACTGTGTGAGGAAAAAATACGCTGGAAGCGCAGGTTTTGCGAGCTACAGTACCTTATCCAGCTGTGCTGGGATTGATCGGAATCAGAACATATGCCGGGCTGGTAGTTCAGCCGGTTAGAACGCTGGCCTGTCAAGCCAGAGGTCGCGAGTTCGAGTCTCGTCCAGCCCGCCATACTAAAAGCCTCACAATACGCATACTGTGCGTAAGGTGAGGCTTTTTTTCGGGAATTGACATTTTCACTGGTTAACGATTACTCCCGGCAGGCATTTCCCCTATCGCTTAAAAGATACGATCATGGTGAATCGGCTTTATTCAGGGTGATCTGCAAGCGCGTCACCTCGTTTTCTATTATTTGAACGCTCTCCTTATATAGCTGATAACCATCGCGTTTGAGCAGGGCGGTATGTTCACCAACGGTTAGGGAAATCGGTGAAGGCGTCGGCGCCGTTCCCATATGAATCCCGTCGATGTAGATTTCGGCCCATGGATAGGAATAGACATGGAGCTGCCCCTTTTCTTTTGTACGTGGCGAGAGCACAATGGAAACTTGCTCGGTTTTTTCAGCATCAACCCGTACCTTGCCATGGTAAGATTCATACTCGGGATGATGCGCCACTACCCCGTACGTGCCGGCGTTTACGGAGGCGCCTGTTGCCAATTCCGCGTACGATGCCTCTTTCCCGTCAATAAAAACCCTTGCATCGGCCGGCTGTATTGTCAGTTTAAGAATACCGTTATCAGTGTCAGCGCTTTTATCCGACGGTTGTGTGGTAATCGTTTTTTTGCCAACAGCGATCGATTTTGCCTGCGCGTTGTGGTCTTCAGATACGCTGCCGTGTCGTGCCGTGATTCCGGTTGTACCTCTTTTTGAGTATTGTCGGGAACCCTGGTCGATCGTTCCTGTTTGCTCGGTCATATTATCTTTTGCCAACATATATGCGTCTTCCCGCTCAGGGAGGATATCTGCCGCAGTCAATGGAGCATTCTCTATCCAATCTGCAGTACCGGTATTGTGGTGCACAAGCCAGAAACAGAGCATACCTATAACAACAATCGACACAATAATAATCCCCGCCAACAGCAGCTTTAAATGATGCGATGACTTGGGTCCGGCAGCAGCTCGTTCCTGTTTTTCCCGGCCTGGAACAGGTAGCTTGTCCGGCGCCTGTCGTTCGAACGATACTGCATCGTCCCGTTCACCAACGGGTATTGCGAACAATTCATCTTCCTTTTGAACGTGTGTAAACCGGCGATTGCTGCCTGATGGCTCGATCTTTTTCTCCGCCCGAGGATCATGATGCCCATTATCATCCATTACATTCGGGTGAATATAGGCGCTGATATAGTATTGGATCGCCATTTCGCTTGCTCCCACGCTCATTCTGGAAAAATATCTTTGAAGCGCCGCGAGAAGAGGTGCAAGTGAAATAGGCCTTTTATACGCCTCTTTTTCCAGACATGCGGAAATGGCCTGAGCAAGATACTGCGGCAGATCGGGAGCCAGCTCCTGGATGTTTTTTTCCTTTTTTCCGATAATTGAATTGAGAATTCCGGCAAGATCCTCGCCGGAAAAAGGATAGGTTCCACCGCATATTCGATACAGAAGAACGCCGACCGACCAAATGTCGCACTGAATACCCTTATTCCGTTCCGATGACATATCGGTAAACACCATAGAAGCGATTTCCGCCCATGCATCATGCTCAATGCCGGACTGTGCTAAGACCATCTTTGCCTGCTCCGGAGGCATAAAAAGCGCTGCCGTCAAATCGTGTTTCATATCTTCCAGATGAGTCGAAAACACCTTTGACTGGGACAGGCCGAAGTCGGACAATTTCACCTTTCCGTTTTGCGAAATAAGGATATTTGAAGGCTTGATATCACAATGCGTGATATCCTTGCCATGCGCGAAATGAAGCCCTTGCAGCGCCTGAAAACCAACCATCAGGCCGATATCGCGATGAAAACCCGGCCACGACAACAGCTTCTCAAGATCCGGCCCATCGACATACTCCATCGCAATGTACAGAGATTCTTCCGATTCTCCATAATCATAGGTACGAATTATCGAATCGTGATAGAGCGACGTCAGAATAGCCGCTTCATCATCAAATCTTTTAAAGTTAAAAGGATGGGCGAGCTGTTCGTAGAACCTCTTTTTAAGAACAACTTTGCGATTTCGAGAACGTTCGGTGCCGTAATACACAGCGCCCGTTCCGCCCTCTGCAATTTTGTGCAAATTGCAGTACCTTTTAGTTGTGTTGCTCGTACAAGTACCTCTTCGCAGGTGGTTTAGTACCCGGCTCTTCCTTTTAATCATATAATTATGGAAGAGAAACTTAATAGTCTTTTTTACCTGTTCAGGGGGCATTCAGACGTATCGTTTGATGAAAAAAAATGGGCTTTCCCCCCTTGAATTCCTTTGTGAAATCAGGACGCAACCTGTTGTAATGCTTGAGATAATGGGAAAATGATCAAAGGCTTCTGTTGTTATAAATTACCGCTGCGTGAGCAGAATCCTTCCGAATAAGGTAGCCCGGAGAAGAACCGACCCCACCCCGCTACACGGGTGGGGGAACGCCCATTACTATCCATATTTATTCATTATCACCTGCAGCAGCCTCTCAAGATTAATCTATTGCCTTGAAGATTCTGCGCCAAACCAGTACAATAAAGTACTGTCGGGAAAGCGTATACCAGCAGGCGCGCATGTCATGAATCCTTCCATACTAGTTCTGGGCACTCCTTCGGCAAATGACCTTGCCCTGCTGCGTTCCATCGGGATGGGCCTCGGATGCGAGATCATCAAACAGGAAGGTATTCAGCACGCCTCGGGCATTAATGTCGGTATTAAAATGGCCGGGATTATCTCCTTTCTGCCCTGTACCGAGCAGGAGCTGATGCGCGCCTATGACGGGGCCCTCAACCATCGCGGCGCCGCCCCGGTCTCGCTCTTTCAACTGGTGCAAGGCGGGAACATCCCGCAGTTTCTGAATGCGATGCAGGTCACCGGCGTGTTTATTTCGCCGCTTGCCCCGCCCGTGGTCTGGTCCATGCTGCAGACCATAGTGAAAAACGGTCAGATACTTTCGCGTAACGGCGAGCTGATCGGCGAATTGATCAAGACCCAGAAGCAGAAAAACCTTCTGGTGGAAGTGGGCACCGCGCTTTCGCGGGAAAACGATCTGAACCGGCTGCTTGAGGTGATACTGCTTATCAGTCGCGACATCACCGGCGCGGACGCCGGGAGCGTGTACATACGTGAACGGACCGGTCCGGGCGGCGCGTTTCTTGACGTGCTCCGGTTCAAGGTGACCCAGAACGATTCGGTTGAAATCACCAGGAAAAACATGGAATTCCAGCTGCCGATTGACAAGGAGTCGATCGCCGGATACGTGGCAAGCACGGGCAGGCCGCTCAAGATCGATGACGTCAACGCCATTGATGTGTCCCTGCCGTACCGGCCCGGCAGGGACATCCAGAAAAAATTTGGCTACCTGGTCAAATCCATGCTCACGCTGCCGCTCAAGAACAAGGACGCCGAAGTGGTCGGCGTGCTGCAGCTCATGAACAAAAAGAAGTCGCGGTCAGCCAAAATCACCTCCGAAAAGGCGTGCGAGGCGGCCGTGACGTCGTTCAGCCTTGCGGACCTTGAGTTCATCGAGTCGGTCGGGTCACAGGCCGCGGTCTCCATAGAGCGGGCGCAACTCTATGAAAATATCCGCGAGTTGTTCGAGGGGTTTTTGGGTGCCTCCATCGCTGCAATTGACGAAAGGGACCGCGTCACCTCGGGACATTCGAAGCGGGTCATGGGATATGCCATGGCGTTTGCCGATGCGGCGGCCGGGGACCCGAAGAACCCGTTTTCGGTCATTGCCGCCTCGCCTGAACGGAAACGGCAGTTCCAGTTCGCGGCGCTGCTGCATGACATCGGCAAGATCGGCGTGCCGGAACGCGTGCTGCAGAAGGAGAGCCGGCTGACCGAAAACGAGTTCGCGCTGGTCATGCTGCGACTGGATTATATCGCGCTCGCGGCGCGGTACGATCGAGGTTCCGTTTCTTGGCAGTCGAACCAGGAGATCGAGGAGAACCGGGAGTTCCTCAAACGGATCAACATTGCGGGAAGGCTGCAGGACGAGGACGTTGCACGTCTTGCCGCCCTCAGGGAAAAGTTTTACCACACCGCTGAAGGTAAAAAAGTTAAATTCCTAAGCATTCCCGAGTTTTGTTCTCTGACCGTGCGCGCGGGAACCCTGACCCCGGAAGAGCGCGAGATCATCAATTCGCATGCGCTTTCCACGTACCGGATTCTTTCAAAGATCCCGTGGACACGGCAGTTGGAGAAGATCCCGGTCATTGCGGCGACCCACCACGAGAAGATGGACGGGTCCGGGTATCCGCACGGTCTTAAAGGTGAAGCCATCAGCCTCGAAAGCAGGATCCTCGCCGTGGTCGACATATACGAGGCCCTGGTGGCCCAGGACCGGCCCTATAAACCGAGGATGGCGCCGGAGCGGGCAATGGCGATCCTTGAGAAAGAAGTGGAGGCGGGCCGTCTTGACCCTTTTGTTGTCAGTTTTTTCAAGGAACGCGGACTCTACCGGCTGTATGCCGACCAGACAAGAAATGATTGACCTCCAGCCAGACGTCCCTCTTCATGACAAGACGACATTTCGGATAGGCGGTCCTGCTAAGTGGTATGCCGCGCCCCGTGACGCGGACGAGGTCATGGAGGCGGTCCGTTTCGCTCGCGGGCAGTCGCTGCCGCTGCTTGTCCTTGGAAAAGGCTCGAACCTGCTGGTCAGCGACCAGGGGTGGCCGGGCCTGGTCATGAACACCTCCGCAGGACTGCAGGCCGTCGAGTGGGACGGCCGCGGCGCGACTGCGCAGGCCGGCGTCCCGCTTGACCGGCTGGTCAGGGAATCGATTGACCGGGGACAGGCAGGACTCGAATATCTCAGCGGGATTCCGGGCACGGTCGCCGGGGCTGTGATCATGAACGCGGGCGCCTATTCCGCGGAAATCGCCGACACGCTCGTTTCCGCAGCGTATCTGGACACGCGCGACATGGCAGTGAAGAACGTCCCGGCGCAGGAGCTTGACATGGGATACCGGGCCAGCGCGCTCAAGGGAAAAGAGGCGATCGTCCTCTCGGCGAGTTTCAGGTTCCGTGAGGCCAAAAGGGACGAGCTGCTCGCGCGAAGGAACGATATCCTTGGAAAACGGCGCGACAAACAGCCCCTGGACCTGCCAAACTGCGGGAGCGTGTTCAAGCGGCCGCAAGGCACCTACGCAGGTGCGCTCATTGAGAAAGCGGGGCTCAAGGGCATGCGCTACGGCAACGTGTCGGTGTCGGAAAAGCATGCGAATTTCATCGTAAACCACGGCAACGGCACCGCTGCCCAGGTGCGGCACCTGATCGTTGCAATCCAGAAAAAAGCGTATGCCATGAGCGGCATTCTGCTTGAGCCTGAAGTAATTTTTGCAGGTGCGTTCGAGGAACCGCTTTATTCCCCTGATCAGGAATAACCTTCAACCGTACGGGTACGCCATGATAACCGTTCATCGATTTACCACCGGCCCTATCGAGACCAATACGTGGCTGGTCGACAATGGTGGAAACAGCTGTATGGTAATTGATCCCGCGTTCGGCTGCGAAGAGATCGTACAGAAAATCAGAAAAGAAGCGTGGTCGTGCGAGGCCATACTCCTGACCCATTCCCATTTCGACCATATTACCGGGGTCCCGGAGATCCACGACTCCTTGGGCCCGGTCCCGGTGTACATTCATCCTCTCGAAGCGCCCTATCTCGCCAACGCGCAGCTCAACGGGTCGGCATGGTTCGGCGATGAATTTTCGCTCGACATCACGACCGGGCCGATTGAGGAAGGCAGGGTTACCATCAACGGTTTTTCAATTGACGTGCGTCATGTTCCGGGCCATACGCCCGGCGGGTGCGCGTTCATTATCGATACCTGCTGTTTCTGCGGCGACTCGCTGTTTGCCGGGTCCATCGGCAGGAGCGACCTGCCCGGTGGGAACGGGCCGGAACTCATCGCTTCGATTAAAACGAAGCTTTTAACGCTGCCTGATGGAACGGCCGTCTGTCCGGGACACGGCGGAAGAACGACCATCGGCAGGGAGAGAAAGAGCAATCCGTTTGTGGGGGAGTAGTGGTGGATCTATCCGGTACAGATACCGGATCGATCCATCCCACGGCCGGGAATCCAGCATCGCCGCAATTGATGGAAACCAGCGGGCTGTAACCATATATATCCGCCGTTTAATGGAAATTGAAGCATGCACGACATGCACGCGCGATGATAGCGCGGAAGCCTGTGCAGGAAATTCTTTATGATAGGCTGAAAAGTAGATCGGACGATCAAGACGTGAGCACTGTTTTTCCAGCGAATCATAATCGCTGACGGTCGTGATCGAATACCGTGTCGGCCGAAAGAACGAAGCTGTCATGGAGTGAATTCTAAACGGATCATAATTGATGGTGAGGCAGGCAAACTCGGAAGGCCAGTGCGTTTTGATGAATCGCTGCATTTGCATATCAGGGTTGATCGGTATCAGACACAACAGCAGCAGGGCGACGGCATTCAGCGCATAGATCGGCACTCTCACCGGAGCCATCCTTCTGCTCCAGATCCACGAAGCCGGACCAAAGGCAACGGCGCAATACAGTCCCGCGTATACTGCCAGCGGCCACATGAATCGCGGCTCCTTGTGGCTGATGAAACAATGCACCAGGAAAAAAGGCAGGGTCACCCATGTTATGATGTGCGCAGGTCGCTTAATCCAGAAGGTTATGCATGCAACCATGATGACCGCAACAAGCACAAAAAACGGATTGCCGGGCAATAGGTATAGATACCCATAGAATGGATCCGTTCCGAATCCCGATGCGACACCATAGATGATCTGCGCCTTGAAATAGTTCCAAGGGACATTGACCCAGGCCCCATATCCCCATTTGTCAATAGCTATGCCGAGAACCAATGCAATGAGAAATCCCGCTGCGGCGATGACAGAAATCCTGATTTTTTCTTTTTTAAAAACGATTACCCAGGAAAACAGCCCGGCAACCATCACCATCACTTGATAACGCGCCATGAACGCGCATCCCAGCAGTAACCCCGCGAAAAGGCCCCATCCTGCCGACATGCACAAATTACGGAATGCCGGCAATCGATCGCTCCACCACAGCAGCGTGACCATTCCCAGCATGAATAATGTCCCGGAAAACGTCTCGGATGATGTTCTGACTAGAATGAACGGAATGAACCAGCTGAGGAATGTCGTCGCAACCAATATGGAGTATGATCGTTCGGTGTCGATCCATCGAAAGCAATACCTTGCCAATACCACCAGTGCCGTCCAGCCAAATAATCCGGTTGCGAGTTTGAATATGAAATTCAATGCAAGCGGATTCTCAATCCCGAACCACAGCGCCAGCCTGGCGATGATATAATAAAAAAAAGGTTGAAACCATTGCCGGTCATGCTGCTGGAAATCCCACGGTAGCTGATCGAACGAACTCCATCCCAGTTTGACGCTCACCGGTTCCAACATTTGAAAATGCTCATCATACCCGTAAAAACCGAAACTAAACCAAGACGCGATGACTATTAATACCAGCGATGCTGCCGCGCACGCAACGAAATAGCGCTGTTTATGCGCCGTCATTTTTTTATCATTCGTGTTCATGTACGCTATGTTGCCTGTGCGGAGAATCAGCTTCTTATCACACCGGTATTTCAGGGAAGCGACATGATGAATATACTTTTTCCATAGCGCACGTCTGTTTTCGATGCGATATGAAAAAACGCAACTAACCGGTCCATGCCGGCAAAACGGCGACGGGACCGGTTCAGGGCTTGTCCACCTGCACGCTTCCGCGTTATTATATTATATGTAACAACCATGGAAAAAATTCCCCTCGTTGACGAGTTCGTCTCCTTTTTAAAACTTGAGCGTGCTCTTTCCGACAATACGGTCGAGTCATACCGGTTCGATCTGACGCGGCTGGGAGCATATCTTCATCAGCAGGGCATTGACGGCCTGAACAGTGTGACACCGGAACATCTCGCAGCGTATGTCCGGGCGCTTTTTGACGTGGGGTTCGCGCCGGCATCGATACAGCGCACGCTCTCGTCGCTGCGGAGCTATTTCGCTTTCGCCGCGGCCGAGGGCGCGGTTGACAACGATCCCACCGGGCTTCTCGAAAGCCCGCGGTCGAGCAGGTATTTGCCGATGGTGCTGACCGTTGAGGAGATCGAAAAGCTGCTCGAAGCGGTCGACACGGCGAGGCGGGGCGGCGTACGCGACCGGGCAATGCTTGAAACACTCTATGCCACCGGCATGCGCGTGTCCGAGCTCTCGTCGTTTGCGCAGGAGCATATCCTGTGGGACGAAGGACTGGTGCGTATTTTCGGCAAGGGCGCCAAGGAGCGCATCGTTCCGATCGGTGAGGTCGCGTTGTACTGGATCACGCGCTATTTCGAGACCGAGCGACCGTTTTACACGCGGCAGCGGACCGACAGCACCGTGTTTCTCAATTACCGCGGGACCGCGTTTACGCGCATGGGAATATGGAAAATCATCAGGCATTATGTGCGGCGCTCGGGATTGAAGAAAAAAGTGTCGCCCCATACGTTCCGCCACTCGTTCGCCACGCACCTGCTTGAGGGCGGCGCCGACCTGCGAACGGTCCAGGAGATGCTCGGGCATGCCAGTATCGTGACCACGGAGATCTACACCCATGTCGACCGGGAATACCTCAGGGAGGTGCACCGGACGTTTCATCCTCGGTTCCGGAAACCGGAACAAGGGTGAAGGGAAGGGGTGTGCCGGCATGCGAGAAAGTCCCCGTACCCTGCTCCAGCTTCATTACCACGACCGCCCGTGCGGCGTCACCCAGGTGATGCGCTGGTATGCCCGCGCGTTTCGCAGGGTTTTTTCAGGCGATCCCGGGTCCTGTCTGCTCGTGTGCGCGCATGATCCTGATTCACGATTCGACGAGTTTCCGCAGAGGTCACTGGTAACGGTTCCTGATGCCGGGTACGCTGAGTTCGCCTCTGTCCGCGCTTTTAACGGGGCAAAGAAACGGATACTTGAACAACTCCTGGCGCTGCTTTCCTCGCCGGAAATGAAAAAACCGGTCGTGCTGGCCGCCCATAACATGACGTTGATGAAGAACGCGGCGCTGGTTTCGGCTTTTGCCGCACTGGCACGTCAGTTCCGGGATCGCGCGGACCAGTACCGGTTTTTTTCCATTGTCCACGATTGCGCCGAAGAGGGGAGGGTTGAACAGTTGAAAGCCGCACAGCGGCTTGAAATGAAGGGGATCAAAATAGGCGCTGATTGTTTCTTGAAAGGCGGGGCAGTGCATCATGTGACGGTAAACGCGTCGCTGCGGCGTCTTTTTCAACAGTGCGGATTCGCGGCTTCATTTCTGCATAATCCGGTGGTTCAGCAGGGAGCGCGGTTATCGGCAGAGGAGAAGGAACAGACACGAAACCGGCTCTCTCGCTATTGCAGGAAGCAGTGCATATCGCTTGATCCAAGCAGGCCGCTTTTCGCGTATCCGGCGAGGACCATTGCCCGTAAAAATCCTGTTGAAGCGATTGCGGTCGCCTGTCTCGTGTATGATGCCGGACTGCTTCTCGGGACGTCGGGATCGTCCCGCTCGGACCGAATGCTGCACGATACCATTAAGCGGCTTGTTACACGGTTCTCTCTGCCGGTCATTACTGATGCGCAGCGGGTCATTGCACAGGCATTCGGTCGGGACGCAGTATCAGGAATCGATCCTGTTTCATGTATGTATTCGGTGTCCGACGCCGTGCTGTCCACGTCGATTGCCGAAAGCTTCGGCTACTATCTGTACGAACCGTTTCTATCGAACCTGCCGGTTGTCGGCCGTCGTCCGATAGGATTTTCGTATGGCGCGGGCATACGGAACAGCCTGCTCTATGAACAGTTGCCGGTTCCGCGGGCATGGGTGGATACGGCGCGTCTCAAGAGAAAATATGCCGCAATCGCGAGGGGATACCTGCGGCAAAAAACCGTGCGGGAGGTTTTTTTAAGAAACGCGTCACGGTTGATCGACCAGGAATACATTGACTTCGCCCTTCTTGATGACGCGGACCAGATTTACCTGCTTACGAAAATCCTTTCCTCGGCTGCCATGCGCTCGGCGTGGCGTTCGCTTCTCGACCGGCGGCACCCTGGGTGGCCCGGCCGTTGCATGACGCCGGACCGGTTTCCTACCTTGGCGCTGGTCCGCAATCGCGATGCTGTGCGAAAGGCGTTGTCGATGAGATCCTTTGAAAAAAAATTCAAACGTTGTTTCTCGCTTATTCCCCAATATGGTGCCCGTACGGGGAACAGATTGTTCATCCAGCGCGCGTTTGTTGATCCGCGGCTGTTTCGCGTGCGACAGGCGAAGCGGGGACGGCTCACCGCATGAGGGATTTCGTACGCGGAAAAAAAAACCCGGTCATCATTTTTATGACTTGACTTTTTTTTCTCTTTATCGGATATTTTAATTGAATTCAAGTTCGTCCAAGGAGGATATCGCTTGAACACGACAAAACATGATCTGATCGCCGATGTCGCCAAGCAGACCGGGCTTACCCAGTCTGATACCAAGATCGTAGTCGAGGAGCTTCTCGAAACCATTTCGAAATTTCTGGAACAGCAGAAAAGCATCGAGATCCGCGGGTTTGGTACCTTTTATACCAAAATGCGCAAACCGCGTCCTGCGCGGAACCCCAAGACCGGCGATGTCGTGCCGCTGTATCGGAGGCTGGTTCCCCTGTTCAAGTATTCGGGCGACATGAAAAAGAAAATATGCGAGAACCTGATGAAAACGCATCCCATCAGCTAGCGGCTGCCGCCTCTGCTTGACACGTTGTCCGGGCCGTTTCGCGACGGCCTTTTTTATTTGTGCGACCTGCCGTTTTCCCCCGGTGAAAAGGGAGGAAAACAATCTTGACATCCCCGATTTATGAGCCTATAATCATGCAAAAGCCTCTTCGCTTTGAAATCTCATAAGGACGGTATGCATGGACAAAAAGCACGTGCTTTACGCGGCGGTGGCCTGTTGCGTCATCGGCGTTTACGCACAGGAAAACAGCGATCTTGATGACCTCGGCCTGAACATCTACCTGCCGAAATTCGAGGCACAGCTCTCGATCGGATTCAATTACGATCTGCTCAAGTCGCCGCTCGATGTGTCGTTTGAACAGCCAAAGGGTTTTTTCGGGTTCAACGTTCCGGTCGAGGAGACCGTCGACCTCCGCAGCCTTACCTCGCTT
Source organism: Chitinispirillaceae bacterium (assembly GCA_016932075.1). Next base: position 35,453 of record JAFGDP010000107.1, on the reverse strand, counting down.
TTCGATCCTGCCTGGGATGAGATGTTCAGCGATACGAGCCTTATTAAAAACGGCGACGATTTCAAACCGCGCGCCGGCGCGCGGCAGAATCCGAATATAACCGTGAGCGTTGACGTGCCCATGCTCGGGGGGGTGGCGAGTTTTTCGAACATCCAGAATTTCTACATGAACTACCAGACGATCCTCGGCAATCCCAATGTATTCCTCAATCCGGACACCGATTCGCTGGGGGTCAGCTTTCTTCTGCGCGGGACCATCAACGTGCCGCTGAGCCTCTCCATGAACTGGGAGTCCATGACGTTTTCCTATGCGTTTCAATACAACAAATGGTTCACGGCGGCACTGTCCCTGCACCGCCATGTTTTTTCGTTTGACCTGCGCGGCAAGGTGGACATTGATCTTCTGGGAAGATACCGGATAGAGGAATCGGAAGGGTCTGGTGCGGGAGGTATCGAGATCAAAGGCGAGCTCGATTATCCGTCGGAGCGGGTACACGGCCTCATGTACGGCTATTATGATGCCGAGGTATGGTCGCCGTCGCTCGCGTTCCAGGTATGGCGTTTTTCGCTTGTTTCACGTTTCGGCCTGAATACGCGGGCCAAGGGGAAACTGCTCGCCTCCTATGCACTGCCTTTTTTCATTGATCCCGAAACCTTTGAAACGAGCGTCGATTTTACCAGCATTGATGCATTCAACGATCCGGACGTGCGCATCAACCTGCAGACCAATGCCACCGACAGCGTCACCTACACCACGACCAGGACGCAGAACGGCAGGACCTATCAAAGCGACCTTGAGTGGCGCATGCCCACTGGCCTCACCATGGGATTTGACGTTATCCGCGACCACATTTCCGTTTCCTACAGCAAACTGTTCGGCGATATCGGCATGAAACTCGACAGAATAGCCAAAGTGCGAACGTCGGTTGAGGGGGATTCCGCTGTTCCGGTCGAGAAAGATTCAGTCATGATCGATATAGGGTTCAGGGTTGATCATGTGCTTATGACACGTTTCTCGCTTTACACGGCCTACCTGAATCTGGGTGTCTTCGGCATGGATTTCCGCTCAGGGGAGAGGGAAAACATATTAGGAGAGGCAATGATTCCGGAGATGAAGCTCGGCAAAATGGCGATGTTGCCGGTGCTGAATCTCGGCACGGTACTCGGCACCCGGTGGCAATTGCTTTTTGAAGCGGACCTGCTGCCGTTGCCTGCGGTACGGAGCGGGGTGTTCTACCATTTCTAATGGGGACCGGAAAAACGATCGGGGCCGCTGCGCCGTGTGAAGAGGGTTCGCTGCATAGGATACAAATACTATACATACGGAAGAAGACCTGAAAGGACCCTGTTAATGAAGGTACGAAACTGGCTGGGAATCGTCATCATGGCCGCCGCGGGGCTGCATACGGCAGCGGCGCAGCAGAACACCGATTACCTGATCGTAAAGATGCCCGTTGGCACGGTAACGCCTGACAGCGTCATCTGGGTGCAGTGGATCGGGTCCTCGCGCGATCCGCTCATGCCGACCTACCTCGCCCCGGATTCGGGCTATATTTATTACAGCCGTTCTCCCGGCGGCGGCAAGCTTGGAAACTACCGTTACCGCGTGGACCGTCCATGGATCGACTCCTCAGAGGGGCGGCTCATCATCCATGACAATGAGTATACCCATCCGACAATCACCGAACCGGTGGCGAAGCGCGCCACCGCGTTCCGCCCCGGAGAGCAGACCGATATGGGCGCGGGCGTTTTCTACTGCGTTGTCGCGCTGCCGCTTGCAACCGACACCCTGGTTTCGAACGAGTTCCAGATTTTCGTTGAATCGCCGCTTGTGGTTGAAAGAATAGGGCCTGTTGGCACCATAACGGAACTTACGCCGACGTTTCAGTGGAAAGCGAACCCCGGCGTTCCCTATTACCATGTCGTGCTGTCGGACGAGGCAATCGCATTCAATGATTCAACTGGCGAGATCAACCTGGAGGGGCTGAGCATCGTGTGGCAGGCCATAACGCCAAACGACGGGATCGTATACGGCTCGCCTGATCCGTCGAAGACCATCACCGCCGACCCGCCGCCACTTTCGCCCGGAGTGCGATACACCTGGATCGTGCTCAACAACTACGGCAATCACATGGCGTTCTCCTCCTACAGGAGCGCCCAGCTGCCGCCTGGTGAGTTTACCGTGGCCGGAACGCCGCTCGAGCGTCCGGAGAACGTATACCCAACCGGCGGAATCGAACTGAACAACAGGGACAACGACACGTTTTCATTTTCATGGACCAACCTGGATCCAAAGGCCAATACCTATAAAATTTATGTCTATGTCGGGTCTGATTTTTCAGGCGTTCTTGAAGGGGTGGACGTCAGGATGGCGGTCTGGCAGAGCGAGGTGCGCGCGGCTGATGTCGATACCATGACCGTTTCGATCAACGCCTCGTCGATCCTGACCAGCAACAAATACATCTGGCGCGTCATGGCGATCGACGAGCAGGGCGCGGGGACTGCCGGTGATACCTCGTCGTTCCGCTACAGCGCGCCGACCGGGACCATGGGTATCTATACGCGTGAATATGCGGTCCAGGCCAGGGAGGGCAGCCTTGATACGGTCGTCAACGTGGTCGGTCTCGTACAGGCAAGTGTTGAGGTGCTTGACGGATCCATGGAAGCGCCGCTTGCCTTTTATACGGATTTCAGTGGTAATCTGCTGCGCACGCGCCCGACCGGGACTTACCGTGTCACGACGATCAAGGAGGGCTTCGAAAACCAGACTAGGACCATTGTCCTGAGCGAAAGCGACACGACCCGGGATACGTTTTACCTCCAGCGCCCCGAATCGCAAGTGTTCGGGCGCGTGGTTGACGAATCAAATAAAGGGATCAACCTCGCCTCGGTCACCGCGGTTTCCGACCGTGGCGATACCGTGATCGCAAAAACCGACGGGCTGGGTAATTTCGTGGTAAACTGCTACGCCGCGGACTGGCATGTCGGATTTGAGATGGACGGATACAAGTCCGTGCTTCCAAGGAAAATAACCGTGGAGGCAGGCGAGAGTTACGACTTCAAGACCGTTACCATGGAGAAGAATCCGTACACGCTCTCCGGGGTGGTTAAGAATTCGAGCAACCAGCCGCTTCTCGGCGTGCGTGTACGGCTGCTGCGCGACGGGACGGTACTTGGAGAGATCCCTTCCACGCCGCAGAGCGGCGCGTTTTCATTCACCGTTGCGGCCGGCACCTATACGCTGAGCGCCGACCGTACCGGATTCACGTCGTATACCGGTACCGTTGAAATGACCAGTTCGAAAAGCGTCACCATCACCATGCAACCGCGCGCGACGTTCGTGTCCGGCTACGTGTACGGCCGCTCCTATGTAGGCGGCAGGGACGTCATCGCGCCGATTCCGGCGGCGCGCATCGCTTTTGTCAAAGTCGGGACAGCGGACACCGCGTGGGGCAAATTCGACGCGGTGTATGGCAATTACAGTATCAGCCTTGCCGGTGGCGTGCGGTTTGCGGTATACAGCTCGGCGGACGGATATGCCCCGCAGTCAGGAGCGGACACCATATCCACCGGTGCGACGTCAAACATTACCTTTCACGACACGTTGCAGGCATACGCCATGCTGCCGGGAGCGGTTCGCATGAGCGCAAGCGGCGCCGCAGTCGGTGACGTCGCGATCAGCCTTGTCAATCTGATAACGAGGTCGGTGGTCGCGAGCGCCAAGAGCGCGGCAAACGGGTACTTTGAATTGCGTACCATTCCGGACGGGAGTTTCGGTGTCATGGCCGGAAAAGACGGACTGGTGCTGGACAGCATACAGGGCGCTGATACCCTTACCGTTTCCAGCGGCCGGCCGGGCAGATCGGCCCTGAACCTGTTCATGAAGGCCGGCGATAAGACCATTAAATGGTCTGCGCAGGGGCCTGACGGGCTTACCGGAAAAATCAAGATACAATCGCCGATTATCAAAACGATCAATTTCACCGATACCCTGGCCAAGGCAGGACCGGGCGCCTATATCATCGAGGCTGACGCGAATCAGGATACGATCGTTGACCTTTCATATCACCGCTTTGTCGTTCCAGACACGGTGCCCCTTCATATCGATACCATCAGCCTCAATGTGTTTCACCGCCGTCAGGACACCATGCGCCTCGACAATGAGACCATAACGCTCGAGATCCGGTCAGCCGATTCCCTTGATTCGGCCAGGATTTTTTACAAGGACGCAACCGCCAGCGCCTGGCTTTCCGCAGCTTCCGTTGCAGGCAGCGCCCTGTCCTATGACTTTGCGATAAAACCGCCGAAGGACGGCAGCGTCCTGCAGTACTATTTCAAGGCCTATCGCAGGTATGACGTGTACGGCTATGAAAAAGAGACCTATTACGCCTATATCGCGCCGGACACCAGCCGTCTCACGAAGATTGAAATAGTGCCGTACGCGAGCGACACCCTGCGATTTCCCGCCGAATGCTCCATACAGTTTTTCTTCAAGGGATACTACAGCTCCTCGTTCATCCGGGCCACTAATCTTGACAGCCAGGCAGTGAGCTGGAGCCTGACCAATGCGGGCGGGTGCGTTCTGCAGAATAATCGCGGCCTCAGGGCTACGGTTATAACCTCCTTGTCGGCGCTGTCGGAACCGGCCACACTGACCGTGACGGTCGATGAAAACCGGTTGCCCGTGAAATCCGGCGTCAGCGCGTCGTTATCGGTGCGGTTCACGGTCTCGGGAAGCCCGCTTTCGCGGATCGTGGTCAAACGGGTTGACGCGAAGAGCCCGCAGCCCATTTCCACATCGCTTGCCGACCGAGCTGAATTTGTCGCTGAGGGCATTGACCGCGACAACAACGTGCTTACCCTCTCGCCGGCATGGAGCATTACGCCGTCAGGCGCCGGATCCATCTCTTCGGACGGCACGTTCAGGCCGCGCAGGAATTTTGTCGGATACGTGCGGGTGTTCGCCACGGCAGGTGATGTGCAGGGCGAGTATGTTGCCGCGCCGTCAGGTACCCAGACCGTGGCGATACCTGGCCTCAATGTACGCTATCTGATCAGCCGCAAGAGCACCCCGGATACCGCTTCGAACGGCAGCGGCATGTCGATCATTTTTCCGCCGAACGTGGTGACCGGGAATGATCTGGGGACGATTGAGCTTGGTTTGCCTGATATGAGCAACCGTTTGAAAAGAGGATTCCTGAATGTGCGCATGGCCGATTCCAATGCCTATTCCATCGATGAGCTGGAAGACGTTTCTTTTAACCTGAGCAGTGACAGTATCCGTTTAATACTCGCTATTCCAGCATCTTTTCAACAGGACGCTGCATCACAAAAGCGGATCTTCAGGATTGCGCAGTGGAATGAAGACAGTTTGCGATGGGATCCCCTTGTCAATTCCAGCATGGCGGCAGACGGAAAAACAATCATGGCCGGGATCACGCATTTCTCGACGTATGCGGTGGTGTACCAACCAGGTAAGCTATCTGCCGAGATCTCCATTTCACCGAATCCTTTTTCTCCCAGGGTCAGGCCGGGAATCGGCCGGCCGCTCGGTACGTGCATCTCCGTCAAACCGGAAATGCCGGAAGGCAGTCTGCAGGATCTTCAAGTGAGAATATATAACCTTCTTGGAGAGATGGTATGGGGAGTGCAAATACAGGGGGCGCTGCCGGAACAATACTCGATCTGGTGGGACGGCACCACCACAGAGAGAATTGAACCTTGGAAAGATTTCAAGAGGGAAGTTGAGATAAAGGGGAAACGACTCTGCCGCAACGGACGCTATTTCGTTGCCGTTATTATAAAAGATATGAATAACAAAGAAAAGAAATATTTGAAACAGATTGTATTAATGAAGTAAAAATACGATACAAATTTTTGGAGGCGCATGTGAAATCAATAACAACTGTCGGCGTTGCACTTGTGTGTGTGGTTATGGTGTTGGCACACGCACCTGCTGCCGAAGAGATGACGAAAATTCGCGTCGGCGTGCTCAACCTCGATAATCTGGGCAAGGACGCTCAGGGCGCGGAAAGGGCCAGCGATGCGCTTGTGGAGCAGATGGCTGCGCAGGGCATGGTCGAAATATACGACGAGGAGCGGCTGGCAAAGGCGCTGGCAGGAGTCGGCAGGAAGCTTCCGGAGCGCTGCAGCGATCCCCGTTGCGTGCTTGACCTGGGGGGCATGCTCAACCTTGACCGTATGGTGTACGGCTCGGTCGACGCGAACGAAACCCGGTGCGCGGTTCATCTCTATCTTATGGACATCACGGTCAGGGTGAAAATGGGGGAGGCGAGTGTTGAAGGCGAACCGGGAACTCCCATCGACAGCGTCATAGCGACCGCGGTGGCAATGCTGCACGGACGGTCGAATGGAAAAGAGAAACCCCGCGCCTATTACGGTCCCGAGGTTCATAACGAGAAACAGATGCTTGTTTCAAGCGGTGTCTTTATCTCCGCCGGATTGATCTGGGGACTCGTTAACTACAATGTGAGTAACAAGGGTACGCCGCTCTCCTTTGAAAGCAGGACTGAGTCACTGACCGGTATCGCGTCGTCAGCCGATCAGGTCCCCATGTTCGCGCGTCCTGCGGCGCTTGCGAACGCCTACGTCGCAGCCTCTGACGACGCTTACGGCGTTCTGTACAATCCCGCCGGCATGGCATGGCTCAGCGGAAGGGAAGCGATCGTCGGGTATCAGTACCGTTTCGGTCTGGACAATATCGCTGCATCGTTTGTAAACAAGGCAACACGCGAACTGGGGTTCGGCCACGCGTTTCTGTACAGCGGTGACCGTGACGGCATGATGAGCGAGATCTATTTCGTTTCCGCGTTTGCCTATAAGTTCAACCGGCTGTTTTCGTTCATACGCCCCGTTTCGTTCGGGATCAATCTGAAAATGGCAACCACCCGGATTAAGTCGAATACGGGCGGTTCAGGCCAGTTTGACGCTTATTCGGTTGGAGGCGCATCGTTCGGCGGAGGCATGGACCTCGGCCTGCTTACGGAATTTTCAGAGCAGATCAGGTACGGGTTGCTCCTTCGCGACGTGCCGGTGATCAACAGGTGGAAAAACAGCGCGACCGGCGACCAGTACTATGAGGCGCTGGCCACAACGCTGCACATGGGCGGAACGTACCAGGCAGGGTACACGACCATGCTGATTTGCGAAGGCCAGATCCCGATCGCCGAGGACCAGGCGTGGAAAATGTCCGGAGGGATCGAACAGGAGTTTTTCAAGGTGATATATGGACGGATCGGTCTGCAGAAGGAGATCCAGTCGTCTGCAAGCATACCCACGGGCTGGAAGATCACCTGGGGATTCGGCCTCAAGGTCGAGGAGATGAGCCTTGACGCGTCACACGAGTACAATACGTTCGGCATGTTCGATGTGCTCAACGTTTCTTTCAGGATGGGATTTTAAAAAGCCTTCTCCGCCGGAGCCGCGGATCCGATAGGTGGGATGCCTGTTTCGTGACTACAGGTCAATGATAAGCAGCGTGATATCGTCCTCAACAGGAGCATCAGGCCCGCAGAACAGCTTCTGATCCGCAAGAATGGCGTCAATAGACTGTTTCGGGGTCTTGGTCAGCGTGGCCATAATCGTTTCCTGGAGCCGTGCTGCGCCGTACATCTCGTCGCTTTCCTTTTTCTTTGCCTCGGTCAGGCCGTCGGTGTACAGGACGATTCGATGGTTCCCATGATCGTACTTCATGGTGCTTTCGTTAAGCATCATATCGGGAAAAACGCCGAGGAAAAGGCCGTCAGCCTTGATCGGGAAGCAGGTTTTTTTGACCCGGTCAATGACGAAAATCGGGCAGTGACCTGCCGACGTATAGCGGATGGTCTTTTCGTTGGTATTAACGATCGCATAAAAGATGGTAACGAAGTTATCGGTTTTCACATCGCTCTGGAAGGCCGTGTTGATGCGTTCTAGCGTTTTTTGGGGCGACTGTTCCTCTGCGGCAAATGTTTTGAGCAGCATTTTGACCATGGACATGATGAGTGCCGACGCAATACCATGGCCGGATACGTCGGCAACGATGAGGCTGTAAATTCCCGGGCTTGTTTCGAAGAAATCGTAATAATCGCCCCCGACGGCGTCGGCCGACAGATACCGGGCGCCCACCGGGAACGCCGATGTCGTGTCCAGATCCTGCGGAAGCAGTCCGAGCTGGATCGTCCTGGCATGGTCCAGGTCTGCCTTGATCCGTGATTGCGCAATCTGCAGATCGTGGTTGACCACCTTCAATTGGTTATTGACCCGGTGCAGGTTGTTATTGGCCGTATCAAGGTCGTTAAGGATACGGAAGTTTTCGATGATGATACCGGCAAGGTTGACGATAGCGGTAAGGGTCGTGATATCGTCGCTGGTCACCTCGCGCAGGTGTTTGTTCCGGTCGACCCAGAACACCCCGCTGCCTTTAAAACAGGTGCACTCCACGCAGGACTTCCTTTTTTCGTCCTCGGTCGGCGTATTGGCCAGAAGGCCGGCGCCGATGATGCTCCAGCAGTAGGGATTGAATCCGCTATGGGCCGGGCAGTTGGTCAGGGTGCATGACTTTGCTTCCCAGCACCGTTTGGTTACCCTGCTGATGAGCGGAATGACCACATACGAAGGTGAGTGGAGTACCGTCGAGAACGGGTCGGAAGCGGGATCCGGTTTCTCAACAATGATATGGCGATTGAGAAAGAGCGCATCCGTGATTTCGCCACCCTCGAACCCGAGAGGAATGGAGAGGGTGTCGCGGGTCATGCCCTCGATACCTACCCATGACTGCAGCTTGAGGACGAAGTTTTTTTTGTCAATTTCAAACAGTATCGCCCGGTCGAATTCGCCGATTTCCTGGATCGCCAGGAGCACCGTTTTGATGATTCCGTTCAGGTCGCCGCATGAATGGAGCACCCTTGTCAGCTCGTTGATGAGCGAGGTGTTCATGAGCTGGGATTTCAGGTGCTCGTTCTGCTGTCGCAGTTCCTCGATTACCATTGCAGGTTCAAGGTGCGTATAATCAGAGTGTTCGGTCATCGCATCGTGCCTTTGGTATGCGTTGTCCCGGTGGTGGTATTGAAGATTGTACATTGTTTGTCCGTAAAATGCCAGCGGACTTCTGCATTATATCGTTCCTGCTGGGCCGTGCCGTGACATCTTTCCTCCGCAGCCGCCATTGTTGTATATTCATAACGTTTTTAGCCGCAGTACGGGAACAATGGTACGTATTCAGGAGGCTGTTTTTGAATATTAAATACAGCAAGCAGAAACAGGAGATACGTGAAGATCCGATAATTGATTCCTTTTTCAAGGCCAAGGAATTCTTTTTGAGGAACACCAATATGCTGATCGGCGTAATGGTCGTCATCGTATTCCTCGCAGGATTCATTATCGTTTACAATCAGATGCGTCGGTCAAGCTTAATAAAGGCGGAAGACTCGTTCGGCAGGGCCATGATAGCATATACGAACCAGGACATTGAAAAGGCGGTGGAGAATTTCAGGATCGTTGCTGATAACCACCGCACAACCCCGCAGGGTATCATGAGCGCGCACATTCTTGGCGGCATATTCCTTTCCATGCGCCGGTTTGACGATGCGATAAAATGGTTCGAAGTCGCGGCAAAAGAGGCGGAGAAAGAGCTTGGATTCATTGCCGGAAGCGCCAATGAGGCCCTTGGTTCGTGCTATGAAGGCAAGGGCGATTTTCCGAGGGCGTTTGAATACTTTGAGAAGGCGCTTGATGACAATCGTATCGCCTTTCGCCATGGTGCAATCCGCTGGAAAATGGCGCTCATTAGCAAAAAAATGGACAAGCTCGAACGGGCCAGGGCCCTCTGCACCGAAATCCTTGCCGATACGACGGCTGTCCAGTATAGGCCGAACGCGGAAAATATGATCGCAGTGCTTGACGCCACTTCCGGTTAGCGTTGCAAACGAAACACTGCGTGAAGCAGCAAGAATCGTGCGGTCTGACGTACACTGCCAATGACGATAACAGCTTTTTACCTACAACCTTTAATGCCGCGAGTGGAGGTTTCAGTATGAAGATCCTGCTACTTGATGATACGAGAAAAAGACGAAACAAATTGGTTGAGGTATTGCAGAAAAAGAAGTATGATGTCATACCCTGTTACAGCAGCAATGACTTTATGCAATCAATTGAAAAACAGAAAGTTGGAATGGTTCTCCTCAACCTAGATTCATGGCGGAAAGGCGCCGCTATATATAACTGTTTTGGCATCGCTAAAAAGCTTGAAAACCTTCCCATTCTATTCTATAATGCAAGTATGGACTTCTCCATCCTCCATGATCGTCCACGCCACGGAAAAGACCGGATACTATTCAAACCAACTGAAGTCGACGCTATCGTTGCAAACATACTTGATAACAGGTAGCGTTGCTGGATTCTATGGGGTATAGATCAAAAGAGACCTTCGTCTTTGCTGATCGCAACCGCGGTGGAACGATCCACGTCGCCAATATCAAAGGCGGCGTGGGGAAAACAACCGTCGCCACCAATCTGGGGGCGGCTCTCGCAAAACGCGGGAAAACGCTTATTATCGACCTTGACGTGCAGGGAAGCGCGACCATTGCGCTCGGCAAGGAGCTGCCGCGGAACGGGGGAGAGCCTTCTTCATGGGACCTGTTCCGCAAGCGCTGGACCCCTCCCGGGGAAGAGGCGCGGGAAAAACGCTCATTCACCGGTAGTTTTCATGTTTTGACCGATTCTCTTGAGAAGTTATTCGCCCACAAGTCCGCGCCTGGCAGCGTATTCACTTCGCTCGTCACACCGGTGCAGGAAAACCTCGACCTTATTCCTGCAAGCGCTGATCTTTTTAGAAACCCCTCATTTTTACAGATCAATAACCTGATTTATAATTTGAGACTGGCCAGGGTCTATTACAGCTATGTCATTGTCGATACGCCATCTATATGGAATCGATTAACACGGTACTTATACCGCAGTGTTGATCTGAATCTCATCCCGGTCACGCTTAATGCCCTCTCAACCAAGAGTCTGCGCGACTATTTAACCAATGTCCGGGCTCTGGTGCAGCACCACCCGTCAGTGCGTATCAGGATCGTGAAGAACGAGGTGTATGGAAAGCAGGATTCCAAGATCAAGGGCAAAATTAAAACCATGATCGAGAACCGCCGGTTTCTGGACAGTCTCTGCGAGCAGGCGCTGTTCAAGGGAAGGCACGGGTATGCCTCCCTGCCGCAATCGATCATTTTCGACCTTGAAATACCTGAATCGGCGACCATTCTTGACGCTCAGGACGAGGGCAAGCTCCTGTGCGATTACCGGCAATACAGCACTGCGGCGCGGGCTTTTGAAGAGCTCGGCAAACGGGTGCAATACGTGCTGAATATGCCGGTATACAAGACGATAAGCTTTTCCGAGAAACTGACTGATATGCTCTGGATTCCGCGGTTTGCTGCCGCGGCGGTGCTTCTGGTGCTGTTCAGCTTCAACGCACCAGTCGATGATCCTGAGGCGCCTCGCCCTGTCGCGCCGCAGGAGCTGGCAGTACCAACGGGCGGAATACTGACACATAGTTTCTCCAAGGGTGAATCACTTGCCAAATACGCAAAATTCGCTATCAGCTGGTTCAGGGCGACCGTGCCGAGCCACCTTCAAATAAAAGAATATGTTGAAGAAGTAGTATCGATTCATAACCTCACCAGGAAGAACGGACAGCCACGTATCACCGAGTACGCTATTCCTGAAGGCACAACGGTTAATTTTTATCCGCCTTCTGCAATCACCAACCCGGAGGAGAAAGAGCTTGTTCCGGTGTACCGCTACTTCATGAAACTAGTTAAAGATGATCTGACCTATGTAACCGGTGACTGGTGCGAGCGGGGAACCGGCGGCGGTCAGCCGCACTACGGCATAGATGTTGCCGCTGCGCGGGGATCAGAGATCATAACACCAGTCAGCGGCGTGGCGGTTTTGAAGACCGACAATACCGCCGGCCGTACGGTCGGGATCCAAACCGAAAAGGAAATCATCTTTTTCTGTCATATGCAGAGAAGGGTCGTGAATACCGGGGATACGGTACAGGCGGGAGATGTCATTGGCACGGTGGGAAACACGGGCAGGAGCACGGGCCCGCATGTTCATATCGGTTACGGAGTCCGCAGCCAGTCACGCGCCGACATTTCATTCGGAAAGAGGTGCTACAAAGTCACGGATCCCAAGCTGTTTTACTACCGCAAGGTCTATATGGACAACATCGCCAGCAGCAGGTAATATTCGAAACGAAGATATTTTCAAACTCCGCAGGACTTCTTGGCAACCCCCGTACGTTCACAGCTTTACTACCCGGATGTCAGCAGTTGTTCAATGAGCTTTCGCGCTTCATGGAGCGAATGAACAATTGCGTGCGCGAGCCGCTTCATGTCTTCGTCAGGACGGATCAGATCAGGGATCATGACCGGCGTCATGCGCGCCGCGCGCGCGGCCCTGATACCGGGAGGTGAATCCTCCAGCACTAAACACTGTTCAGGAGCGCTGCCGATACGTTTTGCGGCTGCAAGAAACAGATCAGGCGCAGGTTTACCGTTTACCACCTCGTCACCGGCGACAATGGCATGAAAACGGGAAACCAGGCCCGCCTTTTCAAGCTTGTGCATTGCCAGAGAGCGCGGCGTGGAAGTGGCAACAGCCATGGCGACTGACCGGGCGACGAGAAAATTTAAAAGCTCGCCACAACCCGGTTTTAGAGGAACCCCTTCGGTATCGAGCAGCTCCTGGTACAGGCTGTTGGCGCGGTCGCGGCACGGTTCAACAGGAAAATCCGGCCCCATTGCGTCAGCAAGAATCTCGCTCGAGTCCGGAACGTTTCTTCCGATCATTGCCAGATAGACATCGTCGGTAAGCGTATGACCAAGCTCTTTAAACGTTTTTTTCCATGCGCGCCACGCCACCGGCTCGGTATCGAGCAGGACGCCGTCCATGTCGAAAATCACTGATGCAAGCATGGGATTTTTCTCTTTAGTGTAAAAAAATACATTATCCTCTTGTTGACACGGAAGGCATAAACAGCTATTTTGCTGGGATCTAAAATTCCTATTCATTATTGCACCCTCATGGACTCTAACGCAGCGCAGCAGACAGAATCTCGGGGGGCGGATTTGTTGCTTGTTATTCTGCCGCAGAATAATACTTCGGCAATAGCTCAGTGCAGGTCTATGCATTGTGCGCAGATCATTGCGCGTACAGAGACTTATGCCGCAAAGACCTCTCATAACTTTTTCCGGCTTTGCCGGCTTAGTATATGGATTTAGCACGATTCAAGAAAAAACCGCTCATGGGAATTGTCCGGGGCATCTCCAGGGACACTATTGAGCCCTTGGTGGAAACAGCAGCGGCAGCCGGACTCGAAACCTTGGAGCTGGCAATAAACACGTCAAGCCCCTTTGAGATCATCAGCGCCATGGTGGAGACATCCAGGGGCCGTCTCATGATCGGTGCAGGAACGGTATTAAACCTGGATCAGCTCAAAGCGGCCCTTTCTGCCGGTGCCACATTTATTGTTTCTCCTGTGCTCATTCCGGACGTTGTGACCTATTGCCGGAAAAACAGCATCCCCGTATTTCCCGGAGCTTTTACCCCTGCGGAAATATACCAAGCCTGGCAGGCCGGAGCCTCAATGGTCAAGGTGTTCCCGGCCAAGGTATTCGGACCATCCTATTTCAAAGAGGTAAAAGGACCCTTTAACGACATCGACCTTTTAGCATGCGGCGGCATTACGGCGGAGAACATGAAAGAGTATTTTTCCTCCGGTGCCTCAGCGGCTGCTTTCGGGGCAAGCATATTCAAAAAAGAGTGGCTGGCCCGCGGCAGGTTTGATCTTATAGAAAACAGCTTGAGGACGTTGGTGAAGGCGTTGCCGGCACATTGAACCTAAATTCCGCAGTTGGCATGGATGCGGGGCCGTAAGATGTTGGGATGATATGGCATGAAGGCCTGCAGTGAGCTTTGTCGAACTGCGGCGCAGGGCATATCGACAGGGTGATATGTCCAAGCCGCCTGAAGCCAGATCTAGTTTTTTGATAGTGCTGCAGTTGCCATGGCTGATGATACCTGCATGGAAGCGCCTACGTCACGGCCGACATTTTTGTCATAATCGGTGAAGTATTTTTTTCGCTCAGACGGGGTGGGCGGCCTCATGACGTAGGAAAGCGCTGCCTGGTCAAGAATCAGAGACGCCTGTGTACCGCTTTTCAGCTGGGCCGTCACGCGGTACTCGACACTGGTATATCTATCCGGCGAGTAAAAGTCGTAGATTGCAAAGAAATGGTCGCCCTGCGTTACCGTTTTGGGCATGTACTTTGTTATTCGGATTTGGCCGGATTTTGCCGAAAGGTCGTGTTTGAGAAAAACCGTGCAGCTATCGCGGGAGATGATTCTCCCCTTGAGTGACACTGAAACCGCGCTGTTTTTCGGGATGGAAAAAAACTGCCCTCCGAGGATCGTGTGCTGACGGTCGTCGCTTATGGTATGGGTAACGCCGGAGCGGAAGTCAAACGCCCTCTGTTCGGCTTCGCGGCCGATAATGGTACGATTGTTAAAAAAGTCAAAGTCGGCAATGGCGAAGATCTCTTCGGGGGACATTTTCCGTATGAGCTTACGGTCGAGCGAGAAGAGCGCGTTGTTTTCGAATTCATATATTTCACCCTGCGTAAGATGCTCGTTGCAGATCTCAAGCGTGTTGTTCCCGGTAAAACGGCCAATAAAATGGTTGTACGTGTTCCCGAAATAAATATCTCTCGGTTCATGGTATGTTCTGAAAATACTGCGTCCGTTGAATGACAGGTCATCGAGAGGGAGGCCGAGATAGTCAACAACCGACAAAGCCAAATCGTATTGAGAAAAAGGCGTGGTGACGACGCTACTCTTTTTTTCCGGATGCAGCACCGTTAACAGGCCCCATTGCTGGCACAACCGTTTCTCCATTGCGTCGTTTCCAATACCGTTTATACCGCGTGATTCGTCGCTGGTAATGATGACCAGGGTGTTTTCCAGAAATCCGCTGCTGCCCAGTTTTTCGATGAAGCTAGCCAGCGCTTCATCGAGATATCGGTAAGCGCGTTGACTCTTCAATTCTCCGGTCTGGTCGCCGTAATCATCCGGAATATTCAGCGGGTGATGCGTGCCCACCGTGAGAAGCGTCATAAACCACGGTTTATGAAGAGCGCGCTTCGAATCGATAAGGGAAAACGCCTGTTCAAAAAACGCCTTGTCATCAACACCCCAGTAGTTCAAGGAATAATGGTAGGTGAACCAATCGGTGCCGTAAGCATGCTCAAATCCCGCCAGCTTCATGAACACGTCTTTCAGCATATAGGGCAACGGGGCTGCTTGCAGATAGGTGGTTTCATAGCCGTACTGGGAAAGAACGCGCGGCAGGAACTGCTGCCCGCATGCTTCGTTCATATTATGGATCGTCACATATTCGGTCATTTTAGGCGTTGAAGAGTTCAGCTTCGGGTAGCTGCCCGAAAGGATCGAGAAGACGCCACGGTTCGTCTGCCGCTGGTGGCTTATAAAGTTGGTATAGACCATGTTTTGCCCGGCAATGCTGTCCAGCCGGTGCATGGAAATATCGGACTTCATATGCTGCGGTTCCCGCAGTGAAGGCAGCATTCCACCGCAAAAGCTTTCCACGATCACGATTAACACATTGTGGTTCTTGTTGCCCAGGCGCGCAATGGGTGTTCCGCTTACATTTTTGGCCAATACGGCGCTGTACCGTTTTTTGCTTATGGAATCAGGGGCGTGGTCCCTTTTATGGAATCTGGCGTCATACATGTCCGCGACATTCGCATGGAGTACATTGAAACTGCGCCAGCGCGGGACCAGCACGGACGCGGAGGTGTGATTCACCTGCAGGCCCACAAACGCGAGGACAAACAGAACGGACAGGATAACAGGATTGGTTCTATGGGGTATAACAAAAAAAATCAATAATGGCAGCAGTATGGTGAGCGCGATTAAAACCGGGTTGGATACGGTAAGTGCGGAGCCGAAGAGAAACGTTGTATCGAATAAATGATTTGCGTACCGCAATGAGACAATATCACCGTTTGCGAGCACGTGCTCGTAGTTGGAATAATTGAATAAACACCACGCAAGAAGCACCGCCAGCGAGACTATCCTTGTGTACTTAGCCAAAACAAGAAAAAGAGGAAGGAAAAACAGGCTGATTACAATATCAGATAAAAATCCGCAGATATCATTCGATTGAAACCCGTTTCCTCTTTCAAGGAGCAGGGCGATCCGCACCATCACCGGTGCGCTCAACACACAGACAACGAGCAAGGCCCATTGTCTCATACCCTTTAATGCTTTAACAGTAATGTTGCTCATAAAGAAGAATTAATGCAGCACGTATCCCTTGAGGCATGTCGCGAACCGGAAATCATCCTTGCCCGTTTCAGGGATGGATGGCGCTTGACGATAAAATAAAAAACCCCACATAATGCGGTCAACTGTACCGTATGGCCGGGATGACGCGTTGCTCCTAAAACCTTGCCTTCTGCTTCCCTGCGCTGCCTGATACCGGCGTAGTGAATACATTGTTCGCGCCCGGTTCCCACGCTACTATCTTTTTATCGCCCGACTCGTGGCGTTTGATGCACTTCCATTCAATCCTTGTCTCCGGCGGGAGTGAGGTGACCGTGCCGGTCCACGCCGGATAGGGACCGTCAGGCTCGAGTTTGATTGCCTCGGATGGATCCCATGATCCGAGCTCCGGAACACTGCCCACAACATACACGCTGATACCAAAGGTCGTGTGTCCGTTTTCGCAGATAAACCGTGCGGAAACGAGTGCTTGCGTGTCCGCGGTCACCAGCTCAAATGCCGGATGCGCGGGATCGGCTTCGTTGAAAATCACGTTGTACATACCGGGTGTTCCAAGCGCAGGGAAGTTGGGACCGTCCTGTTTACCGTTTGCACCCCAGTTGACGGCCCAGGAGCCGTTTGCCGCGAATTTATACTGTTCGCTTGAAAATCGCAGGTTATACCCTTTCCAGACACGGCTGCTGCAGTTGCTCCGAGAGAGAATCCGGTTCTCATCTGCAGGATTCCAGCCGTTACCGGTTCCTGGAACGGAAATAAGGTCGTACTCGCTTGCGCATTTGTCCAAAGGATCGAGCAGGCAGAAGAATTTCTTTTCTGCCGTGACCGGAAGGGTGTCTGATTTCATGTGCAAGATTTTATTCGCCGCGTCAAAGAACCAGCCGCTTTCTGTATTTGCAAAGGCGGTGGAGGAAGCGGATTTCGCAAGCGTATCATTGTTGAGCAGAACCACTTTCGGAGCGCCGGTGCTGGCGACTCTGAGTTCGACCCTGCGCCCTGCAGGTGCGTTCAGATAGGTGCCTTGGGAAGCATGGACAACAATAAAAAGCGAATCATTGCTGCGTACGAGGGTGATGTCGGTAAGCCGCACCTGGTTGTCCCGGTACGCGGTCGTGACGCCGTCGTCCTCGTAGAGCGTGAACGATGACGCGCCCTTGCCGCGTACCGGGAACACCTTGACAATAAGCTTGTCGCGCCGGGATCCGTCGCTGCGTTTTCCGAGCGCGTTCATGGTCTTGCTGTCCACGTGCATGAGCGGCACGATCGCGCCCTCTTTTGCATAGAGCGGCACGGTAAAGATGCCGTTACGGTACAGGCTCACGTCCTTGATCCACTGGCCGCTGCTCGTGACTGCTGTGTGCGAATGATAATCGTACCAGATACCCGCAGGCAGGTACACGTCGCGGTTACGTTCTCCGATCTTTGCCGCGGGCGCTGCAAGCAACCACTCGCCGATCATTTTTTCATGTCCCATTGACCGAACGTTGTTGTCGGTCTGATAATAATACGCGAGCGACGGCATGACCGGCTCGCCGTACCGGTGCGCCCGGTGGGCCAGGGAATAGAGGTACGGTATGAGCTCGTACCGCAACCGCACATTGGACAGATTGCTCGCCCGGTGCCCGATTCTGTCAGGCGCTGTTTTTTTGTTGTTCTGCAGGTTTTCGGCATGCGGCCTGCCCGGAATGTCGAACAGCATGCTGTAAGCAAACCACTGGGTGTACATTTCATTGAGCTGGGTTACCGGCGTCCTGCGGTGGAAGCCGCCGATATCAGAGCCGTAATAGTCAATGCCTGAAAAGCTCATGTGCATCTGGTTTGCCCAGTGCGCGGCAAGGCTTGAAAGATGGGAGGAGATATCGCCTGACCACATGGCGGCTCCGAAACGCTGTATTCCGGCGGCACCGGAACGGGACATCATGAACGGACGCCGGGTGACGCCGTGCCGCGCATAGCCCTGGCTGATACTGCGCAGCCATTTGAAGTTGAAGATATTATGCGCGTCCGCTTCGCTTCCCTCGGTATACCCGCCCGCGTCCTGGCAGTGCATGGCAGCATACAGTTCAGGCTCGCCAAGGTCGGTCCAGTGACCGATCACTCCCATGGCAATGAGCGGGTGGCGTTTGGTGTCGTGCCAATAGCGGCCGCAGGAGTCATTCGTGTAATCGAGCATGCCGCCCTTGCCCCACCAGGTGTTGTGCGTACAGGTATTGTCCAGATAGACCGGATCAGTGCCGCCCACCTTGTCTTTAACCAGAAAGCCTCTGTTTTTCAGGTCGTTGTGTTCAGGCAGGGCCTTGCCGATATACGCTTCTTCGATCAGCATGATGCCGATGCCCTGTGAAGAATCAAGGTAGCGTATCTTCTGCGCCGGTCGGGCGAATGTGACCGTGTCAAAAACCAGGCAGCCCATGCGTGTGCTGTCAGAGTCCGCTTGGACGCCGCCAAACCACTGAAGATCAAGCACAAATCCGTCAACAGGGAATTGGTTGGTGCGCAGGGAAGCAAGCACGTTTTCAAGTTCCGCCCAGTTGTCATACCCGTATTCCGAGACCCAGAGCCCGAACATCTTTTTGGGAGGCACCGGAGGGCATCCGACAAGCTCCATGTAATCCTGGCGCAGATCAGGAAGATTGGCCCCGCTCATCAGATAAAACCGCACCTCGTCGCCCCACATTTCAACTTTCCAGTGTGAGGAGCCGGTAAAGTCCCATCGCTGCTTGTATTTGTTGTCCAGAAACAGTGCGTAATTGATATCGGTGGCGCCCTCTACCGCGTATATGACCGGCACCTGCGTGTTCCCGTTCGCGCCGTCATTGAACTGGGCCATGATATTGCCGAACTCTCCGCCTTCGCGCACGCGGCCGTCCCAGTCAATGTCGCTTGCCCCGGGCTGTACAAACTGCTGGCCGAGTCCGTAGATATCGAGCTGCGCAGTCCTGGTGGCGCTGATTCCCTTCCACGGCTGGCCGAGATTGAGCGGCATGATGGCCGTGAGACCCTCATTTCCCTTTGTTTTATCGATAAATGAAATTTCGAGCGAGGTTTTATTGACCAGGAGCCTGAGATCAGGGGTTTCCATGAATTCAGACGAGGTAATGTTGAAAGAGGATGGTCCCTGATAGCTTTTTTTATATATCATGGGAGACACTGCAAGTGATCTGGTGACCATTGCACCCTGTCCTTTGCCGTATTCCACATGGATCAGGTCATCGTCCAGGATTTCAATGATGCAGTAAGAGCCTTGTGACGTGTGTTTGACCCGTTTTACTTCGGCGCCGGGACGGGGAACTGCAATAAAGAACAGGAACAGGAGGGGCAGGATAAGGTAAATGAAGGAGCCTCGCACAATACACGGCATACGGCCTCCCTGAGCGGGACGGGGTTATTTAAAAGCGTGATGATAGGTGCCAGACGCCTTGGCGACGATACAAGAATATATTGTCCCGGAAGGGAAAGCAAGAGAGATTGGAGAGTGAAAAGGAAATAACAAACCATGTCGGGGCAGACGATATAATCCGCCAATCGAGGCCGTGAATTTTGCACTGCGGGATGGTATAACTGGCAGATGCGAGCCCTGGCCGCAATCCCGTCGTCCGCAGATACCGTGCCGCTAGTGTGGTATGGAAAATTACTGTTCGTTGTTCTTATAATCAGGTATTGTGCTGTTGTTTTTCAAACCTAGCACGCCGGGCCCTGTTTTTTTTGGTTTCCCGTTCTATGCCGATGGCGGCGAGCCCGCCTTGTGATGTTTCCTTGTAAATTCGGGGCAAATCATGGCCGGTGCGGTTCATTGCCGTGACGATTTTATCAAATGAAACGATATGCCTTCCGTCGGACAGCAGTGCATACGTTGCGGTATTCAATGCCTGTATTGCCGCGAATGCGTTCCTTTCGATGCAGGGAATCTGGACCAGTCCGGCAATGGGATCACAGGTCAAACCCAGGTGGTGCTCCATACCCATTTCAGCGGCATATTCGACCTGGGACGGCGTTCCGCCAAGAAGCTGTGTTGCTGCGGCCGAGGCCATGGCGCAGGCCGTTCCTATTTCGCCCTGGCATCCGACATCGGCGCCTGAAATGGAAGCCTTTGCCTTTACCAGGGTTCCGAACAGGCCGGCGGTCGCCAATGCATGCACGATCTTCTGATCGGTAAACCTGTTGCTGTCCTGCAGCATTTTCAACACGGCCGGCAGCACGCCGCTTGAACCGCACGTGGGAGCAGTGACGATCAGACCGCCGGCCGCGTTCTCTTCGGCCACGGCCAGCGCATAGGAATAGATCAATGATTTGTCCTTGAGGGAACCGCTGAAATTATGCACCTTCAGAAAATAGGATGATGCCTTGCGGCGCAATTTCAGAGGGCCGGGCAGCACTCCTTCCTGGTCAAGTCCCCGCGCAATGGCCTTTTTCATGACGCCCCACACGTCTCTCAGATACTCGAAGAGCGGTTTCCCTTCGACAGATTCCACATATTCCCACAGCGATGCGCCGGTCCTTTCGGTCCAGCGCAGTATCGCGCTCATCGAGGACAGAGGGTAGCAGCTTTTTTTTCTTCCCTTTGATGAACAGTCGCTGATTGCCCCGCCGCCGGTACTATAGACTGTCCACGTTCCTTTCACCTTTGCCGTATGGTCAATTGCTTCAAAGCGCATTCCGTTGGGATGTTCGGGCAGAAATACGCGGGGCTTCCAGGTGATTTCGGTTCGTATCGGCCGCATGGCAGCAATAATGGCCTTGTCGGTCCAGTGTCCTCTGCCGGTTGCCGCAAGGCTTCCGAAGAGCGTTACACGATATTTTTTCTCGTCGGGATATTTCGAAGCAAATAGGAGTGCGGCTCTCTGCGGACCAATGGTATGGCTGCTGGAAGGACCATTGCCGATTCGATAGAGCTCTTTTAGAGATTCCATATCAGTAAAACCGGCATTTCTTTTGTAAAAGCGGTTGAACAGGCATGCATCGCATGTAAAAAGAGAATTGATGCAAAAAGGCTTTATGGCAGTAGTATATCATACTTTTGTCACAAAACCCATACCGTATGTGCTTCGAATTGCTTTGACAGGATTCCTATTCCAGGCGCGTCCGGTAAAAAATATTAATACGTTGACGATTGCATGGGGGGAGTCTTGGCTGTCACAGTTGAAAGGGAGGTTCCCGTAAGCGCCTTCACTCATCCTCGATGGTGTCAGGGGTCTTTTGTGGAATTGCTTCCAACAGTTCCTTGGTCGTCGGTTTGCCTCTTTTGGCGTAGATAATAGTTCCTTCCGGGTCTATCACGTAGACGGTTCTCCTGATCATGGGCCAGCCGTCGCAGCCGTATCGTTTTGCCACGGCACGATCCTCATCAATAAGCAGTAGGAACTGAAAACGGTGTTTATCTATGAATTTTTTGTGTGATTTCATATCCCCGGGATTGACGCCGAACACGCGTGTGTTTTTTGTTTCGAATTCCTTGTAGTCGTCGCGGATCGCGCAAAGCTGCGCCGTGCATCCGGGGGTCTGGTCGCCGGGATAGAAGATCAGGACCACATAGTGTTTGCCTTTGAAGTCGCTCAGGGAAACGGAATCCCGGTCAGTGCTATACAGCGTGAAATCTGGCGCAGGGGTATTGATTGAAAGCAGCATGGTGTTCTCTCCTGAAAAAAGATCGAGCGAAGCAAGTAATACTACCATTAAGGTCGCTACAGGAATATTGGAACCCAGCATGGTGTTTCGCCTTCTTATGACAATATAGGTGATAGCAATTCCGCTCTGCCAGGGATGGCAATGTCTGTTGTCTAACAGGTGTATTCGTTATTTCATAAAAACGAATTGGTTACATTATAATCGAAAAGGAGTCGTGTATGGCATCGGTCTGGAAGTTTGCAAAGGAGATAGAAAAGCAAGGGAAACGGTATTATGAACGAATGGCTAAAAAGTCCCGGAACAGGGAGATCGCGTCCGGTTCAGGGTGGGGGCGGACTACGGCTTTCAGGGAAGGTAGCGCGGATTTTTCCCGAGCCTGCCGCCGAAACCGTCTTTGACGCCGTAGAGCACCGCCGCAATCATCCCTGATTTTCCGTCGCCATACCAGAGTACAAGTCCGGCAATCACCTTTACCGCGTACATGAGCGTTTTAAACAGGTCGCCGTAGCGCCGGTATTCCAGAAGAATGTTGATCTCGTTTCTGAAACCGTAGTAGTGCCGGAACGGGGAGGAGTAGATGGCGAATACCTTGCCGAATTTTTCGAACCGTATTTTGTTTGCGCTGCGTGTTTCGCTGCACTTGCTTGACGGAATCCAGTAACAGACATAGCCGCGTTTTTTAATGCGCAGCGAATATTCGAAATCATCGCCGTACAGGAAATAGTTGTTGCGCGGAAGTCCGATCTCCTGTATGACCGAGGTCCGGAAAAGCGTACCGCGCCAGGGGATCATCCGGAGCCGGGTCGGCTGCGGATCGCGATGAAACCTGCCCGCGCTCCTTACCGCGGCCAGCCGGTGCTGCGCGCTCAGAGCATCATATCCTGCAACCAGTTTTTCCAGCGCATCGGGTTCGAGCCTGACGTCGTCATCGAGCGTCCATACAAAGTCGGCATCCGGGTACGCACGCTCGATCAGCCGGTGATACCCGCCCGAGCTGCCTGCATTTTCATTTAACCGCTCGTATATGACCCGCTTGAACTGCTTGTGCAGCACGATCGCGGTGTCGTCCTCGCTAGCATTGTCGACCACGAAGACCTTGGCAGGCTTCAGCGTTTGCCTCTGGACATCATGAAGCAGATCAACAAGCATGCGGCAGTTGTTGAAGGTCAGGATTGCGACGTGTATTCGGGACATGGCCTTGCACCTGAAAAATATGAAAATAATTAGTATAAAATTAAAAAGGACGGATTGCTTCCGTCCCTGATGTTTCAGGTTTGAGAACGTTCAGCGCCGCCGGACTTTTTTCTTGCTTCTTTTTTCCGTGCGGTGATCCTGTTTGTGTTTTTCCGGGGATTTTTTTTTCGGCTTTGCCACCGGATTGATCGGTTTGTCATCGGCAAGGGGCATGGGCCGTATCGTATTGTGGGAGTCGCGCACGATTTTCACGCGTACCTGCTCTTCCTCCTGCTTCGAATACTTGTTTCCAGATCCGGCTGAGACTGGTTGGGATGATGCGAAAAGGAAAACAAGGGCCAGGAGAATGAGGAATGTCGGTGATAGCTTTTTCATAAGAACCTTCTTACTCTTAAAATACGGTTTTTTCATGTTTTTATCAAGCATATCCTGGTGTGATCAAATCTATACGGAAGCCCTGTTGTTCAGGGCTTCCGTTACTCACAAGCTACCTCTTACGGCTGTTTTTGCGTGTCTGGGTGCGTGTCACTGATTTGCTCGTGCGCGTCTGCGCCGGCTGCCTGACAACCGTGCGCGATCTGGTGACCTTTACCTGTTGTTTAGTGCTCTGATTGTTGCTGATTGAGGCAGAGCGCCGTGTTTCGTTGGTCCGCACCGGCGTTTGTATTTCACGGGTGACCGTGGTGGTCTTTTTTATCGTGCGGACGGGAGTCCTTTTTTCCCGCACCACGTCCTTTTGTTTCTGGCTCTGATGGTGCGTCTGGACGTCCTTGCCGTTTCGCCTCTCGACATGCCGCACCACGGTTGCCCCGTGCCGGTCGCGATGGTGGCTGTCAACCCGGCGGACATAGGCTCCACGATGGTGTATAAAATGACGCTTATGCCATTTCGGATAGTGTTTGTGCATGTACACATGGAAACGTATTCCATGGAATGGACAGTACGGATGATAATGGCTGTGGCAGTGGCAGCGGTACACGATACTGTAGTCGTAATACCAGGGTCCGAAGCACCACTCATCATAGGCGCTGCTCCACCACATGCTCCGGCAACGGAACACCCAGCGTCCGGACGGGAGCATGACCCAGAACCCGACCCTGGAATTGTCGATCACGATTAGATTATCCCACTCCATGTCCTCGTCATAACAGGTCACGTATCCTGAAGAGAAACCGACCGAGACAGAGACCGATGTCCCGCCGGCCTGAGCCGTTGATGCGCAGCCAGGCAGGAGCATCATGCTGAACAGGGCTGTAAGGGTGATCAAGTGCTTCATGACTGCCTCCTTTATAGGGTTTGGTTTTGAAGTCTTTGCGCTGATCTGTAATAGACACAAATCAAACCCTATGCCATATACAGTAATATATTGATAATGTAGATAATAAAAAGATTTTATAAAGTACTGCTCAAGAATAAAATCGGGAACTTTTTCCCGGTTTAAGGGGTTTTTTCACGGGGAATTCAATCTAACCTATTGATTTTTTGAAGAAGAGGGGGACGAGTCGCTTGTGCGGGTGTTTTACCCCGGAAAACAGCTATTTTACGATCAATTGACAGAGAATTTGTGGAATGCGGGTAAAATGATGGTCGGTAGTGACCACGGTTAATCCATGCTCCATGGCTGTTGAGGCAATCCAAAGGTCATTTGTGGGGATCGGAGTGCCTGCTTTTTTCAGGGTTGTGCAAATAGATGCATATCGTTTGGCAGACTCGCCTATAATTGGCAGTACGGTACAGCGAGGTGAATCAAGGAACTTTTCCAGTAAACCAATATTTTCCTTTTCACGGTTTCCTTTGGCAAACCCTGAAAGCAACTCCCCGAGAATGATTGGATTGACACAGATGGTCTCTGCCGATTGAACAACATCAAGCACCTTTTGGTTGCCTCTGGCCAGTTCGGAATATGCTGAAGTATCGAGAAGGATGCCGTTCACTGCCAGATTTCGCCATCAATTTTACGCGTATGGGTGAGATGCCGTTTGAAAGCCTTGAACTCTTTCGTGTTCCAGATACCGCACATCCAATCCAGATCGTGATATTTGTTGGTTTTCCCCGATTTGTTTCCGGCTACCGAATCTTCAAGAATACTGATAACGGCTTTATTCAGGCTAATATGCCGACTATGAGCCTTCTCACGAATGGCCTTCTCGACAGCACGCGGGATCTTTCTGATAGTAAGAGCGGTCATTCTGGTTGCCTTTGGTAGGTGATGCACTATTGATTCATTATGATTCAAATATAGCATCTGTGTGCATCAAATTTCAAGTTCCACTCTAAGCTGGCAAAGCAGGAAAGAAGGTTATTGGATGGCTTTGCCAGCTACAGTATCAAACAACAGGGCTTATGGTGTACTATTCCCGGTACTCAATTCCGTACTTTTCAAGAAGGATGCGCAGGCTCTTGCGGTCGATATCAAGAAGTTTTGCCGCATTGGTCAGGTTGCCGGGCGATTTTTTCATGGCAAAAGCGATCATCTCCCGGTCAACCTGCTCGCGCGCCTCATGAAGCGATGAATAGGAGGGGAGATCGCCGGAAAGACCAAGGTCATCGGCCGTAATGGCGCTGTCATGGTTCGTTATCACGGCGCGCTGAACTCGGTTCTGAATGTCGCGAACGTTTCCCGGCCAGTGGTACATGAGGATCGCCTTCTCGGCTTCGCGGGAAAACCGGGCGGTTTTATTGCCGTACATCTCGCTGTACTGTTTGATAAAGTAACGGGCGAGCAGGAGCGCGTCCTCTTCGCGGTCGCGGATAGGCGGGACAAAAACGGGATACTCGTTCAACCGGTAAAAGAGATCTTTTCTGAAACGGTTTTCATTGACCGCTGATTCAAGGTTGACGTTGGTCGCGGCAATGACGCGCACGTCGACCTTGATCGGCTTGGTCGAGCCGACCCGGATGACCTCTCCCTCCTGGAGCACGCGCAGAAAATGTGCCTGCGCAGCGGCCGGAAGCTCGCCCGCTTCGTCGAGGAACAGGGTGCCGCCATTAGCCTCTTCGAAATACCCCTTTTTGGCCGCCACCGCGCCGGTAAAAGCGCCTTTTTCATGGCCGAACAGCTCGCTTTCGATGAGGTTCGGCGGAATGGCGCCGCAATTGACCGCGAGGAACGGGCCTGTTGAGCGGCGGCTTTGTTTGTGTACGATCCGGGCAAGCGACTCCTTACCGGTCCCGGTCTCGCCGATCAGAAGCACCCTGACGTCGGTGGCGGCACCCTGCCTGACCATGGCTAGGCATTTGTCAAAAGATTTGCTGCCGAAAATAAGGTCCTCGAACTGTTTCTGCTGCACAAGACCCTTGAGCTCTTCGATGCGCGCCTCCTGCTCGGCCACGATCTCTGATTTACGCACAAGGTTTGCCATGAGCAGGGAGAGGAGTCTGAACGTTTCCAGATCGCGAGCGGTCAGGGGGTGGCGGTTGGTATGGCTGTCGCAGTACAGAAAAACCTTTTGTCCAGTGAAAAGATTCTCGGGCAGATCAAGCCTGGTGCAGAGAATTGACCTGATGTCCTGGGTATTGATCGACTCCTGCGTGCTGAGCATGGCATCGCTCACCGTGTCTGAGATGAGCAGCGGTTCCTGTTTTTCCTTGACCAGGCGCAGTGCGGTCGTGCTGTATGCTCCGTTGCCATCGCCGCTCCCGGCATGTGCAGCCACGGTGCGCTTTCCTTCGCTGTTTTCAACGATGAGCAGACCCCGCTCGCACTCAAGCACCATGAAGCACAGGGACAATCCCTGTGCAATGAGCTCCATGATGTTTTCCTGCGCCGCCATTGATGCGGTAAGCTTAAGCGCTGTGGTGATCAGTTCGTCGTTTTTCTCATCGCGTGCTGCTTGGGGCATTCAGGTTCCTTTCCCGCTCGAGATCGATCGTCACCCGCTCATAGGGGAGAAGCTCAACCGTGTGCGAAATAACGGCGGCTTTTCCCCGGCGTATTTCCAGAACATACGTTCCTGGCGCGGCATTCAACCTGCCTTCACTGCCCGTGCGTTTTACCCCAACATGCTTTCCGTTGAGCAGGAGCGTATCATTGGATGTCATTCCCTTGAGCCTGATCATGCCCGAGGCCGTTTCCACCGGATCATCTGCAAGCGGTGCAGGACCGTCAGTAGCCCGTGTTTCATTTGCCGCCTGCGGCAAGGCTGATCCACGGTCACCGGATACACTGGCAGCAGGCAGACGGGGCAGATACGTTGTTTCATGCTTCCAGAGTTCAGGCAGCAGAAAAAACAGGAAGATCAGGCCTGCGCCCAGCGCCGCAACTGCAAGCGAACGAATAACAAGGGGTGAAGATCTCCTCCTTGTGCCGGGTGAGGCCATTGGTTGGGGTGCCGTATGCGTTTCGCCGGTACCTGCACCGTTTTCCTCATTTTCCCGCACGAAGGTGAACAGGAGCTCGCTGCAGGCATGGTACTGATCTGCAATCGTCGCCTTGATCGTATCGTGGAGTTCGTTGATGTCCGGTCTCTGGTCCCGGTCTTTTTCAAGACAGCGAAGCGTCACTCTGGCGATCGCGTCCGGGTGCTCAATAGGCGACGGTTTTTCATTGAGGATCCGGTAGGAGACATCACCGACCGATGAGCCGTCAAACGGTAGATGGCCGGTAATAATACGATAGAGTATGCACCCGATCGCGAAAACATCAACGCGCGCATCGGCTTCTCGTGGGGATACCAGTGCCTCCGGAGCCAGGTAGCGGAGCGTTCCAAGCACTGATCCTGACGATGTCTGCAAGTCGATTTCTCCGGGGAAAAGAGCCAGTCCGAAATCAGCCAGCTTGATCTGACCACTCTTTCCAAGAAGGATGTTTGCCGGTTTTATATCACGGTGCACAATAGACCGTTCATGCGCAGCTGTTATCGCAGAGGATATTTTTTCCATGGCGCAGAGCGCTCCCTCGCGCGCCAGTCCCTTTTCCAGTGCCGTTGTGAGGGTCATGCCCCTGATGTACTCCATCACGATGTAATAGGAGCCGTTGAAATAGGCATAGTCAAGAATCGATATGATATTGTCGTGGTTCAGTGCTGCCATGGCCTCTGCTTCGCGACGGAACCGCACGATCTGTTCGCTGTTCTGCGTTTTTGCCGGTGAAAGGCATTTTATCGCAACCTCTTTGTTGAGCGATTTCTGCATGGCCCGGAATACGGTGGCAAATCCGCCGCGTCCGACCTCTTCAAGTATGGTATAATCATCGAGCGAAAATGACATCAATTCCTGCCCGCGCGTTCGCGCGCCTTGGCAAGCCAGGTCTGGAAGTAGCGGTTTTCAGGCTCGCAGGCTGTGGCATCGGTAAAATGACGCAGCGCATCCCCGTACTTCTGACGCGCCCAGCAAAGAGCGCCCATGTTGAAGTGTGCCATGGCATAGTCCGGTTTGATTATCAACGTACGGCGATAGCAGCTTTCCGCCTTTTCCAGGTCGCCCTGTTCGTGGTACAGTGTGCCGAGAAGGTTGTACGCTTTAAGCAGTGT
Organism: Chitinispirillaceae bacterium; assembly: GCA_016932075.1. The sequence goes on along the minus strand of JAFGDP010000107.1, from coordinate 6,799 downwards.
GCTGTCATAGGAAAGGGCCTGCGAAATACGCAGGACCGCATTTTCAACATCACCGTTTTTCCGGTAACACGTTCCCAGGTTATAGTGCAGGATGGCGAGCGTCCTTCGCACTTCAGGACTGGTGTCGAGGTGCGCCGCAACCGTGATCTGGTAAATGGCCGGATACCAGTCATGCGGCTCTGCAAGGCCGAGATCGGTTTTATAGATGGCTTCGGCGCAAAAGCTCATTCCAAGTCCGTAATGTGCAGCGAAATCAGCGGGTCTGTTTTTGATTATTTTTTCATAAATCGGCCTGGCAGAGAGGAAATCACCGCTTTCAAGAAGCGCCTTGGCGCTGGAGAGCCCACTGTCACGGCATCCCGGGACCAGGATGCATATGAGCGGCACAACAGCAAGGGGTAAACGAATTCTGTTCATTATCACCGTCAACCACGGGCTGGAGGATCGCCGGTAAGGCGCTGGAAACAAAATATATTGTTACCGGGCCGATGCTTACTACTATTAGACGCACTGCCGGGCCGGAAACGATCAAAAAAAGCGCGCCGGGGATGCTCCCCGGCGCGCTTTGTATTGGACGGCTTTTCGTACTGCTTACTTCATCGCACGCTCCCTTCCTTCGACCTTTTTATTGAACGGGATGATCCGTTCGTCGGTTCCGGCTGATTTGGCGAGAGCCTGTTTCTTGGCAAGACCGTCGACCGACATCTCAAACACATCATAGCCGTCGGCATAAAAGATCGCTTCTTCGTCCGGATCAAGGCTGGCAAGGTAGAAACCGTCATCATACAGCGTGATGGTCTTAATGATTTTGATGTTATTTCGATAGGTGATGAAGGTATGCGTTCCCGCAGGAATAAGAAAGATTCCCCAGTACTCTTCAAGCGGTACGCTCGCATCTGCGGTGACCGTGCCTAAAATGATGTCCGCACCGATTGTATACCCGTCCCAGGTGCTCAGGACTACGATCATTTTGGTGGTGAGAAACCAGCATCCATGCTCCCACTCGTCGCAGGAGAACAGAAACGCGAAATCGTCATACCCGTCCCCGTTAAAATCCGACCGCACGTAGCAGGGAAGATCGTACGGATCATAGGGGAGGTCGCGCGGATACAGGTACTCGTCATACCGGGAAAGGCGCGGCGAATAGTATCCCCGCGCATGGGGAGAAAGCACTTTGCGCACCTCATAGGGAATACTGAGCCATGTATCCACATAGGCGGATGGGTGGATAGTGCCGCCGCAGTCGTCATCACACGGCCCGGTGCTGTTGATTTGCACGCCGCATCCCATGAGCAGCGCTGCAGCGGTTATCACTGCCAGGTTTCTGAGTTTCATACGATCCTCCTTGGTGATGATTGAATGCAAGATTGCTCTTTTCCGAAGGTTTGATTACTCAAACCATGTGCCATTCATACAAGTATTTGATATTAAAGAGAAAATACGGTTATAGTGCCGGGATTAACGATAGAAAGAGCGGGGATTTTTTCACGATTCTATGTCGCAGCAGAAATCGTGACTATTCTAACACGTTAATATTTATAAAGATAAAATTACCATATAAAAACGGGAAAAAGTTCCCGTGGTGCCTGGGATACGTGTTCTGTTGGATTGGCTCAGGTATCAACCTCCCTGACAAGGGAGGGTCGGCCGCTTGGCGCCGGGGAGGGGTCACCGATCTCACCCCAGCATCACGGTCAGCTCGTCTGATACGTTTCCCTTGATTTTTTTCTCAATCACTGATACGAGGGTCGTATTGGAGAAGCCGCAGCCTGCGCAGTGGCCGGCCAGGCGCACGTACACAGTGTTCCCTTCAATGTCGATCAGTTCGCACCCGCCGCCGTCCTGAGCGAGAATGGGTTTTACTTCCTTTTCAAGCACTTCACGCACTTTGTCTATTTTCTGCACCGTGGTGAGGCGTGGCCTGGATTCGGGCGGTTCGTGCAGGGCAGTGCCGTTTGCCCGGCTGATTATTTTCTTGATCTCTTCATGGCATCCACCGCATCCTCCACCCGCCTTGGTAAAATTGGTCACTTCCTTGAGCGTCGTGAGCTTATTTTCCCGTACGGCGTTTTCTATCTCTTCTTCGGTGACGCCGAAACAGGTGCACACGATCCTGCCCTCTTTGGCTGCGGGCATGCTCATTTTTCCGCCGGATTCATAGAAACGGATTGCAGCCTCGAGCGCCTCCTGGCCCATGACGCTGCAGTGCATTTTTTCCTTGGGAAGGCCGTCAAGTTCCCTGGCAATGTCCTTGTTGCTGATGGCCTTTATTTCCTCGATGGTTTTGCCCTTGCACATTTCGGTCAGCACGCTGGCGGAGGCGATCGCGCTGCCGCAGCCGAACGTCTTGAAACGGATATCCTTGACCCGTTTCTTTTCATCAAGTATGAACGTAAGCCTGAGCGCGTCGCCGCAGGTGATATTGCCGACCTCACCGAATCCGTCGGGATTGTCAATTTCACCGACGTTCCTCGGGTGGAGGTAGTGGTCGCGCACCTTTTCAGTGTAATTCCACATGGGGGAATACGGTTTTTTCAGGTTACAGAATCTTGCCCTCCGGCATGGTTTTGACGCCGAAAAGGTTTATCATAATACGTTCGAATTCCACCACTGTTTTATTGACGGTTTCGGTTTCCACCGGAACCCTGCCCGCCGCGACGCGCGCATGGCCTCCGCCGCTTCCTCCCATGCTGGTGGCAAGCTGTTCCGCAATGACGCCGGCGGTATCATGGTTTTTCGTGCGGATGGAAAAGAAAATATGGTTCTTGAACACGCCTGAACAGACCATCCACTCGAGCCGCTCCAGGCTGTGGAACAGGTCGGCCATTTCAGCGACATAGTCGGGTGTCGTGACATTGCCCAGGTACGTATACCCGAATGATTCCGTGGTCACGGTCGATTCCACGGCCCGGTGAAGGATCCTGAAAAACTCCTCGTCACGGTCCGGATTCTCAATACGGGAGAGCTGACGGTGGTCCATGATATCAAACAGGAGCTTGTAACACTCGACATCCTCGGGAACGTTTTCACGCCGCATGTCGCCGGTATCGGTCTTGATGCCGTAAAACAGCGCTGTCGCGAGCTTGGGTGGAATGGAACATCCGGCTTCAAGCAGGTACTTGGTGATGATGGTCGAGGTGGCGCCGAACTCCTTGCGGATGTCGTGAAAATAGGGCGCGTTCCTGGGCGGCTGGTTCGGATGGTGGTCAATGACCGCGTGGACAGTGGAGTTATACGGCAGCGGCACGTTACCTTTGTTCGGAAAGCAGTCCACGAGAATGATCCGGTCATAATCCTTGATCTCGGTGAGGACAAAGGGAACGGTCGGAATGCTCAACACGCGGATCATTGCCCGGTTCTCGGCCCTGCCCACGAATCCTCCGAACGAGATAACCGATGATTTTACGCCCCAGTAGGAGAGAAGGTGGGACACGCCAAAAGCCGACGCCAGACAGTCGGGGTCAGGGTAGTCGTGTGTTATGATAAGCGCTGAATTGGCAGGGGAAATATGGTCCTTGAAGCTTTGCGCTTTTTCGGTAAAACCGTTCCGGCCCGTACGTACGGTGCTGCAGGTGTTTCCTTTTTTTTCTGGCATGAGAATAGGCCCGACGATCAGTTGTTATTTATCACAGCCGATTTCCGGCCTGACACAACACAATGGTTTTATACAGTCGTAACCGGGAAAAAACCGATTATTTCTTCATAACATTGAAGAAATAATTGTACAGCCAAGCAATGGATAATATAATTTATGATGCTTATCTATAGCAGTTTAGTTGGAAGGCAACAGGAGAGGATACTGCTTGAAGCGTGATGGGGTAAAGGTGGTGTATGGTGGTGCATACGAACAACACTACGAGTGTCGCCCGTTTCATGGGTAAAGGAAAAGTGAATACCAGATAATGCGATATGCAATAGTATCCGATATACACGGCAATGTCGAGGCGCTGCAGGCAGTCCTGAATGATATTAAAAAACAGTCGATTGATACGATCATTTGCCTGGGAGACATTGTCGGATATTATCCTGATCCTGAGAAATGCGTGGAGCTTATCCGCAAACATGCGGCGTTCTGCGTTGCAGGCAATCATGACTATGCGGCCATTGGACGGATCGACACCAGCAACTTCACCTATTACGCTTTTGCCGCCATGGAATGGACCAAGGCGAACATCTCCGAAGAGACGCGGGATTTCCTGGCCTCGCTTCCGCTTACCATTGAACAGGACGACATGTTTTTTACCCATTCTTCACCCTCAAATCCCCAGGCATGGGTCTATGTATTTCCTGACAGTGAAGAGGCGGTATTCGAAGCGTTCAACAGCCTGACCTTCCGGCTCAATTTCATCGGTCATACGCACTGGCCCTCGATCATGATTCAGTCCGAGGACCGGATCGTCCTGCATTCAGACCATACGATTAAATTGAACGGCGCACACTACTACCTTATCAATGTCGGGAGCGTGGGCCAGCCGCGCGATTTCGATTCCCGGTCATGCTACGTTGTTTTCGATACCGAAACCCAGATCGTATCCCTGATCCGGGTCTATTATGACTTTACCCTCACGCAGCGCAAGATCCGCAACAACCACCTTCCGCTTTTTCTTGCCGAACGGCTGGAAAAAGGACGCTAGCATTCCATATTGCGGATTGCACCCTTCGTCAGGCTCAGGGCAGGAATTGTAGAATGCGGATTGAAAAACAATTCCGCTCGTGGGCCGTTTTTAAATCTGCCCAGGCAGCGGTAAAAATCAGCGCTTGCTTCACGGGCACGCTTTATTGATATTTACACCAGCATTTCCCTGGGAAAACCCGATAGCGCGATCTCACCGGGAGCAAACCATGACGCTTGATGAACTCGACGCCATTCTTCGGACCAAAGGATACCCTTCCCGAAACGAACTGGGACAGTTCCCGCTCGGGAGCATGCTTCTGGACCTGGACAGCTGCGCCTGGACCACCGGTAACCGGGTCGTGGAACTATATGACCGGGAGAACCCCAATTCCCGCGACCTGGGCAGGGACGAACAGGACCTTTCCATCCAGGATCTTGAGGAGCGGCTGCGCGAACAGGAACGTATCCTGGGGAACGAAAGGATTCTGGAAGTGTATCGCCAGCACATGCACTATATGATCAAGGCGGCCGTTCTGCTTACGACCAATGATTATTTCAGGATCCTGGAACGTTACGATATCTGGTCGATCGAGCCGTTTGCGTCCTATGGTCGGTTTCTCCAGTCGCGCAAGCCGGACAGCCTGCTCGGGCCTCAGGAAAGCTACCACCGGAAGTTCCTCCGTTTTGCCGCATTGTATCACGATATCGGCAAAATCATACACCGGGAACGGCACGGTGTGCTTGGCAAGCATCTGCTCGAGACTCTGGAAGATACTACTACCAGGGAGGTGCGTGATCTGCTCAGGCGTGACGGTCAGGACTATTTTGCACTTTTGGTTGAAATGATCGGCAACCATGACCTGTTCGGCATGCTCTGCACCGGTGAAGCGTCGCGGCCCGTGCTGCTTGATCTGCTCAGGCTCAAGGATCCGGTCAGGGCGCTCGGCGGTCTTGCAACACTCACTATTGCCGATATCTATTCAACTCTCAAGATCCGCAGTCTGCGAATGGATCTACGCATCTTCCAGACCGTGCTGGATGACTGGAAATTCATAGTCGATCAGATACAGGAAGAAACAAAACGCGAGCCGATCCTGTTCCAGACCGGCATGGAAAAACTCCTGCTCTTCTATGTACAGCAGCGCGAGTACGCTGCGGAACGCATACGCCGCATCATTATTTCAGCGATTTTCATGCTGACCGAAATCCGGGGTATGTGGGGCACGCCGGCCGACCAGCGTGCCATTGAAGACGCGATAAGCGCAATCAATTCCAAGCTCAACAAACGGAGCGAACAGGTGACTATTGCCGAACTGCGCTGGCTTTCCACAAAGGTCGCGCGCAAGACGTCACGGGACGCTCTTGAAACGTGCATCGAAGCCGTAGGCAAGGGCTCCTATGCAGGTAAAGAGATCGGCGATGCCCTCATCCTGGTGCGCCGGGAGTGCGGCGTGAGCCAGGAGGAGATCAAAGTGTGGGCGCGCAAAGTGACCGCAGATGTCGTCCTTGATGCACTCAGGAAAAGGCTCGGTTCCCGCATCGTGGGGTTCTGCGACAGCTTCGCGCTTGTGTGCAAATTTAATTACACGCTGCGGTTCGTGGTGCGGTTCGTGCAGGCCTGGATCGATGCGAAGGTTGCTATAATGCGCTTGCAGGATCAGATCGTGGCTCCTAAAAAGCTATTTGAAATGATAGACGCGCGCGAGCTGACCGCCATCGTGGTTGAGCTGTTCGTCCGCCTGACCGAGAATTATCAGGACCTGACCCTGCAGAAGGGACAGCATCAGCGAAGGATCGGTATTGAGCTGCGCGGCATAACACGTCCAAGCTCTATTGCGGAACGGATCGTCGATCTGCTGCAGAGTGGACGCAGTGACGAGGCGATGAACTGGATCGTTGACGAGGCAACGGCGTGGTACTTTTAATTGAAGAATGAAGATTGCGGATTGAAGATTGAAAAGCACAATACAGGAAGAATGAAGATTGCGGAATGCGGATTGCACCCTATTGTTTTTTTACAAACCATTTGCCGAAGGCCGGAGGGGAATCGCCCCGCGGCTTTTCCCCCGTCCCTCACGGAACTCTGGCACTCTGTCCGGAAGGCTTCGTACCCGCCATGACATGGTCATGACACGCACGCTTCCGTAAGCTCGCAATGACGGAACACTGCATTATCTCGGCACG
>JAFGDP010000106.1 GCA_016932075.1 Chitinispirillaceae bacterium | reverse complement strand
TGGATCGCGAGATCAATAGAGTGGAACATGGGCACGTTGCAGGCATAGGCGCCGCTGAATTGCGCGTTCGCGGGCCACGGCGCGCCGTCGCGCTTCATGATGCCGATGTGGCAGATGTCGTACGTGCATACGATGTCAACCCCGCCGTCATTGTCAAGATCAGCGCACCCGATGTTCTGATTATAGCCGCCGTAGTCGTTGAGATGGTCGCGGTCCGTCACCTGGGGCCAGCCGTGTACCATGACCCCGGACAGGTTCCATACCGCCGTCACCGGCCCGTCCGAAGTCTTGACCACCAGGATCTCGCACCGCCGGTCGTTATCAAGATCGGCCGCGGCAATGGAGCGGATTTCAGACGATGATCCTGGAAAAGAGACCGGCCAGCCCGGGAGCAGGTCGCCTCTGTAATCGTACACCGCCGCCTTGTTGCTGTAACACACCGCGATTTCTCCATACCCGTCATGGTCAAGGTCGCCCACGACCGGGGAACAGTACATCCTGCTCGATCCGTGGTCGTTTGACGATGACGCGTTTTGGCCGGCGGGCGCGCGCCAGGTGAGGTCGCCGCTGTTGTCCCACACATAGAGCACGCTGTGGCGGGAGGCAACAATTTCTTTTTCGCCGTCATTATCAAGGTCAACCACCGCGGGAGAGGCAAACCAGTTCTCGTCCCAGCTCGCCGGCAGCGTGGTGCGCAGCACGGGCCGCGCCACGTTGCTCGGGACCTCGTCATCCGTGGTGAGCCCTGCAGGAACAATGGTATTGGAGCAAAAGAAGAAAAGCGGGAGCAGGAAAACAGCGCCGTTCATTGCGGTTTTCTGTAAAGATGTATCAGCGAACGCAGCCATGCTCATGGGTGTGCAACCTTATAAAGGATATTTCCGGCGAATAGAGATATAATAATGTAGTCCGAAGGTATCTCTCTTCTATACTATATAAGAGGTACACATGAATTTCAACATTGAAAACATTTCATGCAAGCGTATTCTGGATCAGCTCCATGACGGATTGTATCTGGTGGACCGGCAACGGAAAATCATCTATTGGAACAAGGCGGCCGAACAGATCACCGGTTTCTTGGCTGAGGAAGTCATGGGCCGTTTCTGCTCGGACAATATTCTCACGCATGTGGACAAGGACGGCAAAAGCCTGTGCCTCGGTCTTTGTCCGCTTGCAATGACCATCACTGACGGAGAAAATCGTGCGGCAGAAATATATCTTCATCATAAAAACGGACATCGGATACCCGTGGCGGTGCGGATAAGCACGATCCTGGACCCTGCGGGTAACAGCATCGGCGCAGCAGAGCTTTTTTCCGACATAAGCGGGTACAAGGCCATTGAGGCGCGGGCCGGCGAACTTGAGAAACTGGCATTGCTGGACAGCGTCACCAGGCTGGCGAACCGCCACTATATCGACAAGGAAATCGATATCCGGTTCGAAGAGCGGAAGCGTACCGGCATTACCTTCGGCGTTATATTCATTGATATCGATCATTTTAAGCAATTCAATGATACCTACGGCCATGATATTGGCGACCGCGTGCTCAAGGTGGTGGCCGATACGCTGGCCAGGAACTCCCGGCCGTTCGACACGGTCGGCCGCTGGGGCGGCGAAGAATTTATTGTCGTTGCACGCAATGTCACCGCACCGCATCTTGAAGACATCGGGAACCGGCTCCGCATGCTGGTGGAAAACGCGTATATTCTGGTAGAGCGCACAAGAGTGGGAATCACCGTTTCACTGGGCGCGACCTGCGTTACGGAAAACGATACTCCCGAAAGCCTTGTCAAACGGGCTGACCGCCTGTTGTACGAAAGCAAAAAAGCGGGAAGAAACCGGCTCACGCTGGGTTGATTGACAGTCGCTTTTTTCAGAGAGAGGCATGCGAGTATTTGATATATATTTGTTCAAGCCATGATAGGGGTGGTGCCCGGTGAAGAAAAACGCAAACGGCAAGGTCATACCGCACCGGCGGGTGCACGGCGTGTTTCTTGTTGCTGCATGTTTGATTGCCGCATCTTTCGCACAAGAAAAGGGCGAGACGGGCAGCTCAAAAGCCGCATTCGCGAGCTATGTGTCGAACGTGCAAACCGTGCTGCAGAGCAACTGGTCCCCGGACCCGGCCGACACCAACGCATCGGTCGACCTGTGCTTTATCATTGCCAAAACCGGCACTCTTGACAGCAGTTACGTGTGCCGGTCGTCCGGCATTCCGCTCATCGACTCCCTGGCACTCGCAGCACTTAAAAAAAGCGCGCCGTTTCCGCCGTTTCCTGATTCGCTTGCTAAAGAGCGAATGCCGATCAAGCTGACCTTGCGGACAAAGAAAGAAAAGCTGGGATATGAGCAACCGTTTTTAGAATAGTAAAGGTATCGAAGCGGCCGGCTGGACAAACAAGGCCTTTACCCTCTTTTCCCCGACCGTTATTTTCCACTCCCGCTCCCTCTGCATCGTACCCTTGATCGTACCTGCCGTTTCTATTTTCAAAAACCTGATCAGCCAGGGATGGCCTGGGCGATTGAATGGTGCGCAAACAGTGCCGGCAGCAGCATGGCTGGCAGAAGCCGTGAGGCGCGTTTGAATTGCATACGCATGCCTTTTTTTGAAAGGTTTTTTATTATTGCATCCTTTGCAGGGCGCCTTCCCTGCCTGCCCGCCTCTGGCAGAGGCGGGTTGTCGTGCACACGTGCCTTCCCCAGTGAAAGCACGTTCGTTGAAAGGACCGATAAAAGTGGTTGCGGGGCCGGAAATTACCACTAATTCCAATGAGAGGGGCGATGGCGCACCAGCAGGCGGGACAAGTGAGTCGTGGAAAAACGAAAAGGAGAGGGAACGTATGAGGAAAAGCGGCAGCTATGGAAGTCTTCTGTTGGCCATACTGGTTTTTGCTTTGGCATTCAGCACTCATGTGAACGGCCAATTGGCAAAGGGTAAAAGCAAGTTTCTGGGCAATACCCATACCAAGGGCCAGACGCCGATCAACTTTGACATGTACTGGAACCAGGTCACGCCTGGCAATGCGGGCAAATGGGCTTCGTGCGAGCAGGCGCGGGACGATTTCAATTACTGGCTCTGGTGCGACCGGGCCTATGACCATGCGCGGCAGGTGGGGTTTGTATTTAAGGAGCACACGCTGGTGTGGGGGCATTCATCAGGAGAGCCGTCCTGGATGAGCTCGGTGCCCAGGGATGAACAGATGGACGAGGTGCTTGAATGGTATGAAGCGTTTGCCGAGCGGTATCCGGATGTTGAAATGATCGACGTGGTCAATGAGCCATTGCATGCTCCGCCTTCGTACAAGGATGCGCTCGGCGGAGACGGTACCACCGGGTGGGACTGGGTCATCTGGTGTTATGAAAAAGCCAGGGATTATTTCCCGGACGCGATTCTGATCCTGAATGATTACAATATTCTGAACTATACAAGCGATTGCCAGAGGTTCCTGGTGATCGTGAGACTGCTGCAGGCGCGGGGATTGATTGACGCGATCGGGTGCCAGGGACACAGTCTTGAGAACATAGCGTTCAGCACCATTCAACAGAACATGGATTCATTGGCTGCAACCGGGCTTGATATTTACATATCAGAGTATGAGGCGCGCGGCAACGATTCGACGCAGCTGGCGCTTTTCCGGCAGCATTTCCCGTATTTCTGGGAACATGCGTCGGTCAAGGGGATAACGCTCTGGGGATATCTTGAGGGCGACATGTGGCGGCCCGAGGCTCATCTGCTCAAGGCTGACGGGGTTACTGAACGCCCTGCTTTGCAATGGCTGAAACAGTATTTTAATTACAGTACCGACAATACCCGATACCGGTTTGCTACTGATGTGGAGGGGCAAGGATCAATAAGCCTGAGCCCGGCTGGCGGTGTGTATGATCCGTTCACCACCGTGACGGCTACCGCTGTTGCGGGAAACGGATACCGGTTCAGCCACTGGACCGGAGACAAGGGCGGGTCTGAAAACCCGGCGACCATGGCAATGACGTCGAACCGTCTGCTCAGAGCGCATTTCGTCAGCACAACGCCGATTAAGGGGCCTGTTGCGCCCGGCAAGGGAACCATCGGCATCCGTGTGGGGACACGCGTCGTTGCGTCGGTGAAGGTCCGGGCGGACAAGAGCATGAGCGTTTCGCTCTATTCGCTCACGGGGCGGCTCGTTGTTCATTACAAAGGAATAATCGTTTCCAACGGATATATCGACCTGTCTGCCGCTGTCGCGGGAGGCGGCATGTACCTGCTTCATGTGAAAGCGGACGGGAAAAAGGTGATGAATATGGTGATGTGCGGTAATTAGCCAATGTTTACATTGTTCTGTCTTTTCAATCTAAAAAACAGTGATCTTTTTTGAGATCCGCGTTGAACCCGCATTCAGCTGCACGATATAGGACCCTTCTGCGACAGGCAGCCCGGCCAGGTCAATGGTATGAGACCCTTTGCCGGTAAAAGAATGCACAAGCGTTTGTATGTTTTTCCCGGAAAGCGAATACAGTTTCAGAGTTATAACATCTGCTTTGGGCAAATGATAGCGTATGGTCGTGGAATTCTTGCCGGAACAACGCAACAGGTATTCATGGCCGGTCGCGTGCATGTTTTCCTTTTTAATCGCTACGGGCGTCCTTTTAAAGCAGACCATGGGATCACCCATTAATACGTACCCGTAATTCCATGCCTTGGTTTCGGTGTCATCGACATGGTCACTGCTGCCTTTTTTCTGTTTAAAGTACGCTTCCATCCAATCCTTGAAGGCCTTGCCAAAGCAAATGTTCTGTCCGAGTTCTTCGAATAACACCCTTCCGTCGCTCCCAATGGACTGGCCGCTTCGTGTGCCGGAAAGAATGATGAGCGCGCGTTTGCTCTTGCCAAAGACATATGATCCGGAAATGCAGCTGCCGCCGCCTTCTGGCCAGGCGCCGATATGACAGGCATCAATGGCGTAGCCTAGCGGTTTTGATTCTATTTCGTATAGTTGTACATCGCTTAATGACCCGCCAAAATCGAAACTGTGGCCGTGAACCCCGGAATGGCACCAGAGATGCAGAATGGTGTTATTCCCCAGCAGGCCATTGTTGATATAGGCGGTTGAATTTGCGGTGCTCTGCGAATTAAAGAGATCAGAATTGCTTTCGCCATAAACATATTTGACCGTATTAAGATGCGCCCAGTTGGTCCATGTCTCCTGGACAAAGGCTGCTCCGTGCTGTGGCATTTCAAAATTGCCAAGCCAGTAATTATGGCTTTTATCAAGGAAGTTTCCCAGCAATGTAACTTCATTGCCAAAGTCACTCATTGATGAGAGGTGAATACGGGAGCAGAAGATCTCGGGCATGATGTCTCCTGAACCGTCAGCATGCCAGGTAAATTCGCCCTGGGAGTTGGCCTGGCTCCAGGAGCCGTCAAGGTCCATGTAATAGAGGTCACAGGCAAAGGAGCCGGGATCGAACCGCGGATTTTGAATGTCATACCACTGCACCGGCTGGTCTCCCATGATAATAACGCCATCAAGCCCGCCATCGTCATAATACTCCTTCAGTAATGCTCTGACCTCGGACGGACTGCCGCCTTCGGTCACCTCGACTTCAACGTTACAGTTAAAGGCCCTTCCTATATCGGTACAGTAGCGGTCGATGAGTGTCTTTGCGGTATTGTTTGCATACAGTGTCGGGTTTTGCAGAATCAAAACACGGGTAATTTCGCTGGAATACACCATGGGCGAGCTTTTATAGGCAGTGTACTGTGAATGACGAACAAAAGGTGTTATGGGATGACTCTTCTTGAAAAGCAGCTTCTGTTGCTCGTAATACGCCAGTTTCTCCGGTGTGAGATTCGCAATAATGGACTGCGCGATCATTTCCTTAAGTTCGGAAATCGCCTTTTCTTTTTCTGTCTGAGCAAGGACGTGAAACTGAAGGAATAAACCCGTAATTACTAAAGCGGATAAATAAAATTGAAAACGCATCAGGCCCCCCCCTGCGATTTGGAATTTTGGAAGTATGGTTAAAATGTAATAATTACGTATTTACAGGCCATGCCGCCTATTGTATATAAAGATATCATATTTTCATCTATTTTGCTGATTTTTATCCATGGCCCAAGAAGGAATAGCATGCGAATAAAAAATCCGCCAGCTTTCGCATTGGTTTAATGAGAGCCGGGTAATCGTCAATGCAAAATACTGATTCTTTTAGGGTTGAACGACCAGTGATTTGCTGAAGGAATAGGTGTCATGTGTGATGGACAGCGAATAGACTCCGGGCGCTACCCTGGAATTGTGCGAACCGCTATAACCCCAGGAGATGGCGCGATCCTGTCCAAACGCAAAAGAAGCGTTGCGTTGCGCGATTGTTCTCCCGGCCATATCATGCACGGCCAGCGTAACAGGGCCTTGGATGTTTGCTGAAATATGGCATACCGCATGACCCGGATACACCCTGATGCTAAAGGCCTGGGCTCCCTTGTGTCGTGTCTTTCTGTACGTACCCTGGGTAAAGGAGGTCATCTTGATAATATAGGATACGGTGCCGTTGTCTTTCTGGCCTGTTAACAGGTACCCGCCGTCCATGGTAATAAAACCTGCCTTGTTATCCGAGCCGATACCCGCATCCCATTCCTCGAATCCGTCGTCGCTTTTTGCTTCGACCCAGTTGGCGCGGGAACGATGCGAGGTGTTGCCGGCCGGGGTGAAGGTCTTTGACCAGATGGCATCTCGTGATGGATACTATGTATTGGGAAACAGTCGATCGGCTCCAATTGCGGAAATACCTGCAGGTATGATTCTGCCTTTTTCTTGTACACAAATAATGGGGAATATTATCCGATTATTAGCTGCCTATTCCTTGAAATATCAACATTTTGATCCTGTTTTTGTACACATCCTGTATACGAATTGTCTATTTTGACCCGGTTTTTCAACCGGTATTTTCTTATATTATGGCACATGCCGTCGATCTTCGAATTCATTGATTACCGGAAATTTCTGGAAGCCTATTACAGGGAGCAGAAGGAGAAATCGAGCTATTTCTCGTTCCGGTATTTTGCGCGCAGGACCGGGATCAATTCGCCGTCGTTTCTGCGGCATGTGATTGACGGTAAGAGAAACCTGACCCGGCCGGCGATCGAGAAGTTCAGCGCCGCGCTCAAGCTGACGACCAAGGAGGCCACCTATTTCCGCAACCTGGTGCTGTTCAACCAGGCAAAGACGTCGGCGGAAAAGCAGGAGCACTATGCGGTGCTGCGATCCATGGCGGGTGGGGTCAAGGAATCGGTGCTGAATGCCGACCAGTATGACTATTTTGCATACTGGTACGTGCCGGTGATCAGGGAGCTGGTGGCGCTACGTAATTTCGGGGACGATTACAGGAAGCTGGCGGCCATGGTGAGACCGGCCATTCTGCCGTCGGAGGCAAAGGCCGCGGTCAAGCTTCTGTTGCGGCTCAAGCTGATACGCAAGCAGGAAAACGGGACCTTTTGCCAGGCCAATTCGGCAATTACCGCCGACGGCGCGGTCACGTCGCTGGCGGTCCGGTCGTTCACCAGGAACATGATCGAACGTTCGAACCATGCGCTTGACACGGTGGACCGGAGCGAGCGGCACATTTCCGGGCTTACCATGGGTATTTCTCACGCGACCTTTGAGGTAATTGCGGCCGAGATCGACGCGTTCAAGGACCGGCTCAAAATCATGGTGAACCAGGACCAGGATGGTGACCGGGTCTATCAGATGAACATTTCCCTGTTCCCGGTGAGCGAAGACCTGAAGGGGGATGACCCTACGAAAGGTACGGCAGTATGAGAGTCGTGCTTGTTCTGATGTCATTGGTGCTGATTCTGGCGTGCCGCTGCGGTCTTGGGCCGCTTGCCGGCGGGACTACTGATACGGGTAATGCACGGGTGGCGGCGGCCGTATTCAAGCAGGACGGCAGCCATGCGGCAGGGGCGACGGTGTATGTACGGCCGGTGTCGTACCTGAAGCCGTTCGTACTGCCCAAGACCGCGAGTGCAAAGAATATGGTGACAGATGACTTTGGCAAGTTTGAGATTGATTCGTTGCCCGACGGCGACTACTGCATTGAGGTGAATGACCGGATCGCATCGTCGGTTATATTCACGATAACCGTCAGTAACCAGGATACCAATCAGATAGTGCTGCAGGACACGCTGCGGCCATACGCAGGGATCGAAGGTTCCATTGACCAGGAGCCGCCGGTATTTACCTTTATGCAGGTCTATGGGCTTGAGCGGTGCGTCACGGTGAGCCCGTCAGGTTTGTTTTCAATTCTTGACCTTCCGGCCGGAGCATTCACCGTGCGGATCGCCTCAACGGATCCGTCGTTCGAGCCGCAGGAGATCGCGGGCATTGCCTGCTCGTCCGGCGCCGTAACCACGCTTCCGCTGGCGACATGGAGCCATTCACGAAGGATCGTGCTCAACACCTCGGCGACCGGCGCGAACGTGAGCGCGACCGTTACCAATTTCCCGGTGCTTGTCAGGCTGACCTCGTCACTATTTGATTTCAGCCAGGCGCGCAGCGACGGCGCTGATATCAGGTTTGTTAAACCTGATATGACGCCGCTGGCCTATGAGGTGGAGCGGTGGGACCCGGCAGCGGGGGCGGCTGACGTGTGGGTCAAGGTGGATACGCTGCTGGGAAACAACAGCACACAGCACATACTGATGTACTGGGGCAATCCGAATGCGTTGTCCCAGTCCAACGGCACGCAGGTCTTTGATACCGCAAACGGTTTCAGGGGCGTATGGCATCTCGGAGAGAAAAGCGGTACTGTTGATGACGCGACCCATAACCGGCATAACGGAAGCAGGATCGGCAACCAGTCGCAAACGCCGGGCGTGATAGGATTTGGTCAGGCGTATGTTGATTCCGGCGATTACAGCGACATGGGCAACGTGCTTGATCCGGCAGGTGCGAACCTGACGATCAGCGCATGGGTAAAGCGATCCGTTGTCGGCGGGGTGTATACCATCGTGGGGAAGACCAACGGCGATACGATCCTTGAGCCCAATTACGGATGGCTCATGGCGTTCAATGTGGATTACCCCATAGTGTACCTAGCTTCCTCGGGCGTGCGCTGGGGCGATGCAGGCACGTTTTTGTGCGAATCCTCGGTCAAGATCACTGATCGCGACACGTGGCATCATATCTGCGCAGTGATCGACCGGTCGGGAAATGCCGGTTGCAGAATGTATGTGGACGGCGTTGAGGGGACCAGGATCAGGGTCGGCGACATCACGGCTGTGGGTTCTCTTACGAATGCGCTTCCCATGCGCATCGGCATTGAAGCTGACAACGACTATCCGCTCCGCGGCTTTGTTGACGAGGTGGTGGTCTCCTATGTCATCCACTCGGCTGACTGGGTCAGGCTCTGCTACATGAACCAGAAGCCGGACAACCAGCTCGTGGAATTCAGATAACTATCTTTCACCTGCACCGAGAGGAACGCTATGTACAAGTTCAGATGCTTGAGAACTACCGCGCCATTGATCGTCACCACGGTCATGATTGCCGCATCAGCTGCCGCGGCGCAGAACACCCTGACCCTGAACGTCGGCCAGGCGCGGGACACCATCAAGCGGACCATTTACGGCGGCCTCATGGAGGACTGGGGCAGGGACATCTACGGCGGCATTTACGTGGGGACAGCATCTTCAATTCCGAACACGAACGGCATGCGCAACGATATCATTCAAGGACTCAAGGAGATCCGGATCGGGGTGTTGCAGTTCCCTGGCGGGTGCAATGCCGAAGTGTACAAGTGGCGGGAAGGCATCGGGCCCAAATCGAGCAGGCCTGGCGGCGACCGGGTAAACGGCATGGGGACCGACGAATATTTCCAGCTCTGCAGCCTGGTCAACTGCGCGCCGTTTATCCAGGCCAACTGCAGGTCAGACACGCCGGCTGAAATGGCGGCATGGCTCAATTATATCAATACCAATTTCCCGAACCGGCTCAGGTATCTGGGGCTCGGGAACGAGCCGTGGGGCGGATGCTATCCGGGTATCTCGGTGACCGAATATCTGAACAATTGGTATGATCCGTTCAAGGCAGCCATTCCGGCCGCGTTTTCAGGAAAAATAATCAGGATTGCTGCGGCGGGATACTCTGACCAGGGCCGCGTTGACATGGACTGGACCAATGCGGTGCTTGCCCGTGAGGCGGCAAACGGCATGGAAGGCCTATCCTGGCATTACTATACGACCATGAGCTGGACCGAAGGGCAGAAAGGTTCGTCGTATCAATTCAACGAGACCGAGTACTACACCATCCTCGGCCGGGCCTATGCCATGGAGACCCAGGCTACCACGGTGATGAGGGCATTGGACAGCAGGGATCCCAATTACAAAGTTGGCCTGCAGCCCGACGAATGGGGCGCGTGGTACGACCAGATTCCGGGCATGGGATTGTCGTATCAACAGAGCACGGTACGCGACGCCCAGATCACGGCGCAGCATTTGAACTTTTTCAACAACAACTGCCGCCGCATCTGGATGGCGCAGCAGGCGCAGCCGGTCAATGCGATCCACGCCCTTTTCCTCACGCATCCTGAGAGCGGCGCGCTGATCAAGACGCCGACATATTATGTGTTCAAGTTGTACGTGCCGCACCAGAACGCCCGTATGGTGCCGTTAACGCTCTCTTCAAGCAAGGTAAACAATCTCAACGCGCTCAATGCATCCGCGTCTATCGACAGCACAGGCACGCTCCACATCAGTATCGCCAATATCCACGCGACCTCGTCGCAGAACCTGACCGTCACCATCAACGGCGGCGGTTTCGACTCCATTTCCGGGGAGATCGTCAATGGTCCAGCCATCAACAGCTATAATGATTATAATACTGCGGAGCGGGTGAATATCAAGCCGTTTGCATCGTCGAATTATTCCCTTGACGGAAACAGGGTGACGGTCACGCTTCCGGCGCACAGCGTGGTCATGCTCACGCTCAGACCGCCGTCAACCGGCACCATCGGTCACCTGGTGCAAGCGCACAAACAGTTTGACGTCAGTCCGCTTCCGCGGAGCCGGATCATGATACGGCACGGTTGTACCCAGCCCACACGAGTTACGGTTGAACTTGTTGCGCTTGACGGGACATTAGCGGCCCCGAAATTTTGCGCGACGGTTGGTCCCGGTGCAAAATCATTGGTATGGTATCCTGAGATCAGGGGTATTGGAAGCAGTACCTATATCGTTACCATGAGAGCGGGCGATATGATGCAATCGAAGCGCCTGGTGCTGCGGTCCGGCCGGTGAACGCGACGGGTCTGCCGCAACGATGGTTTCAGTATCGTCAACGCGCGGGTCTCTTTTGCTCTTCAGGGTACGGTTTTGGTCTGGAATAGAGAGGGAAAGGGGTGGTTGAGACGCGAATATGCTCTCTAAAAATTAAAATAATTAATAAAAAAGCAATACAAAATATATATTAAAACAATAGCAATAATACGCATAAGCGCTCTCTAAAAATAATTAAAAATTATAATCAACCAAGGAGCTGTCACAATGAAATCTATAAGCGGAATCGATGGTGAGCAAACCACCGTAAAACACCATGCGGAAAACAAAGCCGGTGATTCGCGCGTCGAGGATGAGGTCTGCCCGGAATGCAACGGGTCGCTCTATATCAGCTGTTTTACCATAGATGGCATCAAAATCACCGGTTGTCCTCATTGCAAAGGGTCGGGGAAGCGGTAGCCTTTTCCCCCATCGGTATTGTACGTCGAAAGGAATCATAAGCCATGAATTCCGTGCGTGTATCCCTGTATTCAGCAACCGTTTTCGTTGCGATTTTTGCAGCGACCTTGTTCGGCCAGAACACCCTCATGCTGAATATCGACCGGGCAACCTATAAAATCCACCGGGCGATCTATGGTGCGCTCATGGAGGATCTGGGCCGCTGCGTTTACCAGGGTCTCTATGTCGGAACAGGGTCATCCATACCGAACACGAACGGCATGCGCAACGATATTCTCGAAGCGTTCAAAGAGGGGGGCATCACCTGTCTTGAATGGCCCGGAGGCTGCGCCGCGAACTCATACCATTGGAGGGACGGCATTGGCCCTAAATCAAGCAGGCCGGGAGGCGACAGAGTGAACGGCATGGGAACCGACGAATACATGCAAATGAATGAACTTGTCGGCGCTGAACCCTATATCACCAACAACATGGTCAACGGCACCGCTGCAGAGTCTGCAGCCTGGCTTACGTATGTTGATTCGGTGTTCCCCGGCAAGCTCATATGGTGGAAATACGGCAATGAGATGTGGGGCGGATGCGGCGCCGGCTGGACCGTGACGCAATACCAATCCGTGCTGCGACAGTTTTTAAGCGCGGAACCGTCAAACTTCAATGGCCCGATTTATAGAATTGCACAGGGCAGCCGCGACTATGAAACGCCTGCCAATTACTGGTCCGATTCCATGATGAATCATTCTCTCTCGCTGTATGATGGTTTGTCATGGCACTTTTACGCCGTCACCAACTGGAGCGCCAAGGGATCGTCCACGTCATTCACCGAGTCCGGGTATTATGCACAGCTTCAAAAGGCCCATGACCTGGAGGGGCTGATCCGGGCACATGAGGCCGTTATGAATAAGTACGATCCGAATTACACCAAGGACATGATCGTCGATGAGTGGGGCGCGTGGTACGACGCCATCGGCGGCATGGGGGCGCTGTATCAGCAGAACACGGTACGGGACGCGGTGATAGCCGGCATGAGTCTGAACATGTTCAACAATCACTGCCGCCGTATAAAGATGGCGCTGGTCGCCCAGGCTATCAATGTGATCCAGGCACTGATTTTGACGCAGCCGTCGCCTGGAGCGGCAATGGTCAGGACCCCGACTTTCTATGTATTTAAACAGTACAAGGCGCACCACAACGCGACCATGGTACCGGCAATACTCACCTGTCCGAACAACCAGAACATACCTCTGCTTTCGGCGTCGGCGTCAATTGACAGCTTGCAGAGGCTCCACATAAGCCTCGTTAATACGCACGCCAGTTCCAATCAGACCGTTAGAGTCACCCTGAACAATCCGCCGCGGCCTTTTACAGCCTGCACGGGTACGGTCGTGAACGGCCCGTCCATAACCAGCCTCAATGATTTCAATACGGCCGAAAGGGTAAACGTGCAGCCCTTTGCCTCCTCGAATTTTTCCCTGAGCGGTTCCACGCTGAACGTGACCCTGCCCGCGCACAGCGTGGTGACGCTGGAGCTGTCAGGGCAGGGGACCTGGATTCCGGAAACGCGGAAAAGAGCAAAGGACCACGGCATTACCATAGCCGCGGTGCCGGGCAACCGGATCGTTGTCGGCAGCGCGGGTTCGGTTTTTTCCCCCGTGTCAGTCATTGTTACAGGTATTGACGGGAAAAAGATTGAGGGGACCATCACCTCACCTACGAATTGTACACGGCAACTTGTCTGGCAGCCGGCGGGTCATGACAAGGCGTGTCGTGTCTGTATTGTAAACGTACGAGCCGGTGACTTCATCGAGTCGCAAAAGGTGATGCTTGCGCGTTAAAACAAAGAAATTTGTTATCATGAGGGAGACACGGTGAAATACCATCATTGCCCTGGAATATTCTGGCATGGCATTGTTGCCGCCGCGGTGTTCGTGACCGCGACCGCGCACGCTCAAAGCACGATGTCACTTGATATCGGGGGGGCAACATATACCATCAACAAAGAGCTCTACGGCGCGCTCATGGAGGACTGGGGCAGGGGCATCTATACCGGCGTGTATGTCGGAGCAGCATCTTCCATCCCCAACACGAACGGTATGCGCAACGACGTGATTGCCGCGTTCAAGGACGCGGGTGTCACCTGTCTTGACTGGCCCGGCGGCTGTTTTGCCGAACGGTACGACTGGAAGGATGGTCTTGGCCCGAAAAACAGCCGTCCCGGCGGTGACATGATCAACGGCCTGGGCACGGCCGAATATTTTCAACTGTGCAGCCTGGTCAACTCGGTTCCGTATATTACCGCGAACATGACCTCAGAAACGCCCGCGGTAATGGCCGCATGGCTCAACCATATCGATTCCCTGTATCCGGGCAGATTGAAGTACTGGAAAATAGGGAACGAGATCTGGGGCGGGTGCGGGGTGACCAATACGGTGACCTACTATTGCAACCGGTTTGAGCAGTATGAGGCCGCGATTCCATCGAAATTTTCAGGCAAGCTGTTCAGGATTGCGGACGGCGGTTCAGGCAACGGGTTGTCGTCCGCCTGGCTGGATTCACTCATGCGCAGGGAGATGGGGAAGGTTGAGGGCGTGACGTATCACTATTATTCCGGTCTCAACAACAGCGGCCCCTCCTATAACTTTACCCAGGCCCAGTACTACAGCAGGTTGCAGCTGGCCTGGGCAATGGAAAACAATATGCGCACCTGTGAAACGATCATGAACCGCTACGATCCGAATTATACGGTCGGGCTCATGGTCGACGAGTGGGGCGCGTGGTACTCCGGCATTCCGGGCATGGGCAGCTGCTATCAGCAGAACACCTGCCGTGACGCGGTCATCGCCTCCATGCACTTCAATATTTTCAACAACCGCTGCAGGCGCGTCAAGATGGCCCTGGTGGCGCAGCCGGTGAACGTGATTCAGTCCCTGCTTTTAACCAAAAACCCGCCGACCACGGACATGATCAAAACACCGACGTTTTACGTGTTTAAAATGTACAAGGTGCATCAGGAAGCGAAAATGGTGCCCCTGACACTCACGACGTCCAACAATCAGAACGTTCCGCTCATCAGCGCGTCGGCATCGGTCGACAGTACGGGAAAACTGCACATCAGCATGTGCAACACGCACATATCCGCGGCGCAGAACGTTGTGATCACGCTCGCCAACGGGCCGGGATATACTTCCTGTACCGGTACGGTCATCAACGGCCCTGAATACGGCAGCTATAACGATTATAACGGTGTTGAGCCGGTGAACATAAAGGCCCTTTCATCATCGAGCTATACCCATAATGGAAATACCATTACCGTGTCAGTGCCTGCGCATGCGGTCGTCACGCTTGCGTTGACCCCGGGAACCGGTATTGCAGCGCATGCGCGCTGCGGTGGGGATGTCTGGTCGGTAAAGCCATGCGGAAAGGGGAGTGTCCGGATTCTCGGACCGGTCCTCAGGACTGTTCCGCTAACCCTTGCGATCCTTGGCATTGACGGTCGCACCATGATCGCCTCAGAAATCGTGACCATGCCACCAGGTCAGACCGGAACGGTTTGGCGTCCGCGAAACGGCGCGATTGGTCCGGGAGTATATTTCGTGAAAATAACCGCAGGTGCAAACGTGTTTTCCCGGCGCATAGTGCTTGCACGGTGATCCGCGATCAGAAGCTGAATCCTTGCGCCATGAAACCGGGATGGTGGGAACCGTTTATCATGATCGTTCTGGCCGTGGCGGCCGGCAGTTCGAGTGCACCGGACAATGCCGGCCGGATCCCAATCAACCTGAACAGCGGATGGCTGTTTCAGAGAGGCGACAGCGCCGGTGCGCAATTGAGTCACCGCAATGAATCGGGATGGAAGAGGATCTGTCTTCCGCATGCGAATATGATAGTAAACCATACGGACATCGATACCTCCTGCTTTGCCTTTGTCTCCTGGTACCGCAAGCACCTCACGCTTCCGCGCGCGTATGCGGGCAGGCGGTTCATTATTGAGTTCGAGGCCGTGTCAAAGGCCGCGGAGGTGTATGTAAACGGTGAGCGCGTCGGCGCGCATAAGGGCGCCTACACCCCGTTTTCCTTCGATATTACCGGCCATCTTGCCGTTGAAAAAGACAACGTGCTTGCGGTACGGGTCGATTCGCGGCAGCGCAAGGACATTCCGCCAGAAGGTAAGAATCTTGATTTTATGGTATTCGGCGGGATCGTGCGCGACGTGTATCTGACCGTTGTCGATCCGCTTCATGTTGAATGGGTGTATGTGAGAAAGGATTCCGGAAAAGATACCCGTCTGCTGGTCGAGACCATGCTTGCGAATGATAGCAGCGCTCAAAGAGGCTGTTACGTTGCGACCCTGCTTGTTGATGCTGCCGGAAGCGTTGTCGCTCGCGCGGGCGACTCAGTGACCATTGCGGCGCACTCCAGAAAAACATTCCTCTGGACCATCGGGCCGCTCGCCAATCCGCATACATGGCATCCCGACGATCCTTATCTCTACACGGTCCGGAGCGAAGTCGCTGAGAACGGCAGGCAGGTCGATAGACACCAGTTCAGATTCGGAATCCGTGATTTTTCATTCAGCAAAACAACCGGAGCGTTTTCCGTCAACGGCAAGCCGTTCAAGCTGCGCGGGCTCAACCGGCATGAAACCTTTCCGTTCATCGGCAGGGCGGCCGCCAACCGGCTTCAGGCGCGCGATGCCGATATCGTCAAATACGATTTCGGGTGCAACATCGTGCGCTGCTCCCACTATCCCCAGGATCCTGCGTTCTTAGACCGGTGCGATGAGATCGGCCTTCTCGTGCTCGAGGAGATGGCCGGGTGGGTGTATGTTTCGGACGATACCGCGTGGCAAAGCATTGCGCTTTGCAACCTGGAAGAGATGATCGTGCGCGACCGCAACCGCGCTTCGATCGTCAGCTTTGGCGTGCGCATCAACCAGTCCGCGGATATCCATGATTTTTATACAAAGACCAACCGGCTCGCGCACCGGCTCGATCCCTCGCGGCCGACCCACGGCGCGCGGGTGCTTGACCGCGGATCACCGGAGGAATTCATGGAGGGCATCTGGACCCAGAATTACCTGATTCCGGATTCCACGCCGCCCGTGCTTCCCTGGATTACCACTGAAAGCGTCGGCCACTGGTTTCCCGCGCATTCGTGGGACAATACCGGCTGGCTGTGCGGCCATGCACTCGTCCACGCCGCGATGCTCGACTCGGCCTTTGAAAATCCGGCAATCGCCGGGATTGCCGGCTGGTGCGCGTTTGATTACCATTCACCCTACCGGTATGCCGAACAATCCGTATGCTATCACGGCGTTGCGGATATTTTCAGACAGCCCAAGCCGGCCGCATACGTGTACCGGTCGCAGCAGGAGCCAGGACCGTACGGTCCCATGGTTCATATCCTGCATGACTGGTCCAGCCCTGTTTCGCAAAACGACGTGTGGGTGGCGAGCAATTGCGACTCGGTGGAACTGTTCGTGAATGGCCGGTCGCAGGGCAAACGGGCGCCTTCTCGCTATCGCTCCCTGCCTCATCCGCTCTATGTCTGGAAAGCAGTGCCTTTTGTTAAGGGCGAGATCGGGGCGCATGGTTTTATCGAGGGTAAAAAGGCGGCGACCGCCGTCAGAACGATACCGGGACGCCCGGTCCGGCTTGCCGTTGTTCCGGATGATACGGTTCTCGACGCTGGCGGCGACATGACCCGGGTGGTCGTTACGGTAAAGGATTCGAACGGTCAAACGGTCCCGCGACTGCGTGACAGCGTGACCATTACCGTGCGCGGCCGGGGATTGTTTTGTGGAAAAAGCCCGATCGCGCTTGAGAACGGCGCGACGGCGTTTTTCGTGCAGACCGGTGGTGTCGCCGGTAATATCCGGTGCCGGGTCAACCATGAAAAACTGAAAGCCGCGGAGGCCGTCATAACGGTCCTGCCCGAAGCAGGCACGAAAAAATGACATGATGCATACAAGCGACTATTCAATCATTTCTTACCCTATCAAAAAGGAGACCGTATGAAAAAATGCATTTTTTTCGCAGTACTGTTTGTCATGACCATGACCACCATCACGCCTGCCGACGGTCCGACGATCGACCCGCTGGTGCTGTACAAGGACCTGCCGCCGACCCAGCTTCTGTATACGCGTCTGTTCCTGTGCGACACGCTGCGCCGGATCGATTCGGCCTGTTTTTACGAGACAGACACGGGAAACGTCTACGACAGCAACAGCATCACGTTCAACTACCAGTTCACCGCAGGATATGCAGGATACAAGATCGACTGGGACCACGGCGCAACCGGATTTCCCCTGGCCAATTACAAGGGGCTGGTCCTTGCGCATCTCGGTCCGCTTCCGGGACACAAGGTCACGGTCAGGTGGGGATACAACGAGGGGTGCGGTTCGCCCACGACGTTTCAGACGATTGGCACGTTCGAGGCTTCAGACGAGTGGAAGGTTGATACCATTGTGCTTCCTGATAATCTGGAACCGACAGGCAATTATTACGAGATGCAGGTACTGATCAACAATGTTGATGCCGGCGGCAGTCAGACAAGTCCGCCCGGAGTTCTCAAGCTGGACGATATCCTGCTCATCAAGACCATTGCCGGGGTCACGCATAAACAAAAGCTTCGTCCGGCTGTCATGAACAGCCGTTCCTTTACACCCTCATCCACGGGTCCGGTCATGCTGTCCGCGTTTTCGCTTGGCGGCGAGCTGCTCTTCAGCAGGCCGGTGCAGGTGGTTGCCGGAAAGCGGTATGTGATCGACGAATTCGTGAAAAGTAACGTGTGCTGTCCTTCATCGCAGATCCACTGTGTAAAAATCAAGGGCGCCGGCGTGGACCTTACGAAAAAATGCCGTAGCCAATAATGGAATCTACTTTTTGCAGAAAGAGACGAATGAACTTATGAGAGAAACCAATTTCCTGCTGGCACTGTTTACAGCGCTGGGACTGTGCGCCGGTATTGCCGGAGCGCAGGAAATCGCGACAAAATACACCCCTTCGGGATTCGTGAGCCTGCGCCAAGGACAGGTGGTGAAAGGGGAACCTGACCGTGTTTTTGACATACGGGCCTCCACCAATAACGTGTGGGTTCAGGAGATGTACACCGGATTCAATGTTTTTGCGGAACTGCAACCCTTGAACGTCACCGGTAATCTCGGATTTGAAATGAGGATATGCAACGAATATCCGCGATATGTCAATGATTTTGGGCTGTCGCGGCGCCTCTATTATTATCCGTATCTCTCCCGCGCAGACCTTTCCTGGTCGCTGGGCGGCAGGGAGGATCACCGGCTTGCCCTTACCGGCGGATTCTTTCCGTTCAAGTACAATGCCGACGCGCACAATCTTGGAGAGTATCTGTTCAGAAGCGGCACCTATCCGCAGTACATCCTGACAGAGTTTGATTTTCCCATGGCGCGTCTGCTCGGCGTGCATGCAAGCGGCACCGTGGCTAAAATGTTCACATGGGACGTGCTGCTTACCAGCAATATCGAATGGACGGCGCTGGGTGATGTCAATCTCATCGGTATCGCCTCGTTCAAGCCCCACCCGCTGGTCGAGATCGGAGCCGGAGCAGGTGCCTACAGCCTGATATCGGTCAATGACAGCGCCACGACGCCGAGAAATAGCAACTCCGCGTATGTGGATGGCAATGATACCCTGTACTATTCGTTTGCAGGGACCAAGCTCATGGGGAGGGTGACGCTTGATTTGAAAGCAATCCTGCCATGGGACATCTTCGGCAAGGAGGATGTGAAGGCGTTTGGTGAAGTAGCGGTTCTCGGCGTAAAGGACTACCCCGCGAGTCTGAACACCTATGTCAGCGACAGCCTGCTGTATGCGGTCACCGATTACAGCACTATTCTCGAACGGTTGCCTGTCATGTTCGGGTTCAACTGGCCCACCCATCCATTGGCGTCGTATGCGATAGCGCCTGCGGTGGGAGCGTATTTCTATTCGCAAGAATTCAATCGCAAGTCAATTTCAATCGCCGGATCGGGAGTGGTTGCGGGTATCGGTATATGGTGGTTAGAGCGTTATATCGGGAAAAATCTGCGGCTTGATCTCTTCAGCATCCAGGGTGAGTGGTTCGCCAGCCGCGCTCCCAACGATATGAGCCCGGTGGTATTCGACAACCAGCCGGTGCAGTTGTCAAGCATGCGAAACATGACGTCCAATTGCACTCCGCGCGATTATGAGGTCGATGACTGGAAATGGAGCGTATACGCCCGGCGGACATTCGCCGGTCATTTTCAGATGACCGGCCAGATCGCTCGCGACCATATGCGCTGGTACCGGATGAGCTTCAAGGACCAGGACTGGGAAGAGGCGCTGCGCAAGGGCAATGACTGGTATTGGACCATGAAATTCGGCTATCTCTTTTAAGAAAGGATTTCTCTCGTATGCATACGTTCGTTCGCAGGATATTTCGAGCTCTGGCCGTTTTAGCGTCTACGACCTGCATGATAACGCTTCTGGTAGTACCCGGGTGCGACGTTCCTGGAAGGGTCGGCATGCCGATTCCGGTTAACAGCGTGGTCGACACCAACAGCCAGACCTATTACCTGTTTACCTATTTTATCAACCTTGAAGAGGGGCTCGGTGCGCGCCTTGCGCTCAGCTCGGACGGCATCAACTTCCATCAGCATATCGACGGCCGGCCGATCCTGGCCCCTCTGGTGGGCGTGGAGAAGCTCATGCGCGACCCGACGATCTATTTCGAAGCTTCGACCGAAACATTCCATATGGTCTGGACCTGCGGCTGGAACGAGACCGGCATCGGGTACTCATCGTCAAAAGACCTGAAAAACTGGACGCCGCAGCGGTTCCTTCCGGTGGGCGAAAAGATCACGGGGTGCGCCTGCTGCTGGGCGCCGGAGATTTTTTACGATGACATAAAAGACAGTCTGATGATCTTCTGGTCAACCGAAGTCGGCGTGGACGGAAAACGGGCATATTACGTCATGACAAAGGACTTCCAGACGTTTTCGGATCCGGCAAAATTATTCGATCCCGGCTATACGGAGATCGATGCGCAGATTCTCAAGGTTGACGAAGACAAGTATTACATGTTTTTCAAGGACGAACGGACGTCTGTGCAGGCCATGCGGCAGGCCAAGAATATTCACTATGTATATGGCCCGACCCCGCAAGGGCCCTGGAGCGGGGAGTCGAACGGTCTCACCGCGGTCGGATACGAAGGCCCCTGCGCCATTATCATTGGCGACGAAGTACGGCTGTACAGTGATCCGTACATGGATTTCGCAAGCACCAACAGGATGTATGCGGTTAAAGTCGCGGATCTGGATGCGAGTAACAAACTCTGGCCGGTCGGTCCCACGCTCAAGACCGCGACCGGCAATTTCAACTGGAACCATTCGAGTATCATAGAAATACCGCGTAAATATGTCATGCACCTTGTTTTTAACCAGCCGCTGTAAGCGCATCACAGGGAGGGTAGGGTGACCTTCGTCCTGCGTCTTCTCCTCTGTTGTGCGCTTCTTGCGCAACCGGCCGTCAATGCCGGTGAGAAGCTGCTGCGGGAGAATAATGCCTGGCGGTTCGCGTTCGTTGGAGACGATACCGGCAGTTGCTGGGCCAAAAGCGACCCCGCTCTTTCCTGCACAACCGTCACCGTGCCTCATACCTTTCCGAAAAAGAGTGACGGCGACAGGTCCGCTTCAGGGATCGGCTGGTATTTCACCGATCTCCCAATCACCCCTTTGTTTCTCGGAAAAGACGTTGTTCTTGAATGTGATGGCGTGTGCCTGCGTGCCCAGGTGTTTGTCAACGGCGTTTATGCGGGAGAGAGCCGGTTTCCCTATGTGCCGTTCAGCGTGAATATAGGGCCGTATCTTCCAAAACAGGGCAGTGCACGTATAGCGATAAAGGTCGACAACCGGCTTCGCGAAAACGAGCTGCCGGATATCCATGCAAACGGGTGGGTGCAGTATGGCGGATTGGTCCGTGCCGTGCGGTTGTCGGTGCTGTCCAAAGAGCGGATTGATCGCGTGAGTGTGCAGACGTTTCATCATGCAGACGATACGTTTGATCTGGGAATACATCTTTTTCTATCGTCAAGTATATGGGACAGCGTTGTGTGCAGCATAACGGCGCCTGGGTCGCGAAAGCCGCACGTTACCGCAATCATTCGAGGCACCGACACTACCTTTCGGGTCAATGCCGTCCGCGAATGGACGCCTGAATCGCCGTACCGGTATCGAATGACGTTTATCCCCTGGTTGAGCGGTCAAAAAGGTGATACGCTGGAACTGCTTCGCGGGTTCTGCCAGGTCACGGCCGGCGGCACGCAGCTTCTCCTGAACGGCAGGCCGCTCTACCTGTGCGGCATGAGCAGGCACGACGTTCTTGACGGCAAGGGACCAGTGCTCGGCCGGGAGGAGCGGCGAAGAGACCTTGTTGACATGAAATCGCTTGGCGTTAATTTCCTGCGGATCGCCCATTTCCCGCAGTCCCATGACATCTATGATCTCTGCGACAGTCTGGGTATTCTCGTGATGGACGAAGCGCCGGCCTGGAAAACGGATGCTGCGTTTCTGGGGAGCACGCGGGGCCGCGAATACGGGACCGCGTATATGAGAAGGCTGGTCGCGGCGCACGGTAATCATACCTGCGTCTGCATGTGGTCGCTGGGAAACCAGTTCACCAGCTATAAGAAAGCGGTCGCTCACTATGTCAAGACCGTTTCAGCCGCGACCAAGAGTGCTGATCCTTCCCGTCTTACTACCTACTGCAGCTATCACTATCTCTGGGACCGGGGATTTCCATACGTTGATGTTATCTCGATCAACGAATATTTCGGCTGGGAGCTTGCCTCGCTTCCCCTGCTCTCAAAAGTTCTCGACAATCTGCACAACGACTGGCCTGATAAACCACTGATCGTTTCCGAATTTGGAGCGCAGGCAGGTCTCGGCGTTCATAATGCCGCGCCGCAGCTTGCGGGAATTCTGACAAGCATGCTTTCCAAGGACCTGAGCGAAGAGCACCAGGCGCTCTATATCGGGTCGCATCTCGATACGATCTGGGCAAAGCGCTCGTATGTAAACGGTATCGTGGTATGGGCGTACGCGGATTACTTCTGCCGTATGAACAAGGCCCGTACCACAACCATGCCCGCAGGCATCAATGCGTGCGGGATCGTTACCACAGACCGGAAGCGGAAGCAGTCATACACGACGGTGAAAGAGCGGTTTGGTATGATCCATGCGAATTCAGTTACTGTATGTAATGACTATGACAACCGGCTTCATGGAGCACGGTGATCTCGAGCGTGAAGAGAACCATATGCAGCCGGAACCTGTCATCTCAGTCATACTTCCCGTTTACAATGAAGAGGGTAACATCGGTCTTTTAATAGGGGAGCTGATTTCCCTGTTTCAAACGACGGTAGAGTATCCATATGAGATCATCCTTGTGGACGACGCCTCCATCGACCGGAGTATCGAGGTGGCGCAAACCGCCGCCGCCCGGTTGAACACCTCTGACCGTCTGCATATTCTTACCATGCAAGCAAGAGCCGGGCAGTCGGCCGCGCTCATGCGCGGCATCAACGCCGCATCTGGAACGCTTATAATAACCATGGATGCGGACCTGCAGCACGATCCTGCTGATATTCCGAAGTTGCTCGATAAAATGAATGACGCTGACATGGTCTGCGGAACACGGCATTACCGCAGCGACGGCGCGGCACGGGCGCTCTGTTCCAAAACCGCCAACGCTTTTCGCAACCTGATGACCGGTGGTGTAACGCCTGATGCCGGGTGCACGTTCCGCGTCATGCGCAGATCGTGCGTTCCTCCGCTCAGGTCGCTTGAGGGACGACTGTGCGGCTGCGAATTCTTTTTTCATCCGCTGCTGCTAAGGAAACGGGGGTTCACGATCGATTACTGCGCCATAACCCACCGCATGAGAGGGTCCGGCACCAGCAGGTACCGGCTTTTACGCGGGAGATTTATCAAAGGATTAATTGCATGTATGAAGGTGAGGAGAATGGTGGGTCAGAAAAAGGCGACAGAAGCGGTTCCATGCAGGGACTATTTTCTTCAGAGGAGATGACATGAAAAGGCGTCAACCCGAGCTGCCGTTTGCACTGCTGCTTTCGGTATGCGATTCAGGCGTCTTGGATAATATCACCCTGTCGATATGCCGCTCTACCGGTTTTTCGAACGAACGTATAACGTTAAAATTAACACTAAATCAGTAAATGAAGGTCAATATTTAGTTTGACACTCTAACCGCTTAAATGGAGAAATAATGGCCAAATGCCCGTATCGCATGTGCAGAGCACTACTATACCCTGTTATCTCAGCACTCATCTGCATTCCGGCCGGTGCATTGACCCTGTACGCGCAAGGGGTGGCGAAAGGCCCCATGCGAAATATGACGGCAAAAGAGCTTGTCTATGACATGAAGATAGGCTGGAACCTGGGTAATACCCTGGATGCTCCTGACGGCGAGACCACGTGGGGCAATCCCATGACCACCCAGGCCATGATGGACGCGGTAAAGAGAATGGGTTTCAAGACCGTCCGCATTCCCGTGACATGGAACAAGCACATGGGCAGCGCTCCCAACTACACGGTGGACCGGTCGTGGCTCGACCGGGTGGAGGCCATTGCGAACTATGTTCTGCGCGACAGCATGTACGCCATTATCAATTCGCACCATGACGACTGGATTGTTCCGACAGCGGCGAACCAGACCGCAGTAAGGGACCGGCTCGCCAAGCTATGGTCTCAGATAGCCACCCGGTTTCGGGACTACAGCGATTATCTGGTCTTTGAAACAATGAACGAGCCGCGTCAGTCGGTGAACGAGTGGAACGGCGGGACCCCGGAAGCCCGGACCATACTCAATACGTACCACGAAGCCGCGGTTGACGCGATCAGGGCCACCGGCGGCAACAATGCCACGCGGCTCGTCATGATCTGCGGCCATGCAGCGACCCCGACGACCGAATGCGTGCGAGACATCCAAATTCCAAACAACAATGATCCTCGCTGTATTGTCTCGCTGCATACGTATTATCCCCAGGAGTTCTGTTTTGAAGGGAATGTATCGACCTGGGGTTCGTCCACTGATCAGGCGAACGTGCTCAGGGAGCTTGACCGGGAGAGGATCGACGTTTCCACGAAGGGGGGCGGCACGGCGATCATCGGAGAATGGGGGGCGGTGGATAAGAACAACCTTTCCTCACGAGTGGCGCACGCCGAGTTTTACGCCCGCGAAGCGCGGTCAAGGGGCATGCTGCCTGTCTGGTGGGACAATGGCGCAAGGGATTTTGGTCTATTGAACAGGAAATCGAATCCGATTTCATGGGTCTGGCCCACCATTGCCCAGGCGCTGGTGCGGGGCGCGAACAATGCGGTGGTACCGGTAGGATTTCAAAAACCGGAGCAGCCGGCAAAGGATCTATTCGGTTTGAGTGAACAGGACGGCGTGATTCACTACTTTTTATCCAAGCCGTCGCTGGTTTCCATACGCATCTGCACGGTCCAGGGCAGATGCGTTTCCAGTTTCAATGCTTCAGTGCAACCATCCGGCAAACATTCCCTTGCTCTACCGGTGCATGGTATTGGATCCGGCTCGTATCTCATCGAGCTTCGAACAGAGAACCGGTCAGCAGCGAAACGGTTTTTCATTTCCCGGTAAGGATGCGTGGCGATAATCGCCAAGGACACCACCATGCGGATTTTTCTCTTGTTGGTCTTTTGTATTCTTTCCGTCACTGCAAATATCGAAGCCCAGGTTAAAGTCTGCTGCATCGGCAACAGCATTACGTTTGGATACGGGCTTCCGGACCAGGATCGAGTGGCAAAAAGTTATCCGGGTAGACTGCAGACCCTATTTGGAACAACCAAGTATACCGTCGAGAATGACGGCGTCAACTCCACCACGCTTCTGAAATACGGCGACAATCCATATTGGAAAACCGTTACCTTTTCGCAGGTCTTTACGTTCCAGCCTGATATCATCACCATCAAGCTCGGTACCAATGACACCAAGCCGTACAACTGGGACGTGCACTGGCGAGACTTCAAAGGGGACTACCTGTGGATGATCGATACGCTCTCTTCAATGGCCTCGAAACCCAAGATCTGGCTCGTGCTGCCGGTGCCGGTGTTTGACCATCCCGTGGGTGCATCGTGGGGGATACGGGACAGCGTCATAAAGAAGATCATTCCTATTATAAAAGAGATCGGCGTTGAACGCGGGCTGCCGGTCATCGATGCGAATACGCTGCTGCAATCGTTTCCGCAGTATTTTTCCGTTGACGGCGTGCATCCGAGCGAGGCCGGGCTCGACACCATCGCCCGCGTGATCTATCGCAGACTGTCTGCGGTAACCGGCGCGGAAGAGAGGGCCGGCGGGTTGAAACCGCTGCCGCACCGTGAGAGAGAACGAAACTTGCATGTGAACCTGCTCTCTTTTCATGAGGAATGGCCCGGTTATGGCGGGATCGTGGATCTGGCCGGGAGGAAAACATATTTACAAAGGTATAACCAAGAGGGAAAAGCCGCCCCGGTCAAGCTCTATATACGAAAAAATGCGCACTGAACTACCTGCAGGAGCGGGCGATTGAGAGGGCAGCATGGTCGGTTGCAGTGTTTGTTGACAGGACCTTGTTGAGTACGGTTCCTGAAACCGGGGAAAGCGTGTGCATTGTAACCGTGGTTCCCCGATTGTATCTTTTTCGGTGAAGGGGA
Source organism: Chitinispirillaceae bacterium (assembly GCA_016932075.1). Next base: position 62,502 of record JAFGDP010000106.1, on the reverse strand, counting down.
ATCGGGAGCGCGTTATGAATGCACGGATTTTTGCCGGTATCCTCACTTGTTGTTTGAGCGGTATCTCCCTTTCATTCAGCGCAGCAACAGGGTCGCAGACCCTCGCCTTTCCCGGCGCTCTCGGTTTTGGCGCCCAGGTCACTGGCGGCAGGAGCGGGACCGTGTATCATGTTACGAATCTCAATGACGCCGGAACCGGGTCGTTTCGGGACGCGGTGGGAAGCCCAAACCGTATCGTGGTGTTTGACGTGGGCGGGTATGTTTCCTTGAACAGCGCGGTTTCGGTTAAGAGCAACATTACGATAGCGGGACAGACGGCGCCCGGCGAGGGGATCGGTTTTCGTGGCAGCAAGATCTCCTGCGGAAAATCGTCGAATATCATCATCCGCTATATTCGAATCCGTCCCGGCAGCGAAACCGCTTCGAACGAAGACGTCGCGCTCAATCTGTACGATGGACGGGATATGATCATCGATCATTGTTCTTTTGAGTTTGCGCCGTGGAACAATATCGGCGGCGTAAGCGACGACTGGCAGACCTGTCCGGTAACGAACATCACGTTTCAATCATGCCTTGTCGCGGACCCGATCTATCAGCAGTTCGGCGCCCACTGCGAGTCGGTGTCGAGCGACTGGTCGTGGTTCTATACGATTTTCGCCAATTCGCATAACCGGAATCCGCTGGAAAAGGTAAATGACGTATTCGTCAACAACGTACTGTATAACTGTTCCGCGGGGTACACCACCCATACCAGCACGCGCTTCAAGCACGATATCATAAACAATCACTTTATTTTCGGCCCGGCGTCTACCGGCACCGATAACACCTGGTATCAGATCGACAAAAACCAGAGCATCTACTGTTCGGGAAACATCAAGGACAAGAATCTCGACGGCGTGCTGAACGGCGATACCACCACACCATACTGGTATCAGGGAGAAGGCACGGTACTGACGTCGCCCTGGTCTGCAATATCCCGCAGTGTCAAGATCTATTCTTCCAAGACGGCCTTTCGGCTGGCAGTGTCGTTCTCCGGAGTTTTGCCGCGCGATCAGATGGATTCCCTGATCATCAATCAAGTCAAAACGCTGGGCAAAGGCGCCACCGGATTGACCGCCGGGACTACCGGACCGGGCGGCAGTCTTTATTCCAGCCAGACCCAGACCGGACTCGGCACCAACGGGTATGGAACGATCAGGGGCGGCACGAGGGAAGCCGATACGGATAACGACGGCATGCCCGATTACTGGGAAAAAGCCCTTGGAACGAATGTCTCGAGCAACGATGCCATGCAGATAGGCGCAAGCGGATACGCGAATATCGAGCGGTATATCAACTGGCTTGGTGATTTGCACGGCAGGACCAGCAGCGCTACTGCCGTGGATATTGATCTGTTGCAGTATGCGGGAGGATTCTCCGGCGTGAATCCGGCCTTGTCCGTTAGCAATGCCGTGGGCGGTGCCGTGAGCCTGGGGAGCGATGGCCACACTGCCCGGTTTACCCCTGCAAGCGGATTTTCAGGATTAGCCGGGTTCGCATTTACGGTCAGCGGTACCGACAATACCTCGTACAGCGATACGGTATCCGTTCTTGTTGTGCCGTCCGGGACCGGCGTCGCATTGGATGCGCGTGTCCAGCCCGGTCAGTGGAAGCCGGTCATGATGTTCAATCCGGCCAACGCTTCAATAACGCTTATCAATGCTTCCGGCTACGAGATCGCGGATGTCGCGGGACGGATCGTGAAAAAAGGGCCGATGCTTGATCCCTCTTCGTTGCGGCGCATCGATGTTTCGCGGTTGCCGGACGGTGTTTACCTGTGCAGGTTTTTTTCCGGCGAACGCCGTTTTTACGAAACGTTTGTAGTGAGCCCGTAAATTCATCCGGGACAATCGGCCGATCATGCCTTATTTTTTTCTTTTTGTCGCTTTGACTGCCGTCATGTACGGCACCGTATGTGCCGGCACCGCTCCTTTCACGGTCAAGGCCGGACTGTTCGATCAGTCGAAACCCGACGACCTTGGCTTGACTGCTGCGGACGGAACCGAAACCGTCACTATTTTTCATCCCTCCGACGCCACCGACCATTACAGCAACGGCGTGGTCATGATCGGTTTCAAAGGGTGGCTCTACTGCATGTGGCAGAGCTCCGACGACAGCGAGGACTCTCCCGATACCTGGGTGGCCTGCAGCCGAAGCCAGGACGGCAGGACCTGGACCGCGCCTATGACCCTGGTTCCGGTCTGGGATCAGGGATACCGCAGTTCGGGAGGATGGTGGGTCAACGGCGACACGCTGGTTGCGTATGTCAATGTGTGGCCGTCTTCCGCTTCTCCCCGAGGCGGCCATACCGAGTATACCACGAGCACCGACGGCTTAAACTGGTCGGCGCTTAAAGATTTGCCTATGGCGGACGGGAACCGGCTTAACGGTATTTTTGAACAGGATCCCCATGCTTTACCCGGCGGCCGGATCATCGGCGCGGCGCACTTTCAACCAGGGCTGCTCGTGGACCCCGTGTATACCGACGATCCTTCGGGCGTCAGGGGATGGACCCGTGCAAACCTTCCCAATTTGGGATATTCCGGCACTACCACCCGCGAGATGGAACCGAGCTGGTTTTACCGCGCCGACGGCGCCGCGGTAATGGTGTTTCGCGACCAGAACAGCACCTTTCGACGGCTGGCGTCGATCAGTCTCGATCGCGGTGTGACTTGGTCCACGCCGGTGGTGACTGACATGCCCGATTCGCGCTCCAAGCAGAGCGCCGGCAACCTGCCTGACGGTACGGCGTTTCTTGTGGGCAATCCGGTCGATACCAAGATCCGAATTCCGCTGGCGGTTGCATTGAGCAGGTACGGGCAGGTGTTTGACAAGGCCTTTGTTCTTCGCAAGGGCGGCAGCGATCTGCAGGCTCAGCGCTATACCGGGACGAGCAAGACCTTGGGGTACAGCTACCCGAAATCGATGATATGGCAAGGATACCTGTACGTCTCCTATTCAACGAACAAGGAGGATGTCGAGTGTACCCGAGTGCCGGTGATCAACCTGGCATTGAACAGCGCGGGTTCGCAGCTAATTCCAAAATCAGAACCTGCAACGGTGAAAGTGATTGCCAGGTCGAACAGGATTCAAAGGATATGCTTACAAGGACACGCGGGTGATGGTACTGTTAGTATTGTATCCCTCACGGGAATGTCAATTTTCCAGGGAAAAATGCAAAAGGGAGCGTGTGTTGTGGCATTAGAATGCCATGCTGTCAATGCCTATATTATCACAATTAAAACGGATACGGGCAGGACCATATATCGATTCGGCGTCCAATTTAGGTAAAAGCATGGACGCAATCATTTACACCCACGAGGCATTAAAATGGTATTATTGTATTATTTATTCCTATTTAGCAACCACCATATTAAGGGTTTTGCTATACCCTTCGGTTTTCAGCCTGACCAGATATAATCCTCTTGCGTTATCAGGTAATGAAACTGAATAGTCGCCGCCATTGACTTTCTTGTTCGCCAGCATCCTCACCAGTTTCCCCTGTAAATTATACAGCGCCAATGTTACCTTGTTTTTACCGGCATTTTGAGGAACCGTGTAATATATCCGCGATCCGGAATGCTTCAGATCATAGCATGAGGATAAAGATGTGCCGTTATCTCCTGTTCCGGTAGCATCCGAAAAAATCCTGAAATCATCGATACCTATATCGCTGCACCAGCTGCTGCCGGTGATACCGCGGAAGCGGAACAGTACACGGTCACCTTTGTGGTTGTTCAGGTCTACTGTTTGCTTGATCCACTCATCACCATGGTCTCCGGTCAGATGCAACACGTCATTTTTCCAGGTGCCGTCGACGTTGATATCGAGATACAGGTCTCCCATTGCGTTATCAGCGCTGAACATATGGTAATAGAAGGTAAGCGCCGGATTGTCAATGTGCTTGAAATTGAATTTGCACGTAATAAAGGCCGCCTCTTTATCCGGGTTGTTGGGATCCGATGCCTCTATATAAAGGTAGTTCGCGTTGCCGGTGGTATGATCGCCCTCCGGCCCTGTCTTGTCGGGTTCGCTGCCGGTTCTCGAGGGTGTCGGACCTGACAGGACAATCCAGTCTAAATCGTCCTCAAGCTGCTCCCACTTCATCGGCAGGGCAGTTTTTTGGTTTTCTAGTGTGTCAAAATTCTGGAAGTACGGGCATGCAACTATGTATTCCGGCGTAATGCTGAAATTCCCATCACTCTCGTCATTGAGTGCGGTGCTGTCAACTGAGGTTATTTTGATCTTATAATCATCGCCGGTTTCAAAATCGCCGGCAATTTGCCACTCAAACGAACCGTCGCTCGCTGTTGATGCCGCAAGCTGCTCTCGTACCGAACCTCCTTTGATAAGTTCGATCTTTACATTGCCGTCGATATTGTCGCCCCATGTAATCTCCTGGGTCGTACCCTGCTCCCACTTCTCTCCGCCAGCCGGACTGGTAAGAGTAATATAAGCACCTCCCTGGTATGGTTTTAACTGTAAGGTGCCGGCTCCCTGCAGATTCATGCCGTAGTGCCAGCCTTTATTATCCAGTACTGTTCTGGTATTAAACCATTTCAGGAAAGCCTCTCCAAAATTATCGCCTTCCCCAAGAGGGCGGTTATAATACCGGTAGGTGCCTGGTATCATACTGCCTGTTTTTGAACTGCCGACACACACAAGCCCATTATCCGATAAGGCATAAGCACCGCACATGTTTGCCCGCTCATAATCAGCATTTGAACAGGCGAATGAGTTATAAAACCGGCAATTAATTGCTTCGGTACCCAGGTCTCTCAGGTTAACGCCGACAGAATGGGCCGTTGGGCTTGAATGTGAATAGATGAATCCGTACTCCATACCCCTTTTTATCGCATCCAGCCACCGGTCACCGCAGGCATGGTTTTGTGTTGTATTATCAGCGGTGCTTCGGTAGGTTTCAATATTATTTCGATCATAGCCCAGATCACCGATATTCTCGCTTTCAAGGGTTCCCCATTCCCAGTACATCCCGGCAATGACATAGGTTCTCGGCTGGTGGTCCTGGCCGTGCATTCTATTGCTGACGCGGTCAAAGTATTTGTTGACAATATCAACCTCATTGCCGAAACCGCCATATTCTTCCAACACGCTTGCCGTAATACGGGATATCCATATCTCGCCTTCTTTGTCCCCGGTGTGGTTTGTAAAGGTATTTCCCGAACCGCTCCAGCTTCCATCCATGTCCATATAATAAAGATCGCAGGCAAAACGGTCGTTGTCAAGATTGTAAATCGGTATCGGCAGGTCGCCGACAAGCACCGCTCCCTCCAAATTATCATTCTGGAAATGTTCCTTGAGCGCATCCTTTAATTGGGAAACGGTATTTGCATCGGTAAAATTATCCTTGTCAAGCCATACCTCCTTCCCTTCAATGGATTCAACGTCTGAAATGTACCGGGTAACAGCGGCGCTGATTGAGGGATAAAGGTCTTTATTGACAATGATCCCTACTTTGCCAAACAGGGTTGTGGTAAACAGGAACGCAAGCAGCATGATAACGCGTATCAATAAGTTGGTACTCATTATTTACCCCCCTTCGCCGCGAGCGTTTTCTCAATCTCGGCAGCACATTCGCTGTATCCCAATTTCCTCGAGTACAAAATCGGATTATCGCCATTTGCCTTGGCCGCTTTTACATAGCTGTCCATCTTCTGCTTATACGTCCGGAGATTATTTATAAATGCAGGATCGTTGAAATCCTTGACTGCCGTCAGAAGATATTCTCCCATTGCAGAGCCGTTGTCATTCTTTAATAGTTCGGAAACCAGCGCCTTTGCTTCCTTGCTGCCAAGCTTGCCGAGAGAGGTAATCGCCGCATATTGAATCCGATGGGTATAACCTGATGCACCGAACAGCTTGTCTGCGTTGGTATAAAGCGCAACCATTTCCGCATTATGCTCCAGCAGGTTAAACTGCCCTATCTGCTTTGCCGCTACTGCGACGACAACCGGACTTTTGTCCTTAATAGCAATGCCGAGCAGGTCACTTACCCACTGTGGTGCTTTCTCACCATACTGCAGAGTAATGTCGTTTAATGAACTCAGTATGGTTCGCCGTTCTACAGAATTGGTGGATGCGCTGAACGTCTCAAGCAGTGATGCACCATCAACCGGCCCTTCTGCCGCCGCAGGAATTACCAGCGATGAAAAGAAAACAAGTGAAATTGACAGGAGACTTATTGTTAGACGTACCATACCACGATCCTTTCTTTGCAAAATAAGGGTGGGTAATGCAACCGTTGAAATTAACAGGTGATTTATACGATTAAATACACGCAACAAATTATTCTTTCCCCTCAGATATTTCGCATATAATATAAATACAAACTAAAAATTATTGATGGATTTTATTTTTTTATTAAGTAAATTGTGGACATTAATGTCCATGAACTCAATCCATTACCGCAATTGACCACAGCATGGAAAATCCTGGCAGCGCTTGTATCATCATAATAAAAAAAGAAATAGTCAAAAAACAGGGTTGGTTTATGACTTGTGATTCATTCTGCAGGTTTCTGCGCAAAAGGCGATGCCTTTGTAAGTGCAACCGTTCATGGGTGACGTGAAAAATCCGCATGCATAATGTACCTGAAATTATTGTTAAATATAAAAAAAATAAATTATCACCGTATTAGATTATTTGTATTTAGATTATTAACAATAATTTATAATTAATCTGCGGCAAAAAAATGTACTCAAATGTGTACGGAAATTTGATATAAATTTAAAAATATCAAGAAAAAGGCACGTTTTCCGCTTATATTAAACAGCAATGCAATCCCTGGAATTTTATACCGATTATCGCGCCTTTCTTTCGGATTTCTACAATCAGAAGAAGAAGTCCTCTCGCTATTTTTCTTATCGCCAGTTCTGCCTCAAGTCAGGGCTCAAATCACCTTCAATTTACCGCGAAGTCGCTGCCGGCAAGAGAAATTTGACCTCCGCATCCATTGCGTCATTCGTCAAAGGTCTTGGTCTTTCTGAACGCGACGGCCGGTTTTTCGAGAATCTGGTGCTGTTCAACCAGGCGAAAAGCGAGGAGGCCAAGAAAAAGCATCTGGCGATCCTGCGGGGCCTGCGCTACCGCAAGCCGCAAAAGCTGATTCCGGTACACCTTTTTGAGTACTATGAAAAATGGTATCACCCGGTTATCCGGGAGCTTGCGGTTGCCATGGAATGGAACAATGATTTTTCGCTGCTCGCAAAATCGGTGCACCCGCCGATAAAAACTTTGGAGGCGCGCGAAAGCGTTGAGCTTTTGCTCACTCTTGGATTTCTGAAGAAAAAAAACGGGGGCGGGTACGCGCAGGCCGACCCGGACATCACGACCGGCGCTGAAGTCAATTCCCTGGCGGTACGCGCGCTTAACCGGGAATACGCGCGGCTGGGTCTCGAGGCGATCGACCGGTTTCCGCCGTCGCAGCGCGATATTTCGAGCGTGATCATGGCGGTGCCGCGTTCCCGGCTGGCCGACCTGAAACGGGAGATCGCGGATTTCAGGAAGAGAATCGTCACGCTGACCGGAGACGGATCAATTAAACCCGACAGCTTTTACTCGCTCGTAGTTGAATTTTTTCCCGTGGGCCAGTCATTGCCTTCACAAAGGTCTGATGATGAAAAAGCTGATTAATATGTTTGCCGCCGCGTTGGCGATCGGGTGCGGTTGCACCATGATCGGGCCTGACCTTGCCGGAACGAGCGAGCAGGGCAATGCGCGCGTAATCGCCGCGGTGTACACATCAGACGGCGTCCCGGCCGCAGGGGCGACGGTCAGACTTCGACGGGCCGATTATGTAAAGCAATTACTATTGCCCAAACGGGCAGCGCGGAGCTATATCGATCTGATTGCCGATGCCAGCGGATCATTCACCATCGATTCGCTCGATACCGGGATATATGCAATAGAGGTAACGGATAAAACCGGGGAAGCGGTTCTGTTGCGATTCGCGGTTGCGGCCGGAGCGTCCCGCACCATCAACCTGAATACCGATACGCTGCGCCCGTTCGCCACGATAAAGGGCAAAGTCGATTTTAATGCCCGTACGGAGCGGCGTTTCGTTCAAATAAAGGGGCTGGAAAGGCTGGTTGAGGCCGATGTTGATGGTTTCTATACGCTGTCCGACCTGCCCGCAGGAACGTTTGCCGTGAGAATAATCAGCAACGAGTCATCCGTCGATCCGGTAATCATTCCAAATATCGTTGCCGGGCCGGGTCAGGTGACACTGGTTCCGTATAACGGCTGGCTGTTCTCCCGGGCAGTGTTTCTGAATACGACATCCTCGGGCGCTGATGTGTCTGCGGATGTGTACGGCTTTCCCGTTCTTGTCCGGCTGAACGCCGGCAACTTTACTTTCGGGGAAGCAAAAGCGGATGGAAGCGATCTGCGGATTATCAGGCCGGACGCAGATTCGATCCCGCTGCCATTTGAAATCGAACGGTGGGATGCAAGCGGCCAACTGGCAGAGATATGGGTAAGGGTAGATACGGTCTACGGCAACAATACGAGCCAATCGTTTGCTATGCTCTGGGGAAATCCTGCGGCCGGACCGGTCACACCCTCTCGACCGGTGTTCGATACCGCCCTGGAATTTGGCGGGGTCTGGCACCTTTCCGGACAGGGAAATGGCCAGGCAAGGGATGCGACATCGAGCGGATTTCACGGCACGCCTGTAAACGTCGGATCGGCTGAAGGAATGATTGGCGGGGCCGGATTGTTCGTGAACGACGATAAGAGCCATATCGTCATGCCGAATACCGCATCAGGGAAACTGAATTTTCCGGCAGACGGGAACTATTCGATATCTACCTGGGTCAATGCCGACAGTCTTGACTATAATCGCGTCATTCTTGGCAAAGGCGATGTGCAGTATTACCTCAGGATCCATAATTCCAACTGGCGGTTTTCAGAGTATCGCGACCTTCCTGAAAAAGGATGGGAGATTACGGAATTTCCGTATTCGTCCGGCAAATGGGTGCATCTCTACGCCGTACGTAACGGAACATCTCAATGTTTATACGTAGATGGCGTGTGTGTCGACAGCAGCAAGACGTTTGACAGCAACGACGGGTCGCGCATGGAATCGTTCAACGTGGAAATCGGCAGGCGCCTGCTGCCGGATGGATCAGACGGACTCTACTTTGGCGGAGCGATAGATGAAGTACGCATCTGTACTGTTGCCAGGAATCCCGAGTGGATCAAGTTGAATTATATGAATCAGCGGAAGGACGACCTGCTGGTTCGATTCGGCAATTAAACAGAACATAGAGGTTACTGTTCAACTAGATTCTTTCTGAAATGAGATACCGATAATGCCGATGGCAAACGCTCGTGGCATTTCAGAAAGACTTGGAGAACGGAGTGAATAATCTTTAACGTTTTATGGAAAAGGAGCAGGATTAGAGTCTCTGTCTTAAAAATATACGCTTTTAGCGTAGATTTTTTGGACGTAGCGACTCTTATGCCGCGAAGCCATACGATAGCACTTTTTCCGGCTTTGCCGGCTTAGTTTATGCGACCCTAAAGAGTAGAATAAAAGTAGGTTATTTCTCTATCCCTTGATGGTAATTCCACTATCGAGGAATCCAAAATGAACGGAGGAATTATGAAAATGTATTTCAATAATGTCGTTTTTGGTTTGATTGCCTTTGTGGCCATTTCCAGCACGGATGCACAGACAATCGCCGTTGCAGATGGGTATGCAGAAGGGACGACAGGAGGGGGTAATGCATCGCCGAAAACCGTATCATCGGCATCTGATTTTAAAAACGCTGTGGGTAACAACAACGCTGCCGTTATCATTGTAAGTGGAAGACTAAATGTGGGAGAGGTCTCGATCGGTTCGAACAAGACGATCGTCGGAGCAAACGCCTCTTCTGGTCTTTACGGAGGAAGAATAAAAGTTGGTGGAACCAATTACATCTTCCAGAACCTTACGATAGGACCCTCTAGTACAGACGCAATGGAGCTTTCGGGAGCGACAAAAGCGTTTATACACAAATGTGAGTTCTGGGACGGCGCGGATGGCTCACTGGACATCGTTCGTCAATCCGACTATGTTACTGTTTCATGGTGTAAGTTCTACTATGTCAACCAGACAGAGCACAGAAACACCATACTTATTGGGAACGGAGATGATGTAACCGCAGATGAAGGCAAATTGCATGTGACCATGCACCATAACTGGTTTGCTGAAAAGTGCGATCAGCGGATGCCCCGTGTGCGTTTCGGCCATGTGCACATCTATAACAATTATTACAACAGTACGGGTAGCCTGTATTGCATTGGAACTGGTGTACATTGTCGAATCAGGGTGGAAAACAGCCATTTTGATGACGTTAATACCCCTTGGCAAGACTATAGTGGGATGGCCAATGACGGCCAAATCGGATGGGCCGACCTTAAGTTCTCGAACGGTGCATCCCAGCCCACCTATGCCCCGAATAAATTCCCTGTTTTTACACCGCCGTACTCATTTTCAATGGACAAGGTTGAGGATGTTATGGGTATCGTACGAGCTGGCGCAGGAAACGTGTTCAGCAATACGAAGGTCACAGCTTTCCGTGGCGCCAACACCTCAACATCGGATAAGTATGTCATTTATTCAAGTTCATTGTCTGGTAACCTATCCATTGTGCTTAACGGAAGCCATTCTGATATCAAACGGATAACCTTATACAGTATAGCGGGAAAATTGGTAAGGATGGAGAATGTTGGCGAGAGAAAAAATGTGGAAAATTTTAGTTCTGTTCCAAAGGGTTTCTATTTTATTCGCTTAGAAAGCCATCAGGGAAATACAATCAGAAAAATTGTTATGCATTAAAAGCAGGAGGAATCTGGAAGACGTACTGGAAGTATGATCGTATTATCCGTCAGGGACTCCGGATTAATCCCAAGCGTTGTAAGTACGAAGGGAATCGTGTTCGAGGTCGAATCGCCTAAAATGATGCGCGAAACTATCTGTCGCGCTTGGCGGAACATTAAGCGGAAGTGTTGGGATATATGCATGATTTCAAGATACCTTTTAATAACAATCTCGCAGAGAGAGATGGGCGAATGATGAAAATTCACGAAAAATATCCGGCTGCTTTCGAAGCGTCAAAGGCACAGAAACGTTCTATCATATACGAAGCTATATCTTTACGGTAAAGAAACAGAGCAAGAATGCTATGAATGCGTTTGAGCGTGCACTATCTTTTTCCACCGTCAAATTCCTATTTGAGTCTGTATAGTTACACATTGAGGAGGATTCATCATGAACAGCCAGAAAAAACTTACCGGTTTAATTGCCATTCTGGTATGTAGTCTCGCGTTTTCCCAGGACAAACCCGACGGATTCGCCGCAATAAGCGGAAAAGGGCTCACCACCACCACCGGCGGGGCGGGCGGAAAAACAGTGACCGCTACCACATTCGCCGATCTCAAGAAATATGCCGAGTCGTCGGATCCGTATATCATTCTTGTAAAGGGCAGAATCACGCCTCCCAACAAAGGCGATGGCGTTAATGTCAAATCCAACAAGACCATTGTCGGACTTGGAAATGACGCGACACTGTACCAGATAGAGCTCCATATCATTCTCCAACAGAATATTATCATCAGGAACCTCATCAACCGCGACTCGTATGTGGAGGGAAATTACGACTGCAAAGATACGGACTGGGACGGTATACAGGCGGACAGCTGCCACCACCTCTGGATCGACCACTGCTGGTTCACCCACAATTGCGACGGCCTGATCGACCTGCGCCATGCGTGTGATTATGTGACCGTATCCTGGGTGCACATGAGCAATCACAACAAGACCTTCGGCGTCGGCTGGACCTCGGCGACCGATTTCAGGACCACGATCCATCACTGCTATTTCGACAGCACCAACCAGCGGAACCCGAGCTTCGACATGGGGATCGGGCATCTGTACAACAATTTTGTCAGAAAATCAATGAGCTACGGGAATCTGGCCCGCGGCGAAGCGAGGGTGATCATAGAAAACAGTTATTTTGAAAATGCAAAGAACCCGGTGCAGATCAGCGATAACGCCAAGCTATACATCTCCGGCCTTCAGTTCAGCGGGTGCAGCGGGTCAAACACCGGAAATGTGACGACACCGCCATACGATATTAAAAGTTACTATTCGTATACCCTCGATGCGACAGCACAGGTTAAAAGCATTGTGTCCGCCGGCGCAGGACCAAATGCGTCGATCGGGGAGCAGTATACGGGAAATACCAGCGTTACGTCGGGTCAAAGTTTGCATAAGGAAAAAACACTTCTCGATGTGATGCCGGATGCGTTGAACTCCCTGCGCATCTGGGCTGACTTTCCGGGCGAGTATAGGGTGGTAGTCATGACGACCAGTGGCAGGATGCTATACAGGTTCCGCCAGAGCGGACAATCCATTATAGGTTGCAGGTTGCCGGGGCATGGACTATATGTAGTTTCCCTGTTTAATGACCGGAGCGGCAAGGCGATCAGGAGCGTACTCAGGGCGCATTACTAATAAGGGTCGCATTCATAGTTTCTGTCCTGAATGGCTAAAGATGAATAAACGTCATTCCGGCGAAGGCCGGAATCCAGTGAAAATAAAAATGCTAAAGCAACCAACTGTTTACATTATGGCAAGCAAGAGGAACGGAACTCTCTATACAGGCGTGACCTCAAATATTATTAAACGAGTCTGGGAACATAAAAATGATGTTGTCCCCGGATTTACACATCGATACGGGGTACATACGTTGGTCTGGTTTGAGATTCATCCGACGATGGAAAGCGCCATAAAACGGGAGAAGTGTATAAAAGGGTGGAAACGACAATGGAAATTGAATCTCATCGAGAAAAGCAATCAGGATTGGCATGATCTTTATACGTCAATTACAATTCTGGATTCCGGCCTTCGCCGGAATGACGAATCGAATGATACATGACTGCAATTGTAAAATAGTGCGCGTAGCCATTCATTGAAGGAGAGCCGTTAACTGATGAAAATAAAAATACCGGCCATGGCGATAGTTGGGTGCGCCCTCCCGCTCGCGGTTCTTCACGCCCAGCCCCTGAACATGATGGGACCATGGATACCTGATCTCGGAAACGGTTCCTACAAAAATCCCATCATTCATGCCGATTACTCTGATCCGGACCTGATACGGGTCGGCAGTGATTACTACATGACCTCATCAAGTTTTAACTGCACGCCCGGGCTGCAGATCCTTCACTCGCGCGATCTTGTCAACTGGCGGATTATTGGAAAAGTATTTGACCAGCAGGTCCCTGTTGATTCTTTCACGGTTCCCAAACCTGCCAACGGTGTTTGGGCGCCGAGCATCCGGCACCATGATAGTGCTTTTTACATTACGTATGGCGATCCTGATTTCGGTGTTTACATGGCACGCGCTGACAAGGCAGAAGGCCCCTGGATGCTCAAGCTGATCAAGTCGACCAAAGGATGGATCGATGTCTGCCCGTTCTGGGACAGCAACGGCCAGGGGTATATCGTTCACGCCTATGCCAACTCGCGCATCGGATTCAAGAGCATCCTGACCATTCGCAAACTTTCGGCGGACAACTCGCAGATATCCGACAGCATCATGGTCATTGACGGCAATACCACCTCTCCTGAACTGCTAGTCACGATAGAAGGCCCCAAACTGTATAAACGAGGTAATTACTACTATATACTCGCGCCTGCCGGTGGTGTGACAAACGGCTGGCAGATGGCGTTACGCGCGACCAGTATCAATGGCCCGTGGGAATACAAAAAAGTGATGGAAAGGGGCGGCACGCTTATAAACGGTCCGCACCAGGGCGGATGGGTCACCACGCCCGACGAAAAGCAGTCATGGTTCATCCACTTTCAGGACAAGGGCGTATATGGCCGCGTCGTACACCTGCAACCAATGGCATGGGTCAATGACTGGCCCGTGATCGGCACCGACGCCAACAGCGACGGCTGCGGGAACCCGGTAGTAACTTACACGAAACCTGCGGTCGGACAAACATCTCCAATCGAAACCCCGCAGACATCGGACAATTTCGGTTCGGACACGCTGGGGCTGCAATGGCAGTGGTATGCCAATTCAAAACCAGATTGGCTGAGTCTCACCACAAACAAAGGATTTCTGCGTCTCAATACGGTCGCATTGCCATCGGCAATTCCGGATTACAAATTGGTACCGAACCTTCTTCTCCAGAAATTTCCAGCTGACTCATTTTCGTTCGCGACCAAACTGACCGCCCATCTAAAAGCGGCGGGCGAGCGCGCCGGCGTCATTGTGGTCGGCCAGACCTACTCCCTGCTTGCCGTGGTTAAAAAAGCCGACGGACTGTACCTCACCAATTCCGCGACCGAAAGCTCGTCGGATATCAAACTTTCCGACAGCACACTGTTTCTGAGGATAGCGGTTGCCGGACCTTCCGGTTCGTGCAAATTTGAATACAGCATTGACGGCAACCGCTATACGCAGGTCGGTTCCCTATTTCCAGCGACAGCGGCTAAATGGATCGGCGCCAAGATTGGCATCTTTGCGACCAGCCCGAGCGGAACGTCCTCTACTGGCTATGCGGATTTTGATTGGGTCAATGTCGACCGATACGGGTCGTATATAACCGCAATCGTTCCCGGAAACGACGACCATGGCTCTGTTGAATCATCTGGTTTCGCCATGATCAAGCAGGGCAGGATCTCGTTTGAGCTGCCAAAGTCAACAATGGTTATTCTCTCCCTGTATAATGTCCTGGGGACAAAAGTGAAAGAAATCCGGCAGCAAGGAGTTATTGGTGACAATAGCATCACGGTTGAGAGCACGGGTCTCGGATCAGGTATGTATCTCTATGACCTGCGAGCTAAAAAGAGTCGATTGGGAAAAGGAGTCGTCGCATTTTCAACATCAACGAAGTGAAAAGAAAGGCGATCATGAACGTTTGTACAAGAATCATGCCGATAGTATGTTTTATATTTCTTGCAGCATGTGCGCTGAATGCCAACATCAGGTATGATATGACCGTGGCCAAGGACGGATCAGGCACCCACAGCACGGTCCAGGCAGCGTTCAACGCCGTGCCACAGAACAGCACCACACGAACGGTGATTTACATCAAGAACGGCACGTACAAGGAAGTGCTGACACTGGAGTCAAACAGGAAAAACGTGACAATCATCGGTCAGAGCCGCGACAATGTCAAGCTAACCTATGACAATTACGCGAGCAAGATCAACCCTGCGACCGGTGAGGAGTACGGCACCAGCGGTTCGTCGAGCACGTTTATCAACGGGGACGGTTTCTGCGCGCTCAATGTCACGTTCGAAAATTCGTCAGGACCGGTAGGGCAGGCGGTTGGCATCCGCATTTCCGGTGACAAGGCTATTTTTTACAATTGCAAATTTTTAGGCCGTCAGGATACCTGGTACGGCATCCGGTGCCGGATTTTGGTCAGAAAATGCTATATAGAAGGAACCACGGACTTCATGTTCGGGGCGTCAACAACATGGTTCGACAGTTGTGAAATTTACAGTTACGGCGGTACGGCGCTCACCGCTGCCTCGACCGAACAGTACGTGACCTACGGGTATGTATACCGGTATTGCACGATTTCCGGCGCGTCCGGCGTTTCAACCGCGCTCGGCAGACCGTGGCGCCCGTATTCGGCGGTGTCGTACCAGTACTGCTCCATGACCTCCTGCATCAAGGCGGCCGGGTGGGACAACTGGGGAGATCCGGCAAACGAGGCAACGGCCCGTTATTCCGAATACAAAAACACCGGCGCCGGTGCGAACACCTCCGGCAGGGTAAGCTGGGCCAGACAGCTCACCGACGCGCAGGCCGCAACCTATACGATCGCCGATGTGTTCAGGACCACCTATACCGATCCGCCGGTAACGGACAATTGGAGTCCGCTTGCTACGTTGAACCTGTATCTATCGGGATCCACTGGTACGAAAACGCGGATACCGATGCCACGCGGGAGCCTGGCAGTTTCACCCGGCCTAGGAAATCGCAGCGTACGTATTTCGGGAATGACGCCCGGCACACCCGTTTTTCTGTCAATCCATTCGCTCGACGGAAAAACGATCCGGAGCGTACGGGTCATGGGGAATGCCGCCTTGTCGGTTTCTCCGGGGAAAATGGATCTTGTTAAGGGTGTGTATATAGTCAATGTGAGAAATTGCGGCAAAGAAGTATGTGCGATAGTGCCGCTGCAGGTTAAGTGAAGAAAGAATGAGCTGTACAAAGTTAACAGTTTCACGTTGACGGTCATACGGCTTTTCCCCGGAGATTTTTAAGCGGATGCTTGTGCGGCCGACCTTTTGTATAGGTTTTACTGCCCGAGGTATCCTGATCTTTGATACGTTCGAAGAGGGAATTTAACGCGCGGTTTTTGCGCCAGGGGCGACGGAGTGTGGCAGCGGAAATGGAATGACGCTGCCAGCATTTGCAGACCCAGGCCATACGGACGCTGAGGAGCGCAGCGTAACGAAGCGTCCATATGGCCGCAGGGATGCAAATACCGGCTCGCCCGCGTAGCGTGGCGAGAGCACGGAGGAGAACCGCCGCGGCTGCGGGGCGCCCATGGTAAGACAAGGATTTATTATTCCGCCTGATTTTTATAGCTTATTGCCGGTATTTCACAAGACAGAAGTTGATAAAACCGGTTTATATTGATATATAAAACCGTTTAGCAGGAGAATTCGAATGCATCGAGTCGCGAATTATAGAAGAACCGGCACTGCGCTGTTCGCTGGTGCGATACTGCTGCTCGCAACAATCACGCTCCACGCCAACGGTCTTCGCGTGGACATCGATTATCTCAGCCCTGGCAGGACTGACATGTATACGTTACGCTGGCACAACTGGGCGCCGGCGAGCGCGACCACGGTCAGCACCGTTTTCAGCGGCATCACCGTCACCTTCCGCAACGCCGGCTCTTCGGGCGCCGGTATCAAATGCGGCTGGTACAAGGGTCTGCTCACGACCGGCGCCACGCTTACGGTCGACGGCCTGACCATCGAGGAGGGAACGTCGAACTGCGCCATGGAGATGGTGATAAGCGGGCTTGCCGCGGGAAAGCACAGCCTTGTCACCTGGCACAGTTTTTACGATAACATGGCCGGCAGCCCCATGGACATTTCAGTCAATGGCGCGGTCAAAACGAGTGGAATACGGGTCCCGACACGCGTGGCAAACGATGTCGATGCCGTACGCGCGTATGTGGAGTTCGATGCGCAGGCGGGAACAAATGTTGTGGTGAAGTTTTCCTCAAGCAGTAACGTCGTGCTCAACGCCTTTGAGATCGACGGTACCGATCCCGCGAAAAAAATCTCGAAATTCACGCCGGCCGAAGGTGACGATCACTATGCAATGGAGAACGGGCTCAACTGGACCGCGGCGCAGGGAGCTTTGTCGCACGACGTGTATCTTGGCGAGGATTCGGCCAGCGTGGATAACGCCACCACCACTTCGCCGGAATTCAAAGCCAACCAGTCTTCGGCAAAGTATACCCTTTCCGGTCTCTCGACGTTCACAACCTACTGGTGGCGCGTTGACGAGAAATTCAGCGGATCGGTTACAAAAGGCGACGTGCTGCCCTTTCGTGTACGCCGTTTGGCGTTCCCCACCGCAATGGGCTATGGCCGTTTTACGCGCGGCGGCAGGGGCGGGCGCGTGGTTGAGGTCACCAATCTCAATGATGACGGATCAGGCAGTTTGCGCCATGCGCTGGTAACGGAGAAAGGGCCGCGCACCATCGTGTTCAGGGTCGGCGGCGTCGTTCCTCTCAGCAGTAAATTGATCATTCCAAGTGATGGCGGGGACGTGTATGTTGCCGGCCAGACCGCGCCGGGCGACGGGATCTGCGTGACCCGGTATGCAATGGGACCGCTGGGCTCTAAAGACGTGATTATCCGGAATATCCGTCTCAGGGTAGGAGATTACGCTCAGGATGCCATGGACGGCATGGGCATGGCATCCTGCGATCACTGCATCATCGATCACTGTTCAATAAGCTGGTCGGTCGACGAAGCATACAGCTCGCGCGGCGCGAAAAACATTACCTATCAGAGAAACCTGGTTTCAGAGGCTTTGAATAATTCAGTTCACTTTAACGGCGAACATTCTTTTGCCGCTTCAATCAGCGGTAAGTACGGGAGCTTTTTATTTAATCTGCATGCGCATTGCGCTGGCCGCAACTGGTCGCTTGCCGGCGGTATGGAACAGGATGCAAAAACGTACGGCGGGTATGTGGAAATTATCAATAATGTGGTCTATAACTGGCGACACCGTACCACCGACGGCGGGGTGCGGCAGTGCAATTTTATCGGCAATTATTACAAGGCCGGACCCGCGAGCACGCTCATGCAGCTTGCATCCATTGACGGTGATGAGCTCAATACCGGCGACATGCAGAAGGCGTATATCGTGAACAATAAAATGGTGAACGCGTCCGGCAGTGTCCTCCTCAACCCGAATTCCGACAACTGGAGCATGTGTATCTCAAAGTTCAATACCGTTGCCGAGGTCAGGAGCAATTCTCCGCTTTTTCCCGTCAGTGTGACGCCAAAGACGCCTGATGAGGCGTACGCCGATGTGCTGGCTAATGTCGGCGCGATAAAACCAAAGCTTGATCCGATCGATACCCGTGTCATCAGGGAAGCACGGAACGGTACCTACACCTATACCGGCAGCAAAGACGGATATAAGGGTATCCTCGACGCTCAGGACGACGCCGGCGGGTATCCGACCATGACAGGCGGCACGCCGCCAACCGACACCGACCATGACGGCATGCCTGACGCATGGGAGACTGCGCACAACCTGAATCCGAACAATGCCGAGGACCGGAACAATACCAATCTTTCGCTTGATCAGTACACCAACCTCGAGATGTACCTTAACGAGCTTGCCGGCGATCCGCTGCGATGGAATACCACGGCGCTCAAGCGAACGTTTGCTGTTTCTTCACCGCAGGCTGTCCGTGTGACCGGCCGCGGCTTGATTCTGAATCTACCACCAGGTACCCGCGTTATTGTCGAGCGGCTCGATCTCTGCGGAAGAACAATTGAAATCCTATACCAGGGTGAGCTGAAGCAAAACATAACCGTCGTACCCCATAACCAAGAGCGGGTACAATCCTCAACTACTTACCTTTTGCGAGTTAAGGGTGAGGGGATTGAGCAGGTAGTACCCATGGTGAGGGTGAGGTAGGGGATACTTCACGTGCATATATAATCCGGACTTTGATCCGGAGGTTACAAGCAGGGCACGAATCAAGAGAAAACACTTCCTACGCCGTAAACCTGAAAAACAGTATCTCCCCGTCTTTCACCACATACTCTCTTCCCTCTGACCTGATCTTTCCGGCGGTCCGCAGCGCGTGCTCGGTTTTATAGGTCTCGAGGTCTTCGACGGAATAGACGTCAGCCTTGACAAATCCTTTTTCAAAGTCGGAATGAATGGTCCCTGCGGCGCGGAGAGCGGTCGAACCGGCAGCCAGGGTCCAGGCATGCAGCTCTTTTTCGTTGAACGTGAAAAAGGTCTCGAGTCCGAGGAGTTTATAGATAGCGCGCGCAAGGGTGGCGAGCCCGCTCTCCTTGATACCGAGGGTTGACAGGAATTCTGCGCGCTCAGTTTCACTCAGCTCGTTCAATTCCGCCTCTATGCGCGCGCTGATCGGAATGCACGGGACGTTTTGCTGTGCCGCGTATTCAATGAGCGCAGTGTAGTGCGATGATGCTGTTTCGGCTGAAAGATCTGATTCCGCGACATTTGCAACATAGAGCATTGGTTTGGCAGTGATCAGGTGCAGTTCGGCAATAGTTGCCTGAG
This sequence comes from Chitinispirillaceae bacterium, assembly GCA_016932075.1. The sequence goes on along the minus strand of JAFGDP010000106.1, from coordinate 42,628 downwards.
ACTCTGCGTCAGGTGCGGCGTTGCGTGCAGGAATTCCACGGTTTAGCGCGTCGCGCACCTGTTCGAACAGAAGAAGCTTTGTTTTGAGATCCTTTTCGCCTGATTTCGCGGCTTTTGCCGTGCGCTCGACGCCACGCTCGGCAGTCTCAAGGTCTTTGAGAAGGAGCTCTGTTTCGATGGTGGCAATATCGCGGACCGGATCAATGGAACCGTCCACATGCACAATATCGCCCCCCTCGAAGCAGCGAACCACCTGTACTACCGCATCAACATCCTTGATATGACCGAGGAACTGATTGCCGAGCCCGGCGCCGTTTGAGGCTCCTTTGACGAGTCCCGCGACATCGATGAGTTCGAGAAACGCGGGCACATTTTTCTTGGTGGTGATATGCGCCGCAATGCGGTGCAGCCGCTCGTCGGGAATCGCGACAATGCCGTGGTTCGGGTCAATGGTGCAGAAAGGATAGTTTTCCGCGGCTGCTTTGCTAGCGCATAATGCGTTGAACAAAGTGGACTTGCCAACATTGGGGAGGCCGATGATGCCGGCAGAAAGGGCCATGGGGTTCCTTGGACCGAAAGGGGCCGAGCTGGATACTGGAAGAAAAATAATTAGTGCAAAGAAATGAGGCCGGATTCATCTTTTAGAGAGCGAAGGGAAAAAGCGGTGGGGGTGGAGACCGTGATAAACATGAACCGTGAGGTGTGAACATCGTGGGGTAGTGTTGCCCTGAAACAATAACCTTGACTCTTTCCACATAATAGTTGAAAATATACGTATATGAAAGGTATGCCCTGTTATATGGATGGTGACAAACTGAATAAAGGCAGTGAAAGAGGCGGTTTGGATGACGATCTCTATTCTTTCCTGAAAAAGGTCACCATATTTTCCTCGTTCAGCCTTGATGTTCTGCATGACCTGTTCGGTTCATGTCCGCGCGTCAAAAGGAACGCTGGCGATGTGATTATCGAGGAGGGTACGCCCGCGTCGGAGATTTTCATCCTGATTAAGGGCCGCGTTTCCATAGTGCTTGATATGAAAGGCAAGCCGTTCGAGCTTGCCGAGTTCGGGCCGGGCGACTGCATCGGCGAGGCCTCGGTTATCGGCGTGCAGAACCACAGCGCGTCGGCAGTTGTCAAGGAGGACGCCGAGCTGTTCGTTCTGACGCGGTCCATGCTCATGGGCGTGTATGAAAAGGACAAGGACGTTTTTTCCATGCTCATCCTTAATATCGCCCGGGAACTGGCTCGACGACTCTACAAGACCGACCAGATCCTGCTTCATTACGGGAAGAAAGAGTAATCAACAGCCTGACGGCCTTCCTCCGTCGCATGTCAGGACTCGGCAATGGATACGAAAATCATCACACTGATAACCGGGTTACTGGTTTTTGCATCAGGCTCGCATGGCACCGTGGATACGAACGCCAGGGTTGACACCATGTTATTTTTCACTGCTGATTTTACAGCGGACGGCATTCGTGATTCTGTGTGCTGCCACATTACCGGCCGGTCGTGGAAATCGCCGTTCAGCGTTACGTACACGGTCAAGAGCAGCGACGCCGTTATTTTTAACAAGACCTTTGATGACGGCCAGTTTGATGAAGATTTCGGTAACCGCGAAGCGCTCGGCTGGTGCGCGGGAAGCTATCTGAAGTGCAAGGAAAAGTGGTATCTTGGAATATTGGGGAAAAAGCTTGTTGCCTCAATGCCGCTCAACAGCAGAAAACGTAAGGCGCTTTTCGACACCAGTTCCGAAGCATCACTGTATCGGACCATGACAGCGTTTTATGCTGATTCTTTGGGGTATTCCGGGAAAAAAGCGTCCGCTGAAGCCAAAAAGACCGTTGCCCCTTTTGAAAAGAGAGCGTTCTCTTTTCTTATGTTGCCGCTCCATCCCCTGTATGCTTCTTTCCCGCTTGTGTATGAACCGCGCTCAGGGAAGTTCATTACCCACCTTGGCTATTAGGAACGGTGTACCCAGAATCTAATATTCACAAAACGTACCTGACGCCAGAGGCTGGCGCTAAAAAATGCAGGAAATTTTCTTGATTATTGTGTATCTTACCCATTGGGAGGGCAGGGTCATACCGTGATCATCACGGTATCGGTTCCTTCAGTAACACCGCCACATTTCGCACTATTCTCATAAGGAGGGCTTCATGAGAAAGTCGCTGCGCCGGACATGGTGTATTCTCATTAGCATCGCGGTATTTCACAACGCCGGGGCGATCGAGGGATTTTACAAAGACGTGTTCGTTGATGAGGGCACCGACCTGAGCGGCCCCAGCAGGATGCCCGCTCTCACCCTGGTCAACTTCACGCATGAATGGATGGAGATCGCCGAGAACACGGACCTGCAGACCTCCATCATGACGCGAAACCTGCTCGACGAAAACGGCGTGCTGCTCTACCCGGATAACGAGCCCCGTTTTGCCATCGTGTACTACCACGGCGGCAGCATGGGTCACTACGCCGACCTGGGAGGGGAGGGGCAGCGCAATGTGAGGGCCCATTACTACAACGGAGGAAGCCAGTTCGGCTCCTGCGCCGGGAGCTATCTATTGACACGATCGTATTTCAACCTGTGGCCAGGCCGTATTAACGGCCCGAATACCAGCGGTGACCGGGTCAGGCATCTTATACCCGCAGAATCTCCGCTCCACAACTATTTTGATTTTGGTCCGGACAACGTGGTGGTGAATATCGTGCATAACAACGGCGGCAGTTTCAATCTCAGCACCATGCCGGAAGGCACCGTGGTGCTGGCCATACACGATTCAGTCCCGAAAAATCCGGAGATGGTCGGCTATGGCGCCATTTATGCCTGGAAAGCCGGCGATACGACCGGCAGGGCCGTGGGGATCACCTCGCATCCGGAAGGCTCGAGCGCGACCGACCAGAGAAACGAGATGGGCGCCATTCTCCTGTATTTAAAGGACGGGCTTGCTCCTCCACCGGTAAAGCGCGATCTGGTTCAGGGCGAACAGGTGGTCATGAACAAGACGACGGCCGACAACGATCCGCTCCATGCGAAAATCGGCGATCTGCAGTATCACCATTTCAGGGTGGCCCTGCCGTTCGGCGCCCGCAGCCTTTCCCTTACCCTTGACGCGGATGAAGGTTTTGACATGCACTTGTTTGCGCGGAAAGACACCTTTGCATTTGCCGATTCTGCGGCGTATGCTAACACGGAACTGGGTCCCGATAAGGTGTTAACCATGGAGTCGGTTCCGGCAGGGATATGGTATATCGGAGTAAAATGCGCGACCACCGTGACCTCAGCCCAGGTGAGCTCTGGCGATGACCGGTATTATGAATATACCGGAAGAACAGAGGTGTTGAACGGCGTTGCCTATTCATTGACCGCGGCGTGGCAGGCCGCGGGAATCGCCGGCCATATGCATGGTGCCGCACGCGACCGTATTCGTGTCGCCTATAATGGAAAGGCGATTACGATCCGACTTTTACGGGTCAAAGCGCAGCGTCTTTCAGTGTATGATCTCAGGGGCAGGCAATGCTGGGAAACCGTTCCCACAGCGTCATGCGAGAGATACGCATGGAAACCGGAAAGTAAAGGATTGTACCTGGTGCGGTTGGAAACCGCCGGTGAGGTGGTAACAAAACGGGTGCATGTGACCCGATGATTATTCGCAAATGAAACGGCAAAAGAGAACAGGATATCCTGATCGTTCGCGACCAGGGTTGTTGCCGTGCCGATCCGCTGGCGGTGGCGAATCGTGGGGCCGCAAATTCGGGTTTTAACTGACAGGGATATTGAAGGCCGGTTTTTTTCCGCTTGATGACGTGTTGTATTTTACTCTCTCCCAGCCATTTCAGCTGATAATTAAAAAAGGAACGACCATGTCAGATGAGCCGAAATTCAACGGTTTCGCAAGTGATAACTGTTCAGGTATGTGCCCGGCGGCCCTGGAATCCTTCCTGGCGGCCAATAACGAGTATGCTGTTTCCTATGGCGATGATCCGTGGACCAGGCAGGCGTGCGACCTCTTCAGGGAGGTATTCGAAACCCACTGCGAGGTGTTTTTCGTTTTTAACGGCACGGCCGGTAACGCGCTTGCGCTTGCGTCGCTCTGCCAGTCCTATCACAGCGTGATCTGTTATGAGTACGCACACATAGAAACCGATGAGTGCGGCGCGCCCGAGTTTTTTGCGCATGGAGTAAAGCTGCTTCTGGGTGCAGGCAGTGAGGGTAAACTGACGCCTGAGGATATCAAGCATCTTGTTACCAAGCGAAGCGACATCCACTACCCCAAACCCAGGGCGGTCAGCATCACCCAGGCCACGGAATTCGGCACGGTGTATACGAAAGACGAACTGCATGCGCTGAAAAAGACCGCGCAGTCGCACAAACTCAGGATGCACATGGACGGTGCGCGGTTTGCGAACGCCGTGGCATCGCTTGAGGTGAAACCGAGGGAGATTGCATGTGATTGCGGGATTGACGTGCTCGTCATGGGTGGCTCCAAGAACGGTATGGGGATCGGGGAGGCGGTCGTTTTTTTCGATGTCGCCCTTGCCGAGGAGTTCGCGTACCGGTGCAAGCAGGCAGGACAGCTTGCATCGAAGATGCGGTTAATCGCGGCGCCGTGGGTAGGGTTGCTGAAAAACAATGCGTGGTTGTTAAATGCGCAACGAGCCAACTACTGTGCGGAGCGCCTGGCCGCGCAGATCAGGCAGATCGGGGAGGTGGAGGTGATGCTGCCACGCCAGGCAAATTCGGTTTTTGTAAACATGCCGCCTCCTGTCGCGGAACGCCTTAAACAGAAAGGGTGGCATTTCTATATGTTTATCGGCGCCGGCGGAGCGCGGTTTATGTGTTCGTGGAACACGACCGAACGGATGGTTGATGCGCTGGTCCGCGACCTTAAGGCCAGCATAAGCGAGACAAAATAAAAAAGCCATGACGCTTTCGCGTCATGGCTTGCATGAATTGATGCTGTAACTGCGGGAATCAGTAGTCCTCCATGCCGCCCATGCCCGGCGCGCCGCCGCCCGCAGGGGCCTTCTCCTTTTTCTCGGGTTTTTCCGAAATAATGCATTCGGTGGTGAGAATGAGACCCGCGATACTGGAGGAGTTTTCAAGCGCGGTGCGAACCACTTTCGTCGGATCAATAACGCCTGCCTTCATGAGGTCTTCGAACTGGTCAGAGTAGGCATTATACCCGTATGAGCCTTTGTTGGCCTTCACGTCATTGCAGACCACGGACGCCTCTTTTCCGGCATTGGCCGCGATCAGGCGGAGCGGCTCCTCGATGGCGCGTCGGATAATGTCGACGCCGATCGTCTCGTCGCCTTCGAGCTTGAGGCTGTCAAGCGTTGCGGCCGAGCGGATAAGCGCCACGCCGCCGCCTGCGACGACACCCTCTTCGACTGCTGCGCGGGTCGCATGGAGCGCGTCCTCGACGCGGGCCTTTTTCTCCTTCATCTCGGTCTCGGTCGCTGCGCCGATCTTGAGCACGGCAACGCCGCCGGCCAGCTTGGCGAGCCGTTCCTGCAGCTTTTCGCGGTCGTAATCCGACGTTGTCTCGTCGATCTGCTTGCGGATCTGGTTGACGCGACCCTTGATGTCGGCCGACTTTCCCCCGCCTTCGATGATGGTGGTATTCTCTTTGTCAATAACGATCCGTTTGGCCTTGCCCAGCGAATCGACGGTGGTGTTCTCAAGCTTGAATCCGGCCTCTTCAGAGATCAGGATGCCGCCGGTGAGGACCGCAATATCCTCGAGCATGGCCTTGCGGCGGTCGCCAAACCCGGGCGCCTTGACCGCAGCGACCTTGAGTGTGCCGCGCAGCTTGTTCACCACCAGCGTGGCCAGGGCTTCGCCTTCGACCTCTTCGGCGATGATGAGAAGGCTCTTGCCCATCTGCACGATTTTCTCGAGCAGCGGGAGCAGGTCTTTCATCGCACTGATTTTTTTATCGTGGATAAGAATGACCGGTTCCTCGAGGATGCACTCCATGGAGTCGGAGTTGGTCACGAAATAGGGAGAAAGATAGCCGCGGTCGAACTGCATTCCTTCGACGACCTCGAGCGTGGTGTCCATGCTCTTGGCTTCCTCGACCGTGATAACGCCGTCTTTGCCCACTTTTTCCATGGCATCGGAGAGCAGGTCGCCGATGGTGACGTCGTTGTTTGCGGATATCGCGCCGACCTGGGCGATCTCCTTTTTACCCGATACCGGACGGGAATCTTTCTTGAGCTGATCAATGATCGCCTTTACAGCCTTGTCAATGCCTCGCTTGAGAGCCATCGGATCTGCGCCGGCGGTGACGTTCTTGATACCAAGGTGTGCGATCTGCTGCGCAAGCACGGTCGCGGTGGTAGTGCCGTCACCCGCAATGTCGGAGGTCTTTGATGCGACTTCCTTGACCAGCTTGGCGCCCATGTTCTCAAACTTGTCCTCAAGTTCCACCTCTTTGGCAACGGTGACGCCGTCCTTTGTAACGGTCGGTGACCCCCAGCTTTTTTCGAGGACGACGTTCCGGCCCCGTGGGCCGAGCGTGACCTTGACTGCATTTGCCAGAATATCCACTCCGTTAAGCAGTTTTTCACGGGCTCCTGTTTCGAAAGCAAGCATTTTTGCCGCCATAATTCATTTCTCCTTTTCGGTGTTGAAACGTCTAGTCAATTGATTCCCTTTGAAGGTTAGATGACCGCCAGAACATCACTCTCGCGGACAATGAGGTAATCCTGTCCATCAATCGTTATTTCGGTGCCCGAATACTTACCGTACAGGACCTTGTCTCCCTTTTTAAGGGTCATCTCAATTTTTGCGCCTTTGTCGCTCGTTTTGCCCGGGCCGACAGCTACCACTTCGCCTTTCTGCGGTTTTTCCTTGGCGTTATCCGGAATAATGATGCCGCCTGCCGTTTTTTCTTCGGCTTCCATGGGCTTGAGGAGTACCCGGTCTTCCATCGGTTTAACGTTCATAAAGCTTCCTCCTGGTTAAGGTTTAATGGAAATTTTCAGATATATCAAAATACATTCAAAAGTTCCAATGTTTTGATGCGTTGTGTATTAGCAATATATATGCCGGGATGTGAGTCGCAATAACTATTTGTATTTTAATGAAGTTATATGGTTCGAATACTGTTTGAAATTGAAAATTGTTTGATTTTAGAACGGATAAGGCGTTTTAAAAAGGTATCTCTTGGCTGATTTTTAGCTGCTTCCGATTGAATCTGCGGCAATTTTTTAGGAACCTGGCACTGTCTGCCCTTCGTGCCCTGTTTTATATTCATTCGACCACTCCCGGAATTAAAAGGAAATCGCCACACATGCCTGAAAAGTTTGTTTACTATATGTCCGGTCTGACCAAGATGTATCCTCCCCAAAAGACCGTACTCAGGGACATTTCGCTTTCATTCTATTACGGGGCAAAGATCGGAATCATTGGGGTGAACGGATCGGGCAAGAGCACCATTATGAAGATCATGGCCGGTTTCGATAACGAGTTTCAAGGCGAAGCGTGGATCGAACAGGGGCGAAGCGTCGGGTATCTGCCGCAGGAGCCCCGGCTCGACGAGTCGCTTGATGTCAAGGGGAATGTAGAACTCGGCGTCCGGAAAACACGAAGCCTGCTTGAGGAGTTTGAGGAGGTCTCGATGAAGTTCGGCGAGGCACTGTCCGACGGCGAGATGGACAAGCTCATGGCGCGGCAGGCGGCGCTGCAAGACAAGATCGATACGCTTGATGCATGGGAACTCGATCGTCACCTTGAGATCGCCATGGATGCGCTTCGTCTGCCACCCGGCGAAGCAGACGTGTCAACGCTATCGGGGGGTGAACGGCGTCGCGTTGCACTATGTCGGCTCCTGCTTGAAAAACCGGACCTGCTTCTGCTCGACGAACCGACCAACCACCTTGACGCCGAGTCGGTCGCGTGGCTTGAACGCCATCTGCGCGAGTATAAAGGCTCGGTCATCCTGGTGACGCATGACCGCTATTTTCTTGATAATGTCGTCGCCTGGATCCTTGAGATCGACCGTGGGAGGGGAATTCCCTGGAAAGGCAACTACCGTTCATGGCTGGAACAGCGTATGCAGCGGCTTACCCAGGAGGAAAAGGAGGAATCCCTACGGAGACGCCGGCTCTCAAAGGAACTCGAATGGATCCATACCTCCCAGAAGGCTCGCCAGGCCAAGGGAAAAGCGCGGCTCAACGCGTACGAGGAACTGCGCAGTCTTGAAACGCCCGAAAAGGTCTCCACCGCGAGCATTGTCATTCCGCAGGGGCAGCGTCTGGGCAACGTGGTAATTAAATGCGAAAACCTGACAAAGTCCTACGGTGACCGGCTCTTGTTTGAAGACCTGACGTTTGACTTGCCCCGTGCCGGGATCGTTGGAGTTATCGGCGGGAATGGTACCGGAAAAACGACGCTGCTGCGGCTTATAACCGGGCAGGAGCAGCCGGACGCCGGACGCATCACGATCGGCGAGACCGTGCAGCTCAGCTATATCGACCAGTCACGGGACATGCTTGACGACCAGCATACGGTGTTCGAAGAGATCACGGGCGGCGCTGATACAATCATGCTTGGAACGCTTTCCATGCATTCGCGTGCGTATGTCGGTAAATTCAATTTTTCAGGCCAGGATCAGCAGCGTCTAGTCGGCGAGCTGTCCGGAGGTGAACGTAACCGGGTGCATCTGGCCAAGCTGCTCCAGAAAGGCGGCAACGTTCTTTTGCTCGACGAACCGACCAATGACCTCGATGTTGAAACGCTTCAGGCGCTCGAGCAGGCAATCCTTGATTTCAGCGGCTGTGCGGTGGTGGTGAGCCACGACCGGTGGTTTCTCGACCGCATTGCCACTCATATCCTCTCCTTTGAGGGGGACAGCACGGTCATCTGGCATGAAGGCAATTTCGAAAGCTACGAGGAGAAGAGGCGTGAACGGCTCGGCATTGGGAGCGACCAGCCGACACGAATAAAGTATCGTAAACTCCAGCGTTAAACCTTAGTCAAGAAGGGACAGGCCATATGGCTCACGAGACGATCGGGCGTATCGAAGAGCGTATTAAAATGAACAATTCACTCACCGGCGAACATAAAGACGAATTGCTGTCGCTCATCGCCGATTTGAAGCATGAGGTAGCGGATCTTTCCACGACGCACAAAGATGATGCGCAAAGCATCGCGGGATTTGCGGAGGCCTCGGTGCATGAGGCCACGCGCGAAGGCAAAAATCCCGAACTGCTGAAGCACTCCCTTGACGGGCTATCGCTGTCGGTGCAGCGGTTCGAAGTATCGCACCCGCGTTTGGTGGGCCTGATCAACAACATCGGACAGACGCTTTGGAAAATTGGCATATAAAAAACAGAAGCCCGCGGGTATTCCCGCGGGCTTCTGCGCGCTTATCGATCGAAGTTATTACTGAGGGATTACGTTCTGAGCATTGGGACCTTTCGCACCATCAACTACTTCGAACTGCACTTTTTGACCCTCTTCCAGTTTCCTGAATCCACTCGATTGAATTGCAGAAAAATGGACAAACACGTCACGAGAACCGTCATCCGGTGAAATGAAGCCGTACCCCTTGGCCTCATTAAACCACTTTACAACACCTGTAGGCATACAAAAAACCTCTTTTGAAAAATGAAACAAAGTGGATACCTTTTAGTATCCGTTTACGTGAACTAAGATACATTTTGCGCAGAACAGAAAAAATAATTATTTGTATTCCGTTAACCTCGCTTTCTAATGGGCGGCCATCTCCCGGTATCGCTGAAACTCTTTTTCCACCAGGGTGATCAACTGCGATGCCGTTTCCATATTGCCGTTTCTGCTGGCCTTTTCAAGCATGATAAATATCGATTGCAGTGCCATGGCACCGACGGTTGCCGAGGTGCTTTTCAGCGTATGTGCGAGCACGGCAAGGCCTGGAAAATCTCCCCGCTTGAGCGCATCGGTCAACTCAACATACCGCAACGGCATCTGTTCAAGGAATATGGCCACCACTTCCTGAAAAATGCTTTGATCGCCGCCGAACCGCTCCACCGCCCCGTTTTTGTCGAGCACCGGCTGCGCAGTGGAAAACGCCCTCTGTAGAACATCAGATGTACATCCGCTCGTCTCGCTTTCACGCACTCTCCGGATGGCTGATGACAGGTCTTTTAAGTACACCGGTTTGACAATATAGTCGTTCATGCCCGCCTCAAGGCACCGTTCGCGGTCTCCCTTGAGCGCCGAAGCGGTTTGGGCGATGATCGGGATCGCCCTGTTGCGTTCACCCGCTTTGCCGCTCCTGATCGCGTGGGTCACCTGATAGCCGTCCATACCGGGCATCTGCACGTCCATGAAGACGAGGTCGAACGTTCGCTCGGCAAGAACACGAAGCGCCTCCTGACCGTTCGAGACGACCTCGGCAGTGTGGCCAAGCTTGGTGAGCAGCTGCGCGGCTACCTTCCCGTTGATACTATTGTCCTCAACAATCAGGGCCCTTTGCGCACCCGTCTCCCGCTCGGGTGCAGTCGGTTGAGCGGCGCCGGATACCACCTTTTCTGAGGAGGTGCTCTGCGGAGGAAGAAGGAATTGCGCAGCAAAGGAGAAAGTCGACCCCTTTCCAGGAGAACTTTGCACTTTGATGGTACCGCCCATCATCTCCACAAGACGGCATGAGATGGAAAGGCCGAGTCCGGAACCGCTTGACCTGCGGGATAGTGATGATTCGATCTGGGTAAAGGGAGCGAAAATGGTATCCTGATACTTGAGCGGAATACCGATGCCGGTGTCCGCGACGTCGAAACGCAGCATGACGGTTTCGTCGCGTTCTTTTTCACGGCAGACCGAGATCGTAATGCCGCCTTTCTCCGTGAATTTAACCGCATTGCCGATAAGGTTGGTGAGTATCTGACGGAGCCTGCCATCGTCACCGATGACGACCTGCGGCACCTCCGGTGCGATCTTCGAATCGAAGCTGAGCTTTTTTTCGCGCACCTGCACGGTGAAGAGGGACGCCGTGGTTGCAATCACCGCACGGAGGTCGAAGGCCCGGTGTTCAAGATCCAGCCGGCTCGATTCAATTTTTGAAAAATCGAGGATGTCGTTAAGCAGGATGAGCAGCGAATCAGTACAGGACCGGATAATGCAGACATATTCCTTCTGTTCCGGAGAAAGGGAGGTGTCGAGAAGAAGATCTGACATTCCGGTAATGCCGTTCATCGGTGTCCGTATTTCGTGGCTGATGTTCGCCAGGAAGTGGTTTTTTGCGATGTTTGCGGCCTCGGCCTGTTCCTTTGCCTTGGCAAGTTCGGTAACGTCGATTATGGTGCCGATAATGCCCCCGATGGATCCGTCCGCTTCGTTGAACGTGGCGATGCTGATGAGCACTTCATTGTAGGATCCGGTCATGTTCGGCAACGCGCACTCGTACACCAGATGACCGCCTTTTTGCAGCAGGGAGAGCTGCTTATCATGCAGCTCCTGGCTTGCTTGAAAAGGGATCAACTCGTGAAAGGTTTTTCCTTTGATTTCCGAAACCGTCGAGCGCGCCATGACCTCAAACGCGGTGTTGCAGCCGAGAAACTGCGCCGAATTATCCAGGTAAAAAATGGGGTTGGGAATCGCCGCAAAAAGGGCTTCCATCATTTTATTCTGGGTGGTCAGCGACTGTTCTGCCTGCATGCGCTGAAGTACGGCTGATGCCTGCTGGATAAAGGTTTCAATGATTTCCCGCTCGACATTCAGGGGCGTTTTCCTTTTCAGGATGAATATACCGCCCAGCAGTGTTGCTCTATAGGTGAATCCGATGGTGTATACGTGATTGATTTCGAAAAATGCCTGTATCATCCGGCACACCATTTCCGGAATGTCCTCCTTCGCCAGCTCGATGAGGCCGCCGGGGAACTCCTGCAGCTTTCCTGTGCCGATTTTCGAGAGTACTCTTTTTCGCATAGGAGCGGTTCTTTCAGCCGGGTTGTATCCCAGAAGCGAGATCCCCTTGGTTATCATCGGCATGTCCAGACCGTGAATGCCGGTGACCTGCAGCGTATTTCCATCGAGGAGGGAATAGGGAATGATGACCGCATTCGAGAGGAGTTTGGCGAGATGGAGCCCGACATACTCGTATATTTCCTTTTCCGAAACACATTGCATGAGTTCAACCGATGACCGTGAGAGAAACCGCAGGTTTTCGCCTTTGGAACGTATCTCCACGATGGCGCGTTCGAAAACTTTGTTTTTTTCAGTCTGATTTTTCTGGCTTTTTTCCCTCATGAATTCGAACAGATGGGAGCAGAAAAGCAGGGAAAGGAAAACGGCCAGATACCTGAGTTTGAAAATCAGGTCCTGTTCAATGAGGGGAGCGCCGTAGTTGAGCGGCAGGAAAAACAGGATACATACGGCAACTAGAAAGGTAACCGCAACAATCGTTCCATCGCGGGCGCCGAAAAGGAAGAGAGCGCCTACCGGAACTAAAAATGACCACATGAACGTCGAATTGGCCGTGCCCCCGATGATGAACAGGGCAAGGAAAAGAATCGAAATTAATATGATATTTACCCAAGAGAATAATTTGGCGTTTTTTATCTTCACAAACAATAAAAAATTCACGATGATTGCAGCGAACATGCACGCATCGAGAATGACAATTTCTATATACGCCTTGCGCAGAAATTCCAGCAGGGAAAAAAAAGACATGGCGGGCAGCATGACGCCGAACACGATAACCGCGTAAACAATCGTAACCGAGCGGGTTCCGATAGTTTCCTCGCTGAACAGGGGTTTCCTGTCCGCCTGCGGGTTGTCAACGATTGCCCTGAACCGTTGCGTGTCGGTGATATGGTTTTTTATTGCCATAGATCGTATAGATGGCGGGACCTCTTGCGGCGCCGGGGCTTTTCTATGGAGTGAACAGCTCCCTTCAATGGGTACCTTATACATTATACGGGAATGCGTATTTATTGTTCAAGGAATAAAACAGGCCGCCTTTCATGGCGCTCTGGAACGGCACGAGCGTGTCACTCGGCTCTTGTGCCACGCTCGTGCCGAGCATCATTGCCACGGCAGACAAGCCCAATAAAGTAGACCCCGGCAGGGAGTGGAGAGGGGAGCGTAAACGAAATGGTCGAACCCTCTGCTGTGACGCTGTTTTTATAAACGCTGCGGCCGGTGAGCGTATACAGCAGGTAGTCACCCGAGAAAGACCGCCCGATGTCAAAGCATACGTTCTGCGTGCTTCGCAGCACGGAGACCGACCGTTTGAGCAGAGGATTTCGGCCAGATTTCCTCCCTGCAATACCCTTTTCAAGCCGGACCACGTCCGGATTTCGCAGTGCAATATAGGCATCCCATTCCGCCGCACTGACATCAATTACTCTTTCCCGGCACCCGTTCACGGCTGACGTGGCTTCCCAGACAAGGTAGTAAGCGGCAGTATCCTGTTCAACAATAAACAGGGTGTGCGATGCGGCCTTCACCAGTATGTCGCCCGGTTCAAGAGATGATTTATCGATTTTCCGGTACCGTGGATCGCCCGAAAGTCCGTTGGTGGAAGTGCGCGGCACGTTCCAGAGATAGCAGACAAACCCCGAACAGTCGGTGCCGGCGACCACGTCACTAGGATCTCCGAACGAGAGGTAATGGCACAGATGTGATCCCACGAGAAATCCTCGGGCTACTTTGTCGCGGAACACGTGATACGGATCTTCCCCGCCGTACGAGTAGGCGATACTCCGGTAGGCGGTGCCGGCTTGAAAATCCGAGCGCAGATACACCGTATCGCTTCCTGTGCAGCGGGAGCCATACTGCACATACCATTCGCTGCTTGTGTTGACTGAGTCTGGTATCCACTCAACGGCAAGGCAACTGTCGCCTCGGGCGAGCATGCTATCAAGAGGAAAGCAAATGGAGGCCGCCGTCAATCCCGCACAATATACAACCAGCAGAAACAGCCGCATGGACCGGTGATTCATAGTGCCGTATTCTTGTCAGCGCCCCGGGACGGTCGTCACGCCATTATAAGAGGCGGTCATCAACCGCATCTACACTTCCATGAACATCCATGCTGATAAGTATAGTATATTGAAGTGCCCCAAAAAAGGGTAATTGTATGGAGGTTGCCAAGACGGACTCCGCCGGGGCATTACATCCTGTCCGAGTAAATTGCCTTTGCCAATACAGAAAATTATTTTATTATAACGGGCTTTATACCTCTCACATCATTAATGAAGGATATCTCTATGGTGGTACGTTGTATACTACTGCTTTCTTTTCTGACGTTGATCCTTGGCTGCGCGGCACAACATGAGGCCGCCGGCGGCAAGAAAGAAGATCTTAGTCATATTACGTTTACCGGAGGAAGCGGAGATGCTCCTGAAGACGCCATCGTGATAAATGGCGTTGAGAAGCAGAGCGAAGGGATACAGGCGGAATATAGCTATATCAGCAAAATACACGGGAAGAAGGACAGAAATTGGCGGCTGGACGGCCAGACCATTACCCGCGAAGAAAAAAAGATTTTTGATGTCCTCGAGATCTCCCTTTTGCCCTCCAAGGAGAAACGGATATACTATTTCGACGTGACCGGGTTCCCATGGAAGCGGAAGGGACTGAAGCGATAAATAATGTGTTGTGTGGTATCGTAACAGGAACGGGCGGTCTTTTTTTTAAGCTTTCTTTGTGCATATCCCCCGGCCTCGCGCATGACTGATAAGGTATATGAAGTGCGATGATTTTGAATATGAGCTTCCTGCAGCATTGATAGCACATTATCCCTCCAACCGGCGTGACGAATGCAGGCTTTTAGTCTTGCAGCGGGAGAGCAATACCCTTGAGCACCGACGATTTCGTGAGATCGTTGAACTTTTAAGACCCGATGATTGTCTTGTCCTCAATAATACCCGTGTGCTGCCGGCCCGTGTCTATTGCAGGAGATCAGGCGGCGGCAGGGTGGAGGTCCTTTTTACCGAAAAGATAGACGACCGCACCTGGAAGGCGCTTGTCAGGCCCTCGCGCCGGCTCAAGGCTGGATCGCGCATCATTATCGAAGGAGATCCTTCGCCCGGTGTTCTGACTATTGAGTCTCCGCCCGCATCCGGAGGGCGCATTGTCAGTCTTGCCGGTGGAAGCGCTGCCGCGTCGATAGATGAACTCATGGAGACGCATGGGCTCATGCCGTTGCCCCCGTATATACGCAGACAGGCTGATGCCCGTGACCGGGAGCAGTATCAGACCGTGTTTGCACAGGAACCAGGCGCAATAGCGGCACCCACGGCCGGACTCCATTTCACTCCGGAGCTGCTTGCCCTGCTCGCCGAAAAAGGGATACACTACACCTTTGTGACGCTCCATGTCGGTGCAGGGACGTTTTTACCTGTCAAGGTTCCAGATCCGCGGAATCATGTGATGCATGAAGAACGGTTCGAACTTGCGCCCGCCGCTGCGCAGCGTATCATGGAAACGAAAAGAGCGGGTGGAAGGGTCATCGCAGTCGGCACTACCTGCGTACGCGTGCTCGAGCATTGCGCGGTACTGCACAATACTCTTGGCGCGCAGAAAGGAAGGACCAGTCTGATGATCCTTCCACCGTACGACTTCAGGATTGTCGACGGCCTTATCACCAATTTTCACCTGCCCCGGTCAACCCTCCTCATGCTGGTGTGCGCATTTTCCTCACGGAAAAAAATTTTGGAAGCCTATACCCAGGCAATACAAAAAGGGTACCGGTTTTACAGCTACGGCGATGCCATGCTTATCATCTGATGCTGTGGCTTGACTTTGTCATTGAAGGGTACTATTTTTTACTCTACGAATCACATGAACGGTAAGCCCGTGTTTCAAAAATACGGGCTTATCTTTTTTTCCACCGTCTCTTGAACGAAGACCCGGGAGAGGTATATGAAAAACGAATTGTTAAAGGTCGCGCCGGGGAGTATTGCATGGCAGGACTACCGCTCTTCAAATACCGGCATGGTTGTTTTTTATGCGACTGATCCCGTCTCCGAGCTGCCGATCCGTGAGGTTCCCGAAGAGATCCAGTCCGACATCATCCCCGAGCCCAATTATGAGACAGGGACCTATGGCGTTTATGGCTGCGGGAAGAGTAAATTCCGCAGTGCTTTTGCAAAGGCGAAGCTCAGGTACCTTCTCTTTGTAACCAAATACGCAGGAACGAGGGCCGAGTATAATGACCGGGTATTCATCACGGGTTTTTTCCGTATCAACAAGACCGCGGATGTGAAAAAACTCCATATCCGGTATGGATCAGAATACTCATGTATCGACGAACAGAGTTGTATCGCGCTTCGCGCAGACGAGGTCCGATTCGTCCCGCTGGAGGACGCCTACGAGATTACCGATGAGGTGATGAAAAGCTGGAACTACAAGGCGAAAATAACCAGGCAAACGCGCATTATTCTTGATGAGCAGCAGACCACTTCTATTGTCGAGCACCTGCGGTCAAAGCCGGATATCACCGCCCAGTATATCAGCGAAACCAAACGGCTCGAGCCTCGCGATGAAGAGGATGAGAATGAACCCATGGAATTCGAGGATTATAAGGAGCCGATACACTATCCTCAGGAATGATTTGTTTTGCTCACTGGATAGGATAGGTAAGCGGGAGCATTGCTCCCGCTTTTTTTTACCATTTTCCCGATTTTGCCGCTGTGGCTTTGGGAAGGCCGTTAAGTTCCGCCTCGGCCTTTTCGATCTCCTCCTGGGGGAGCGTGTAGTCGGTGAGCTGATTTGCAAGGAATTTCTGATACCCGAGCAGGTCCATCAGTCCGTGACCGCTCATGTTCATCAGGATGACCTTTTCTTTGCCCTCTTCCTTTGCCTTGAGGGCCTCCTGGATGAGGACCGCCACCGCATGGCTGGTTTCTGGTGCGATGATCACTCCCTCGCTCCTCGCCCACTGAATAGCGGCCTGGTAACATTCGAGCTGCGACACCGCGCGGGGTTTCAGGAGCCCTTCCACGATGGCCTGGCTGATCAGCGGCGCCATGCCGTGGTAGCGCAGGCCTCCTGCGTGGATCGGCGGGGGGATGAAGTTGTGGCCCAGCGTGTGCATGGCAAGGAGTGGCGTCATGCCGGCGCTATCGCCGAAGTCATAGGCGAAGAGGCCCCGCGTCATTGACGGGCACGACGTTGGTTCGACAGGAATGATTTCTATATCGGCGCCGTTGATTTTATCAAACACAAAAGGAAAAGAGAGGCCGGCAAAATTGCTGCCGCCGCCGGCGCACCCGATAACGATATCGGGTTTTTTCACGCCGACCTTTTCAAGCTGTTTTTTTGCTTCAATGCCGATGATCGTCTGGTGCAGCATGACATGGTTGAGGACGCTTCCAAGAGAGTACTTGGTGGCGCCGGATGGATCGCTGACCGCCGCTTCGACCGCTTCACTGATGGCGATGCCGAGGCTTCCCGGTGTGTTCGGGTCCTTTTTCAGGTACGTACGGCCGGCTTCGGTTTCGGTGGATGGGCTGGCAACGCAGTCGGCGCCCCAGGTATGCATCATGGTTTTCCGGAACGGTTTTTGATCGTAGCTGATCCGCACCATGAATACCCTGCAGGCGAGCCCGACGAGGGAACAGGCGAACGCAAGAGCGCTGCCCCACTGTCCGGCGCCGGTCTCGGTGGTGAGCGTTTTTGTACCGGCCTTTTTGTTGTACCAGGCCTGCGGAACCGCGGTGTTCGGTTTATGGCTTCCGGGAGGAGAAAGGCTTTCGTCTTTGTAATAAATATGCGCGGGAGTGCCGAGCGCTTTTTCAAGGTACACTGCACGGCGCAACGGCGAGGGCCGCCAGCGATACAGGATGTCGAGGATCTCCTGGGGAATATCAATCCAGCGTTTTGGGCTCATCTCCTGCTCAAGAAGGCTCATGGGAAAAACCTTTGCCAGCGCTTCGGGTGAAACCGGTTTGCCGTCGGGCCCGAGAGGCGGTTGAAGGGGCGTGGGAAGATCCACGGCAAGGTTGTACCACTGGCGTGGAATATCGTCTTCGGTCAGCAGGATTTTAATGGACATAGGAACATCCTCCCGGTTAAAGAAAGAATTTCAACAATTGTGGAAAATGATGATAAACCTTTAATATAGAAAGAAGTCAGGCGATTCGCAAGCAAAACGGGATAATCGTATCCCGGCAAAATTCTACCCTTGGTACTTTTTAATGGGGGTGCGCCAGATTTAGTGCGTGCCCATAATGTGGTTTACTATACGGAATGAAAAATGGGTTATACGGTTGATTTCTTCAAGCAGATCTATATGGATCGACGTCGTTTGGAGCGATTCGACCCTGCGATTATAGAGGCGGTTCATATGAAATTCGACGCAGGAATCGTAGCCGGTTTTGATTTCCGACCTTCTATCTGAAACTTTTTTCGCCGTTTCCCAGTCACTGCTGGTGAATGCATTGAGAGCTTCTCGCAACAGCTGCGCAGCCGTCCTAAAAAAATCCATGATCTCCTGCCTCCCTTCGCTGGAAAGCGGTACCGGGCTGCGGTCTATCTTTTCGGCAAGCTGCAGTATGTTCTTGGAGACGATATCCCCGATGTGTTCAAGGTCAGTCGTAACCAGAAGCAGCATGGATGCGCGTTTTGCCTCCTCACTGCCAAGCTCCTTCCGGGCGATTCTCGTAAGAAACGCCATGATTTTCTCATGAAGGAAATCGACCTCATCGTCGTTATCGATGATACGCCGCTTGCGGAGATAGTCGAACCGATTAACGACCTCCATGCACTCTTCAACCATCTTCATTACGATTCCGGCGATTCGGGAGATCTCCTTGATCGATTGAGAAAGTGCGAGCACCGGAAACGGCAAGACCTTCTCATGCAGGAAGTATGTTTTGAACCGTAGAGAAATTTCTTTCCGGCGCTTGATTAAAATTTTAATGGCCCGGCTGAACAGCGGCACCAGGGGGAGAAAAACAATTGCAAGAAACAGGTTAAACAGGGTATGCAACGTCGCGATCTGAAGCGCGGCGGGCCATGTTGCCATGATTGCCGTTGCATGCAGGATCCAGATGAAGGGCAGCGCGAGAAAGGTCCCGATGATTTTAAAGGAGAGGTGTGCCCAGGCGACCCGGATGCCCTCGGTTTCGGCCTGCAGGATGGCCAGAAAAGCGGTCGAGCAGGTTCCGATGTTCGCCCCGAGAACGATCGGCAGGAAGTGGCCGGGTCCCGGAGTTGAATGGTCGGCAAAGGTGTAATGCTGAGCCAGGGCGATAACGATTGCAAGGGTTGCCGCGCTGCTCTGCATGATCGTGGTGAGGGCAATTCCTGCAGCAATACCGATCCATGGATTGCTGAAGCTTTCAGCAACAAGTGTTCCGATGAACGCTTGGTTTTGAAGCGTGCCTGAGGCGTCAGCCATGAAATACATTCCGAAAAAGACAAAACCAGTGGCCAATAACAGCCTGCCAGCAAGCGAAACCGGCCCGGTTTTCTTTAAATAGGAGACCGTGAATCCAAAGGCAATAAGAAGTGGAGCGAGGAGATAAAATTTGAACGCGAAGAGTTGCACGGTCACTGTCGTGCCGAGATCTGAGCCAAGGATGACGCCGAGTGATTGGCGAAGAGTCATAAGCTGTACGCTTGCCAGTCCCACAAGCATCACGGTCGTTGCAGAAGAGGACTGTGTCATGATGGTGGTGATAAAACCGGTAAGGTATCCTGCGAACCGATTTTTTGTTATTGCTGAAATGATCTGCCTGAGCCGGTCGCCGCCGAGATTTTTCAGGTTTTGTTCACCCTGCTCCATGCCATAGAGAAACAGCGCAATACCGCATACAAGCATTACGACGTTATAGAATGGGAGAAAGGATATCATTGGCACAATTCAGGATATGGACGGATCCATGCTCGGCAGAGTTTGTCTGGCTTAAAAGGCGTGCCCATTGCATCATTATACGGTGAATGGCGCGGCAGCGCAATCAGGGAAGCGCGATTTAAATAGTTATTGGGCCCTATGTGACAAAGGTGTATTTTTTCCACGTGATCCTATCGTTGAAAAAGAGCGTCATTAAAAAACGCGCGATGATTGCAGTCACAGCCTTTGCAAGTGGAATATTTGCCGGAGATTCAGGTGCGCGTACAATACCATTGATTGCTTCCGGTGAAACGCATGCAATGCTTCTGCCGTGTGACTGCCCTGAGGAGCCGGGTGGCGGTCTGGCTGAGCGTGCAACGCTGCTGCGGCAATACATGGCGGCGGGACCCGTCCTGTTGCTCGATGCCGGCGGGTTTTCCGGCGGCGGGATATATGACGCTTATACTGCCGGCCGGCCGCTGGATTCCCTGAGGACGATGGCAACACTTCGTGCAATGGCCGCAATGAAGTATGATGCGGTCGCGGTCGGTGACGAAGAACTCCAGTATCCAGCCGCATGGCTTGCGCGCTTCGCTCAGCAGGAGGGTCTGGCGCTCATTTCGGCAAACTGTTTTTCAAAAGGGAAAAAGCGGCTGTTTTCACCTTATCGGATCATTAAGAAAGAAGGAATACGATTCGGTGTCACCGCTGTAACCACGACGGAACGGCTTTTTCCGCTTGATACCACGGTCACGGTCGCGGATCCGTTCGCATCGTTGCGGGCAGTCTGGGACGATTTGGAAGCGGCTTCAGATGTCCAGATAATTCTTTCGCATCTTGGCGAAGAGGCACTCTCAGGTCTTGTCGATTCATTTCCCGGTGCAGAGGTGATTGTCAACGGGCACCGTAAATCATCACCCTATGCCGTGCGGCAGATTAACAAGACCGTTGTCATGCAATTCGGCTATGAGGGAAAAAAAATATCCCGGGCGCGTCTGGCCGTTACCGGTCCGCCGAAAATGGAGATCAACAAGATTGATGAGCACGGGTGGCTGATTGTTGCTCCTGCGACGCCTGCAGATTCGGTGATTGCCTCGCTCGTTTCGGCGGGCGAGAAGGAGGAAGCGCGGCTGGTGTACGATCTGTATATCATGAGCGGTTGCGCTTACGGCCGTGAGGCCCTGCGAGAGGTATTGGAATTTGCCGACCTGTTTGGCGCGATGGAATGGCACCTCTGGTTTATCGGTGAGGTGGCCGGCGATTCGCTTGCAACGCTGCACGGCGAAGAAGAGGCTGATGATGAGATGGTCTGGCTCGGCGTGCAGGCGGTCTATCCGGAATTATGGCTGCCATTTCTGGCAGGCATGAGCAGAGACGGCGCAACCACTGCGGGTATCATCAGAACACTTGGCATGAATGCAACGTTGATTGAACGCTGGGTCAAGCGCAAGGGAAAAAAGAGTCTGGCAGACCATTACCGGCGCTCAATGCGGCTTACTGTTACCGCGTCACCGACGCTTTTTATCAATAATGCCCGGTATGATAAACCGATTGAAAGCCGGCGGCTCGCAAAGGCCAGGTGTGTGCTTCTCACGAAAAAACCTGCGTTCTGCGATTCGTTCCCCGCCTGTTTTGACGACGGTGATTGCACGAAGAAAGGATATATTGGACGCTGCGACTCAACCGGTTCCTGCACCTTCCTCCCTGATCAGGCATTTGTGTTCAGTGTGCTCGTGGCCGGCTCAACCTTGCGTCATCCTGAAAACGCGGTTATCGCCACCACCGAGGAGCTTTTCCCGAACGTCACTATTGACCTCGCCACCATCGGTTCTCCCAAAGGAAGGCTCCTTATAGAAAAATACGCTCCGGTTTCACTGCCCTTTTATCTTTTTGGACACCCGGTGGCAAAGGCATACCATTTTGGGCGGATTGAAAGCGGAATCGTCAAAGTACCGGGCGGGTATATCTTTAAGGACGGCATAACGCCAAAAAACTATTATATCAACCGCGTACACAAAGACGGATCGTTTGCGCTTTATCTTGACCCGGTTTTCCCGGATGTAACGACGGTTCTTCCGATGGTGCTTAAAGAGCCGGCGATCAAGAAAAAGGTAAAGATAGTACCTCTTGTCTATCGAGATCCCGCAAAGGACCCGGTGACGATTGAGGAGAAGGTCAGGCGCGAGGAATCGTTGCGATGGCTTGTACTGGATTCGCTTTTTAAAGATCGGTATGCCGCCTACCTGAAACGATATGTCCGGAACCCGGGCAGCTCGTCATGGTGGTACAATAACCTTCGGGAGACGGGCGTTGACGAACGCGCCTTCATGAAGGCGCTCCAGAAGCATGACGGCCTGCTCCTTCCGCACTGGAAGGATATTCAGTCCCTTGATATAAAGGGCCCTATTTCGCTCTTGATTGATAACCGGCAGCTTGTGCGGCTGCGCGGTGAAGCAGAGTTGCTCGAGCTGTTCCAGAACATTGCCCGGAAACAGGACTAGTGCCATGAAAATATCAATCGTCATTCCCGTTTATAATGAGGAAAAAACAGTCATGGCGGTCGTTGAAAAGGTGAAAAAGGCACCGCTCTATTCAAAGGACGCGGAGCGGGAAATCATCATTGTCGACGATTGCTCACAGGACGGTACTGCCGACGTGTTGCTGCGGGCGGCTGATCCCTCGTTGCATATCGTCCGTCATGACCGGAACCGGGGGAAAGGGGCGGCGTTGCGTACCGCTTTCGCGTACTGCACCGGCGATATCGTCATTATCCAGGATGCGGATACCGAATATAATCCCGATGAGTATCCGGTGCTTCTTGCTCCGATTATCGATGGCAATGCCGATGTGGTTTACGGATCACGGTTCATCGGCGGGCAGCGCCACCGTGTCCTGTATTTCTGGCACAGCATGGGGAACCTGCTGCTCACCACGCTTTCGAACGCCTTTACCGATCTTAACCTTACCGACATGGAAACCTGCTACAAGGTCATGAAGCGTGAGGTCGCGCAGCGGATCACCATTGAGGAGGACCGGTTCGGTTTTGAACCGGAAATCACCGCGAAAATCGCTTCTCTTGCGCGTGAGGAGAACCTGCGGATCTTTGAGGTCGGTATTTCCTACTACGGCCGGACCTACCATGAGGGGAAAAAGATCGGCATGAAGGACGGGTTCCGCGCGCTCTGGTGCGTATTGAAGTATAACGATTCGCCCCTGGCCAATTTTGTTAAATATACGCTCGACGGAATACTCGTGGCAGGCATCCAGTTCGGCATGCTCTGCGGTATTGCCGAACTGGGCGCCATCAGGGAAGGATTGGGCGTCAATCTTGCTCATGCCGCAAGCATAGAGGTCTCAATCATCGCCGGTTTCCTGATCCACTATTTCATGACCTGGCGCGTCGCGCTGACAAGAGGTGGGGCGATCATGCGCCATTTCCTCTCTTTTCACCTCTTCAACCTGCTTCCCTTCGGCGTCCGGGTAGTGGTATTCTTTGTACTCCTCGGCTCCATGTCCTATTTCCCTGCCGCGCTGCTTTCGGCAGGAATCGCGCTGCTTTTTAATTTTTGGGGATATAATTACCTTTTGTTTGCCCCGAAACGAAAAACGGCGAAAGGGTGATGCCGTTCGCCGTTTTTCAGGGCGACATCGGCGTCACAGCTATTTCACCGTGAATTTCAGCGTTGTAAGCACCTTCTCATCCTTTTGCGGATGCACTACAGCGACCCTCCATTCTCCGGTCATGCCCGGGACGATCGTTTTGATGCTGTAGGTTCGCCAGTCGTTCGATTTGATCTTGAGGGGTACCGCGCTTTGCAGCTCATCGTTCCAGTACCAGCGATGTTCTATTTCCGTGGCGTCGCTGGCGCCTTTAATCTGCGAATAACAGTAAAGCCGTTTGATGTCCGCTGGAAAAAGCGTATCCGGTTTAACCGGTTTGTACTCATCAAGGCCTGCCGCAATTACCGCGTGTGCCACCGAAAGCTCAGAAGAAGCGGCGGACGGCGTTTCCTTTTTTTCAGGCTGTGCCGCAGGAGCGGTCGATGGGGACTTTTTTTCGGTTGCAGCAACGGCTTTGTCCTGCGGTGAAGCCGCGGGTGCGGATTGCTGTGGCTGCTGTGCCCAGGAGACCGACCAAAGCAGGGCCGACGACAGTAAGAGAGTAATGGTACGCATACAAGCTCCCTCGTGGCAGAAGTGAAAGATCGCAGGGTAGTTCCTGATTTTATTGTACAACCCTTCAGCAACAAAGTCACCAGTTTTTTTATATGCACGAACAGGCTATTTTTAAAGGAAACAAAACGTTAGATGAATGTCGTTTTCACAATAAGCGCATGATTGTGACAATGGTTGTTGTTGACGAAGTCTTCGATAGTGTCGGTGCGGAAATCAAAGCCGTTCGTTCAAACGGCCAACGCATTCGTCGGGAGAGGAGACATTTTTACAAACATCAAGAATTTTCTGGTACCGTCCCCTGGGATTGACGCCGGAAAGAGCATAGACCGCTTTGTGGTGTTTTAAAAACACCACATAGGGAATACCCCGGACACCGAAAGCGCGGGCGAGATCAGGACTCTTATCGACGTTAATGCGGTAAAAGGCGGCATTATGCCGGTTCTGTCCTGCGAGTTCGGCAAGGGTAGGGGACAACACTTTGCACGGCATGCACCAGTCAGCGTACAGGTCGAGCACCACCATCCGGTTTCCGGCCTGCTCGAAAGCGGCAACGAGTTCATGCTTTGTGGTGATGAGCGGGAGTTCGCCCGCCGGACTTTTTTCACCGGGTTTTCCGCACGAAAGAAGCACTGTCATCAACGCAAGAACGGCGGTTGTTCGAGAAAAGCCGCATGGCATACTGAAAAGACCCATTTGTTGTCCTTTGCTATGTATTCAAATCTACAACCTGATCGCTGATCCAGGCATCTTTTTGTTCTTGTCCGGGAAGTGAGATGACGAATTCCAGAAAAATAGCATTTGACGTTTTATTGGCTGCCGGGTCAATCCATACCGATTATCTTTTTTATTTGACTGGCAACCCCGCAGAAAATAACTTACTTACGGAAGGGTGGAGGGGAAAAGAACAGCATACCCGAGAAAAACACACAGACGCGCAGAGGAAAAACCTTAAAAAAGGAGTGCTCCATGAAAGTGTGCAAAGTGGCTGGTCTTGTGGGAGTGGTTGTCGCCGTGTCATTTGCAATGTCTGACGTCCGGCCGGATATCAGTTACGGTTCAAAAGCCGTGCTGTTTTCCTTTAGCGGGCTTTCGAATCTTGCGGCCGGGGCTTACAATGGGGGGGTCGGTTTCAAATATTACGTGACGAGTCCGATCGCTGCCAGAGCGTCCCTTATTTTCGGAAGAGCGGGACAGAGCGTGCCGACCACTCTTGCTACCGGTGGTGAGGACGGTTCCATAAGCGCTCTGATGTGGGGGCTCTCAATCGGAGCCGAATATCACCTGTCGTTTGAAAGGGTGAGTCCGTATCTCGGAGCAGATATAGGTTTGTCGATGACCTCCACTGAAAATGTATCAGCGATCAATGCCGCCGGCGGTTCACAGACGACCATAGAAAACAATGCAGCAGGAGAGTTAGGCTATTTTGCAGGGACTGCCCTTGGTCTTAACGGTCTTGCAGGCGTTGAATTTTTCCTCACAAAGGAGTTGAGTCTTGGTGCTGAATACCATCTCGGATATTCATTATTGGCGCGCCCCGATCAGAAAATAACCGTTGTTACCGGATCCCAAAAGAACGAAACAACCACGGAAATAGGCAACAACTCCTACTTTGGTATTTCCAACGGTGGAGCGCTGACATTGTCGGTATATTTCTGATATTCGATTGGGCCGAAGGACATTGGAGTTGCCCGTCAATTCATGAGTTGACGGGTTTTTTTTTCGGCCTTCCTCACCCGCGTATTAAACAACACGGTCATCTCACCCTTGGGTGGTTTTTTTGTGAAATGATCAAGCAATTCCGCCGGGGACCCGCGGAGAAACTCCTCGTGCAGTTTCGTCAGTTCCCGTCCTATTACGACCAGAACCTCACCCAGAATCTCGTTCATCTCCTGGAGTACCTTTATGATCCTGTGAGGCGTTTCGTAAAAGATGACCGTACGACGTTCCCCGGTTAACGATTCAAAAAGGCGGCGCCGCGCCGCGCCTTTATGGGGCAGAAAGTTCTCGAACAGGAACCGGTCGGTCGGGAGTCCGCTCGCCACGAGCGCGGTAATGAGGGAGCAGGCGCCCGGGACGGGAATAACGGCAATGCCTTCGGTGATCGCGGCACGCACGAGGGTGAAGGCGGGATCGGCAATGCCCGGTGTTCCGGCGTCGGTGATCAGGGCAAGGTCCTCGCCGGATTTGAGCCGTGCGATGAGACCGGGGAGTACCCGTTGCTTATTAAAATCATGGAAGGCGATTGTTGGCGTGGAAATATCATAACGGATCAGGAGGGTCCGCGATACCCGCGTGTCCTCGGCCAGAATGACAGCCGCCTTATTAAGGATCTTTACCGCGCGAAAGGAAATGTCTTCAAGATTGCCGATTGGCGTGGCAACGAGGAACAGGGTACCGGCCACCGTCAATATCCTTCCAGCTTGGCGATCCTGATTGTTTTTTTGACGCTGCGCTTGCCGCTGGTTGCGATCAATTTTGCGTAGTAGGTGCCGTTGGCAATGCGGTAGTTGTCCTTGTCCCTTCCGTTCCATTCGATTTCGCCGTACATCTCGAGCATGTTCCGTTCTACTGTCCAGATTTTTTTTCCTGTTACCGTGTAAATGTTCAGAGTAATGTCCGCGGCGTTGGTGAGCTGGAACGCGAATATGACGGTTTGGGGGGGGCCATTGACTCCCCGCGCGCGGAGATGAAACGGATTCGGGTGGCAGGAAAAAACCTGGATCTCGAGCGCAGTGCCCGGCTTGTACGCAAACGACTCTTCGCTGGCGTTTCCGGCGAGGTCGGTTGCCGTGACAAAGAGGGAGTCGATGGCGTTTTCCGGCGGCGGGTAGGTGGTGATGGTCAGGTTTCTCAGGTCGCCTTTTTTCTGCAATTTCGACTGTATATCACCGGGGAGCTCCTTCCGGTTAAGAGTGACCGCGACCGATGCCGGTGAAACGCCCGAGGGATCGGCGAGAAGGATATTAAACGGCTGGTCTTTTGCCGCGTAATCAAGAAATCGCAACTCCCTCCCGTATACCGAAACCTGGATGCTCGGGGGCCGGGTGTCTTCCAGAAGCGCCGCGGCAAAGGGACCCTGACCGCCGGTTTTCATCATGAGTTCCGCTGCGTTCCCGTCGCGGTATCCGCCGATGTGCCGCCATGCGGACAGGATCGAATCATCGTGCATGACCGACAATTTACCGGAAGCGGTTTGCGTCGCGCCCGCAGGGAATTCTCCGGGAAGAGAATCCAGTCTCCAGATCCAGAGCAGCGAGTCGTCCTCATTGAGAGCCGGACGCACGCCGATGCGCATCGCGCAGAGTGAGTCTCCCCGCAGAGCAAGCCACCGGGATCCGGTGAGGAGCGGGCGGGCGTTCTGCATCCGGTCACTGAAGAGAAAGACCTTCCGGCTGTTTGAGAAGTTGCGGACAGGCGTGATGAGAAGACCGCCACCAAGTGAAAGAAGGGTATCGGCAGTCGTCGTGAGGGATCGCGACACGGTCCTGAGAGCACCCGTTCCCCTGTTGTTATCGAAGCTCATCTCCTCAAACGTTCGTTCGCCGTTAATGAGTGCGAAAAACGGGACTGCTCCCTGGGTATCCGGCATGACGGCCGAGCTGTTCCATACTTTTCCCGCCTTGAGCTGGTCGGTGCAGTGGAGCACGGCAAAGGTATCGGCAGACGGCTCGCTGCCCCATAAAAACGCGACGGTGAAGGGGGGCGAAGCGGCGCTACCCTTATTGAGGACCTCGAAATCGATCCGCAGCGAGTCGTTTTTCCAGGTAACGGGCAATGATGAGCCGGTGAAAGCAAGGTCCGACCTGCCTGCAATGGGAAAGCTGTAGAGGCTGCTTTCCTTTGAATACTCACCGGCCTGAATTCTGAAGTAGACGAGCAGCATCTGATTATAATCATCGGTGAACGTGAGCACGACGTTTTGGGGGGTGGCCCATCTGCCGGTTGAATCCTCTTCCATTCGCACGCCGTTAAATTCCGCATCGGTGGCGTGTGGTGAAGCCACGGCATAGAGGCAATAGAGCGTGACGCGTGACGTATCCGTCGGTCGGGCGATAGAACACGAGATCGAAACCGTATCGCCGAAGGCATAGGACGGCGGTGCCACGCGCAGATCACGCACCATGATGGTGTCTTTTGAGAAGGTGGCCCATCCGCGGACCTCGAAGGAGTCGTTCCAGGCATAGGCACGCACCATTCCGGACGCCGTCCTGACACTGTCCTTGACGCCGAACGATTCCGCAAAAGAACCTCCCTCAACCGTGACAAGGGAGCGGTTCCACAGGGCGGGGCCGCCGTGCACCGTGAGGTATACCGAACCTTCGGAAACGGGTGCGCACACTCCCCGGACCGACAGGGACTCTCCGGGTGCGAGCGCGTTTTCGGTGAGCGAACAGGACAGGGTGTCGGGCGTCAATTCCCAGGGAAGCGCAGGATCGCCAAGAAGATTGTACTGCCGCGTCAAAGGAATGTGGGTCGGACCGTTGCGCACGAGGGTGGTCATTTCGCTCGCGCGAATCAACTCGCCGACCGTTGTCGGCCGGCTGTCAAGGGCAAGTTCGAGGAGGATGCGATTAAGCTTCATGTTGCCCGTTTTGCTGGTATAAGCCGAGGCGCCGTAGAAGCAGAGCGCGCCGTTCATGTCGGTACGCACAAACTCTTCGCCGAGCGAACGATAGAAGACGCTTTCAAAGAAACCGGTAAGGCAGGTGAAGCTGAAAACAACAGGCAGCCTGCCGCTTGTTCCCCACTGGCCGTTGTGCAATTTGCCGAGATCGTTATATCCGAAAAAGCGGCTGTCGGACCAGATGTTCCCGCCGCCGTGGCCGTTGAAGCTCAGTGCGAAGATCCCCGCGTTGATATGGCCTGCCATGGTCGTTGCCGCGGACAGTTCATCTTTGTAATACATAGAGCGGGGATCGGCGTCCATGCGCAGGATGTTCATGCGCGGTCCGATCACCTCCCCCGCGAGCCGGTGTGTATAGGAAGTAAAATCGGTTTCATAGCCGCTCGCGACAAGCAGGTTGTCACGCCAGAATCCACGGCTGGGGGAGACGATATACCGCACCGATTTTTCGACCATGATCGCAAGCTGTGAGGGGTTTTCAGCCGGGAAGCGGCCGACACACAGGTCGGCGAACTGGTCCTCGCCTTGTACAGTCACGAAATAGTCGTCATCAGACGCGGCGCCCCAGCCGGGAACCTGGGAAAGACGGGTTGGCACGATGGTCCGTTCCTGGTTTTTTTTGTCAAGATCGTGGGTGCAATCACCGGCAAGCAGCAGAAACCGAGGAGGACGGTCGGTGTTTGCACCGACGAGCATCGAGAGAAGCGAGCGTATGCTTTCCGGATTCCGGATACCGAACGAAAAAAAGTTGTATATGTCGTTGATGTCGATAAACGCGGTGCGCAATCCACGATCGCGATGCACCGCGCACAACGGCGCAACGATGGTATCGGCCCAATCCGGTCCGATTACCAGGTAATCGGCACCCATGCAGGTGTCCCAATCTGTCCGCAGGGTGTCACGTACCATCCATGCAGGGGTGGTGCGCTGCTCTACGGACTGCGCGTAATAGACCGATGGGGTGGGGATGCTATCCTGAAATACCAGGGAATACAGGGAGCGGTCGTTCCCGCTGCCTCTCTTGACCTTGAAACATTTAAAAATGCGGTGCTTGGTGAGGTCCCATACTTCAAGCGAAGAAGAGGAGAAACCGCTCACTTCGAACTGCGTCACTTTCCGCACCGCGTTCGAACCGCCTTTGAAAACAAGCTTATCATCCTGCGCCCGGTAGCCGCGCGGATATTCCATTTCGATCCAGTTCAGTGCGCTGCGGTCCTCATACGAACGCCGGGTGACGACGAATGAAATGGTGTTTTCTCCCGGCTTTAAAAGGGAGGCGGGGAAGGTGTCGCTGGCGAACGTATGCGGTTTCTGGCCGTCCCATACGGCGACATTATTGGCGCCTGCCGGATCGTTGTTAACGAGCACCTGTACCTGATGGTCGGCGGGATCGCTCTCTTCGTTTGTCAGGCCCATGAAACCGACTCTGATGCGTGCGGCTCCGTTGCGCGCGGGTGACGGGATCGTTATCGCGTAGGAGGTCAGTTCGGTCATGCCCACGAACCCCCAGTACCAATTGTCAAATAAACCGGAGTCGGGAACGGCTTCGGTCATCTCTTCGGGGTTATCAATGCTTCCAAGCCAGCGGATATCCTCGTCTTTTTCGATATGAATCGTATCGCGGACTTCCTGAGCCATCAGTTCGACGGAATCCTTTGTAAACCGTGTTTCATCGACGCGCTGTTCGCCCGACACCGTTGCAACGCGTATCCCGGCGTCCGTACCGGTCCAGGTGAGCCAGTAGACGTTGGTGTTTGAGTACTGAGTATAATGCGAAGAAGAGCCCCGGAGATAGTTTCCGTAAAAGAGAATGCGGTCGCCAGGACCCAACGGAGCGCTTGGCGAGGCGGTGACATAAAGAGGAACTTCCCTGTCTTGAACAAACAGGCGGTATCTCCGGGATGGAATGGCGGCAACAGGAACACCCTTTGCCTGCAGAGCTTCGGCAGTGAGCTCGCAGATGCCGTCCTTTACAATTCCCATTTTTATTCCATGTCCAAACGGCCGGTCAGGAATGAACGCGGCAGGACTCTTTTTTGACAGGGCCGGGGGTGAAACCGTGTGCGCAAGCAGCATGTTATTCCGTACCTCTCCGGAGGTGCCCGGTCGGAACAGTGAAGTGCGAAACGCAATGGTGAGTGAGCCTGACAGTGAAGAGGAGGTGCCGTCCAATACCCGTGAGAGATCGATGCCGATCCACTGGAGGTAATGGCTTCCCATCCAGCCGGAAGAAAGCGTCCTGACCGGAAGCGCTATGGTGTTTGAGGGGCCGGTGACCGTCGCCTGTATGTTAAACGAGACTGCGGGACGTGTTGAAAAGGCAAACAGGGCAACAGGATCTGTCGTTTGACGCGCGCCAGCCGGCATGGTGAAATTAATATGAAGGGACGATTCCGTTAACGAGGCAAGTGAATAGCGGAGATGGGCGGCGTGGATAACGGTTACGGCAGCCGCAATCATGGCGAAACAGGTGGCGAATCGCAGGTTAATTGACATTGAACGAGTCCACTTTCAATGATTGGCGGTCATTGCCCATGGCAAACAGATAGATGGCATAGTACCAGCTTCCCGCCGTAAGGGGAAGGAGAGAATCGGCCACCGTTGCGCTGAAATAGAGGGGATAGTCCCAGCTGCCGAAATCCTCCTGCCGGGGACTTGACCAGGTGACTGATCCGTCCCTATTCCATAGGTGCAGGTAGGTGGCGATTGAACCCTGGATAAACCGCGAATGCCAGCGAAACGACGACCGCGGCAGGTCAATCGTGTCAAGTTGGGGTTGGCGTACCAGAAAAAGGGAGCATATCGCTGACGTGTCGCCGGATCGCCCCAGCGTGTCGATCGCGAATATCCGGTATTCAACCAGCGTGAATCCTTCGTTGGGGAAACCGATAGGCTTTATATCGTCGTTGAATGAATCGATGGAAGGAGGGATCCCCTGAGAACGGGTGAAGAGGTCAAATACAGAGTCACTTGATGTTTTTCGTATGATGGAATAGGAGCGTATTCCCGCTGAATCATTCACCGGTGGTTCCCATTCCAGATGGATCGCTTCACGATAACTGCTGAAAAGCCGTGCTTCACTGAGACGGATGACCGTCGCCTCCGGAGCCGACAGCCGCGGCGGCGTTATCGGATCAAAGGGTTGGCACATGCATACCACCGTGATGATGATCCCGCTGGCAGGAAGGAATAGGACGATCAGTGAGCGCACGTGTTTTCCCGTAAAAATGACTCGAGAATCAGGCATGCGGCGATACGGTCGACGGCCCTTTTATCCCGCCGGACTTTCTTTTTTCGGTACCTCAGGAGATCAGCCGCCCGTTTCGACGTCAGGCTTTCATCGATAAAGTATACGGGAATTGCCGAGTTTTTTTCAAGGTTCGCGGCGAATTTTCTTATCTCGGCGGCCATGGCAGTTTCGCGGTCATCGGCATCGAGTGGCAGCCCGATAACAATTCCTGCCGGTTGTTCACGTTTGATGGCGGCTTGCAGTTCCTTCTGCCATTGCCGCGTTTTCTTGCGGTCAATGACGGTATACCCCCTGACACAAGTGCCGATTTCGTCGGATACCGCAAGACCGATACGGCGTTTGCCATAATCAATCCCGATGAGCTTCATCTTCGGCTTTTGTCCATTCCATGAGGACTTCGAGCGTAGACAGGTTGAGGTCGTGGGTTTTTGGCTGTTTATTAAGCAGGAACCTGAAGTGCCCCTGGTTCAACCCCAGGAGCATGGAGATCGCATCCCGGCCCTGGAGATTGTTGGCTCCCGCAGCATGGACGATGCGCCCCTGTTCGAAATAGATCATGCCGAGGGGAGTGGTGCTCTCGATGAGCAGGCACCCGGTTTTTTTGCCGATTTCGATAAATTGAAGGATCTCCGGGAGATTGCCTTCGGCGATGTCTCCTTCAAGTGCCGATGCGGCCGTGCTTTTAGGGCTGGTTTTGGAAAGTATCGTCGGGGTAATGAGTTTGGAAATGTCGTGATCAGAAAATGAAGCGCCCAGGTGATAGGCCCGTAATAGTACCGGGATAAGCGGGACGGCCGAAAGATCCGGCACATTGAAGAAAATGGCGAGCGGCAGTCTCTGTTCCTCGAAATTCGCGAACAGCACTTCGACGGTCCCGGGGATATCATCTGAAATGTTCCAGTCGATAAAAACGATATCGGTGGTCGTCCGGGCAATATACCGTTGCGCCGCGCCAAGATCATGCACCGCCTTGACTGAAAAACCTATGGCGCTCAGATATTTTTCCATTGCCAGGGTTTTGTTTGAAATGACACACTGGATGTTCGGAGACGACCGTGCGATGATGAGCGCGTGGAACGAGTCGGCACGCGGAGCTTTGACCTTGGTTTTGCGCCGCACCAGGAAAACGATAATCATACTAGCCGATGCGACAATAATAAGAGACGCGAACAGGAGTATGAAAAAAAAACCTTCGAAGAAATCCGAAACCGGCCTGTCGGTAATGACGCCATCCTTGCGAAGCACCCAGCCGGCAGTATCCTTCAGCGCAATTTTGCACCAGATATCGGTCGTTTCCCTGACAACAAAGAAATCCCCTTTTTTCGAATGCTGGGCGACGTGCGCCGTTGTCTCAGGCCAGAAAAAAATCGGTGCCTTAAGCGCCGCGATCTGGAAAAAACCAAGTTCGTAGCCTTCTTCGCCGCTTGGAACCTGAGGCATCCGTGAAAACTGGGAGAAAAAGGTCCGGGTCGGTGTAGGCATTTCCCTTTTTTTCGATGTTGAGGGAGCGGATGAAGGTGGCCGTGATGTTTTAGGCGTCCCGGTACGGCCCGGCCTGAACGTCGGCGCAGAGGAAGAAGGCCTGGAGGTTGCAGGCTGTGCCGGCGATTCCGCCCGCGCCAGCGCGAGCGATTCCGGTGGCACGGTTGACGAGGCAAGTGTCTCTTCTCCCTGGGTTGTTGATCGAATGACGGTCGGACCGGACGTCGGTGAGGTACCGGTTTTCACCGGAGGGGTCCTTACGGTTCCCCGTGAAGGGGTTGTGGCGGCGCCTTTGCCTTGCTGAGCCGATGCAACTGCCTTGTCAGCAGGAACCGGTTCCGAAGTTTCAAGGACGGCAACAGCATCCTTGCTGATCCAGACGATTGAATTGTAGAGACGGATCCGATACCATGGCCCGCTTTCGCCATCCACAACGAATCGCTGTCCTTTGCGCGCAAATCCCCGCGTGTCTGATGAGGCTGAGGGGAGGAAACGAAGTTTTGTTATCTGTACGGAAACCTCGACAAGTTTTTCACTATATGCAGAGGAGAACAATATGCAGATAGCCAGAAGCGGAACTATTCCCGCACGCACTGATTTCATAAAAGCGTGGTGACACAAAGACGTTCTAGTATTTATTCCATTTCTGTTCGTTGTTTTTTAATGTAATACGAAACCCCGTAAATCGTTCCGGCTAGCACGATAAGAATCAGGATTATTGAGATGATGGGTGAAAAAATGCTCGGCCGGTCGATGACTTTTCCGGCGGTGCGTTCGACCCATCCGTTTTGGGAACCGACTTTCACACTGTACCACGAAGGACCGGCATAGATAAGCTCCAGGCGGTCGCCTTTTGCCGCCATTTTAATAACTTTGGACTTGGGATCAAGATATTCGTATACATTAACAAATGACTCTGTAATCTGGACGTATTGTCCGGCAGCGGATGCGTTTTGAGGAGAAAAACAAAGTACCATCACCATCGCCATCATGCTTGACAAAGTAATAACGCGCATGAAAAATCCCTCCTTTTAAAAATTGGAGATGTGTTTATCGATTAGTTGATATAGGTATTTATTATCGCTGGGTTCCTCAAAACACAATCGTATCGAAAGAAACCATACTTTTTCGTCCGGGATGATGCCCCGGCCGCACAACCTGACCGTGTCTTTTTCGGTCGTAATTACTTCACCGTAATATAGTTCACGGGTTTCGGGAAAGTCATTTGTTATAAAATAATGATGATCGGGAAAAATGCGCTCGGCACGGGGGGTGATTCCGTCCCTCCTCACCATGTCCAGAAATCGCTCGGGACGCGCAATGCCGCATACCAAAAGCGGTTTTGTAACGGGCGGTTTCTGGGCTTCTTCGCCGGTTCCCGCGTTTATCCAGCGGTCTTTTTCCTGGAAAAGCACGTACAGGGGAAGGCCTGGAAAGCGCCTCGCCAGAACATCCCGTGTCTGCCGGAGCGAAGACCGTTGCGCAGCAGAGCCTATGACGAGGCCGACGGTCGCTCGGGAAAGCGATGCTACCCGTTCCCGCAGAAATCCCGCGGGGAGCAGGCGGTCGTGGAGCGTGGTGTCGTCGAGACATACAATATCGATCGTTCGACGCAAGGCACGGTGCTGAAAACCGTCGTCCAGAACGAACGTTGCAGGGCCATGCATTGTCTTTGTCAAGGCATGTACGGCCCGGCCGCGTTGTGCGTCGATGCCGAGCCAGCTTTGCGGCAGACGCTTATGCAGAAGCCAGGGCTCGTCGCCGACCAGCTCCCACGCAGTGGTCTCGTAAGGCGCAACGATGCGCGGACGCCTGTCTTTCCTGCCGTATCCGCGGGAGAGAAAGGCGACCTCCCGGCCTTGTGAGAGAAGGTGTCTGCCGACCAGCAGAGCAACGGGCGTTTTCCCGGTGCCTCCGGCCCTGATACCGCCGATACTGATAACCGGATACGGGGCTGCTTTTGAGAGAAAGGGTAGGCGGTCATACATGGCCGTGCGGCAGGCAACAACGGCGCCGAAAAGCGAAGATGCACAGCGCACTGCCACCCGGCAGGGCGGCAGTGCGCCAATGGGCATGCCCGCGGGATCCGAAGGGGTGTTTCCTGGCAGGAGAAAAGTCATGTTTTTTCCCCGGGCCGTATGGCGAAGAGCAGCCGCGGCTGTCCGCCTAGATCGTTTCGCACCTCGATGCTGTTCCAGCCGTGTTTGTTAAAGATCGCCATAGTGCCTTCACCCTGGTTAAATCCTATTTCGCAATACATTCTCCCGCCCTGTTTAAGCAGCGCGGGAGATGCTGTCGCGAGGTACCGGAAGAAAGCCAGACCGTCAGTGCCGCCATCGAGCGCTGCAATCGGCTCGTACCCGCGCACTGAAGGGGGAAGGGTTTTGATTTCCGCTGAAGGTATATAGGGTGGATTGCAGACGATGAAATCGAGGCATTTACAGGATTTTACCCATGCCAATCGGTCGCCGCACACCAGTGAATAATTGCTTTTCCGGTTTCTGCGGGCGACTGCGAGGGCTCCTGCATGCCGGTCGGAGGCAATGCAATTCCACAACGGTCGCTTTTCGGTGAGTATCGCCGCAATGCAGCCGGAGCCGGTACCACAATCGATAAATCGAAGATACGCTTCTGATTCTCTCCGCACTATCTCCTCGATCAACAGTTCGGTTTCAGGGCGGGGAATGAGAACATCGGGCCCTACGATAAATTCGCGATTGTAAAAATAGGTCGATCCGAGAACGTAGGCAAGCGGTTCGTCAAGCGACCTGCGCTGAACAATGCGGTCCATTTTACGCCGTTCTGTTTCAGGTACCGTTTCTGCACCGTTGAGATACAGATTGCTGCGTTTGCAGCCAAGCAGGAAGGTAAGCACTCTTTCCGCTTCGGGAAGCGCGAAATCTCCGGATACTGGAGTGAGCCGGTCGCGCAGCATTGCGAGGGCCTGAGACACGGTCATGCGTATAAAATAGTACCCGTGCTCTTGGCTGACATAATGACCGCTCGTTGCTCCCCGATTCCGACGGCGGGGATAAAACCTTACGCCGACAGAGCGACCTTTTCATTACGGTCGGCGAGAGAGAGCGCCTCGATTACTTCGTCAAGCGCTCCGTCGATAATGGCGTCGAGGTTGTACCGGGTGAGGCCGATCCGGTGGTCGGTGAGACGGTTCTGGGGAAAATTATAGGTCCGTATCTTTGCGCTGCGGTCGCCGGTCGAGACCATGCTCCTGCGTGCCGCATCCTCCTTTGCCGCCGCTTCGGCCAGCTGCTTCTCATACAGGCGGGTCTGCAGAACCTTCATGGCTTTGGCCTTGTTTTTATGCTGTGACTTCTCATCCTGGCAGGTGACGATAATACCTGAAGGCAGATGCACGATTCGGACTGCCGAATAGGTCGTATTGACCGACTGGCCGCCCGGTCCGCTCGAGCAGAAGAGGTCGATTCGCAGGTCGCCGGGATCGATACGCACCTCTACTTCGTCGGCCTCGGGAAAAACGGCCACCGACGCGGCGGAGGTGTGGATTCTGCCCTGGGCTTCGGTCTGGGGAACGCGCTGCACGCGATGCACCCCCGATTCATATTTGAGCGTGCCGTACGCATTCTCCCCCGAGACGAGAAAAATGATCTCTTTTATAGCCCCGATGTCGCCGTAGCTTGAACTCAGCACTTCGGCGCGCATACCCTTGCGTTCGGTGTAATGCGTATACATACGGAAGAGGTCGGCGGCAAAGATCCCGGCCTCAGTGCCTCCGGTACCGGCGCGTATTTCCATGATCGCA
The DNA here is from genome assembly GCA_016932075.1 of Chitinispirillaceae bacterium. Next base: position 5,543 of record JAFGDP010000106.1, on the reverse strand, counting down.
TTCTTGAGATCGTTCGGATCGCGCGGTACGAGCAGCAGTTTGATTTTCTCCTCGACCTGGGGGAGCTGTTTCTGGTGCGCGGCGAGTTCCTCGCGGGCCATCGCGATCATCTCATGGTCGCTTTCAGACGCGATGATGACTTCGGCATCGTTGATGGCCTTTATCGTATCAAGATACGAGCGGAACACCGGAACGTTTTTATTGATCGCATTGTATTCCCGGCCGAGTTTTTCCATTCTGGAAGGATCGCCCGCAATACCGGGAGACGCAAGTTCCTTTTCAATTTCGGCGCGGCGGTTCAGGATGGCTTCTATTTTTTCAGCAATCATAGCGCGGCTTTCAGCGCTACCGCCGCGACCTCGAGCTGGGTGTCATCGGGCTCTTTCGTGGTGATTTTCTGGAGCCACAGACCGGGCATGATAAACGCGCCCACGACCGGTAGGCGGCGGTACCGGTCGGAAACCTTCAGCAGTTCATACGACGTCCCGCCGACCAGCGGGATGAGCGCAAGGTGAACGGCGAGCCGTACCGCCACCATGTGATACGGGCCGATGAATTGGATGTACAGGGCGTCGACAATGGAAAAGAGAAGAATGCAGATGAGCGCCACCAGCAGAAGAAAGCTGGTCCCGCACCGCGGATGCAGGGTGGTATAAGGACGCATATTGTCAAGGGTCAGGTCCTTGCCGTCTTCAAAGGTGAAGATCGCCTTGTGTTCGGCGCCATGGTATTCAAACACCCGGCGCATGTCTTTCCATTGGCTGATCAGAATCAGGTAAGCGAGGAACAGGGTGATGCGTATGATGCCAGCCAGCATATTGAAGAGGATCGCGGAATCTTCCGGTACCAGACGGGAAAGAATCCACATGGGTGCGTACATGAAAAGACCGATGCTAATGATGAGTGCGAGAGAGAGACTCGCCCACGAGGCGATAGTATCACCGACGGTGTGGCTGCTCCTGTTCGTATCCTGGCCTTTGGACTCGCGCTCGTCCTGCATGGCGATCTCTGCGCTGCGGCTGAGCGCTTTGTACCCGATGACCAGGGATTCATAAAGGTTGGCGGCACCGCGCAGTATTGGAAAGCGCCACAGACGGCTTTTTTTCGAAGCCGGAGTGAAAGGAACGTTTTCAATAACCATTTCGCCGCAGAGCTTGCGCACCGCAAGAGATACTTTTTCCCTGCCGCGCATCATGACACCCTCAATAACCGCCTGTCCGCCTACCTTTTTCGGTTTGGCGGCAAGGGCGGCGGCCGAAGCGGGAACAAGGAGAAAGGATAAAAACCGGACTATTGTAACCATTGGTTCCATATAGCAAGAGGACGGAAAGGGTATGCCTTCCCGTCCTCCCGGGTTATTCACTGACTAGGACTCTTTTTTTACCGCTTTCGCGTAGCGTTTCCTGAACCGTTCAACGCGGCCGGCTGTATCTATCAGTTTCTGCTTGCCGGTATAAAAGGGATGGCATTCGTTGCAGATCTCGATATGGGTGCTGCCGATGGTCGAACGCGTCTCGATCACATTACCACATGAACAGGTAAACGATGCTTTCTGGTATTTCGGATGGATCTTCGCTTTCATTGTGCCCTTTCAAAGCATTTTTCATTAAAAATACCTCATTACCGAGTAAAAATCAAGAAAGCAGGCAAATGGCAAGGGAACGGCCTCCTTCGTCTATGGCGGATTTCACGAATAAACACCACTGCGTTTCTAAGACGTGCGGAACTTATTTTTCCCTCTGCACGCCGGACGCTGCAGAATGCATACCGGCGTTGCATCCTCCAAATTCAATGAGGACGATATGGTTGCGCATTATATCCTGGCAGGGGCGGCTTTCATCGCGGTTTTTATCCTGTTTATCGTGGTCGCGCGGACCCTCAACAATATCATTAATCTGCTCGTCAAGCTGGAGTATCTGGTACAGAAAGAGTATGATCTGAAAAAAGAGCTCATGGAGGTGCACCTTCTTATGGAAGATGAAGCGGCTGAACAAAGCCTGGAAACCTCCGACGGGAACAAGGGTGCGGCGGAGTCGAAACCTCAGCCGTAACACATCGTTCGGTTTTTCACTACCATGAATCACGGAAAAATATTTGTCTTTTCAGCGGCGTCTGGCGCAGGAAAAAATACCCTTATACGACATGTACAGCAGTCGTTCCCCGGCATGGAGTACTCCATTTCCGCGACCACCCGCCGGCCCAGACCGGGAGAGATAGACGGGAAGCACTACTTTTTCCTAACCCAGGAAGCGTTCAGGGAACGGATCGAGCAAGGGGAGTTTGCCGAATGGGCAATGGTGCATGGCCACTATTACGGCACCCCCAGGAGCGCCATTGATAAAGCCGTCTCCTCGGGAAACCATGTGATCATGGATATCGACGTGCAGGGAAAAAAGAAGTTCGACGAGGCGTATCCCGAGGCGATCGGCATTCTCATCCTGCCGCCGAACATGGAGGAGCTTGAGCGCCGTCTGCGCGCCAGAAAAAGCGAGGACGAAGACACCATCAGGCTCCGGCTGGAGAACGCCCGGCGGGAGATGGTTTTTGCAAAAAGCGACGGGAAATACGAACACACGGTCATCAATGACGACCTTGAGAGAGCAAAAAACGACATTGCGGCAATCGTCCGTTCCTACATTCACGGATAGTACCGAGTGTGATGCACCACGACGGATCAAGTGAGACAATCGGTTTTACGCTTGATGGGACCACGGTAACCATCGGACGGGATTCCTCCTGTACGGTCAGACTGGAGGGGCTGGGCATTTCCCGGCGGCATGCCGAGCTGCGGCTTGATCCGGCCAATTGTACCATCACCGATTGCGGCAGCACCTTTGGTGTGCGGGTGAATGGCGAAGCGGTGTCGAGCCGTACCCTTGGCAACGGTGATCTGGTAACGCTCGGCGTTCGTGAGTACCGGGTGGAAATCCGGGAGCTGCATCTCCGGTTCGTCCCTACCTTCAAAATCGGCGATCGTCAAAGCGGGACCGATGTTGCCGGCGGTGAAAAGGAGCTGATCAGGATCGGCCGTGATCCGGAGGCGGATCTGGTGCTTTCCCATCCTCTGGTATCGCGTATTCACGCATCCGCCCGGCCGCAGCCGGACGGCACATTGCTGCTCAGCGACAACGGAAGCGCGAATGGCACGTTTGTCAATGGCCGGCCGGTCTCCCGCGCCGCAGTTTCTGAGGGAGACATCATACAGATCGGTCCGTACCGCCTTTTTGTGCGGGAAGGCCGTATTGCCAGAGCGGACGATGGTGACCGTATAAGGCTGGAGGCGTTCAATCTGACGGTACGCCTGAAAAAGCGTACGATTCTTGACCGGGCAGGGATTGTTGTCCCGGCCGGTGAGTTTGTGGCGATTCTCGGTCCCTCAGGCGCAGGCAAGTCAACCCTGGTCCGGGCGCTCTGCGGTCGCCAGCGTATTGATGGCGGCGCCGTATATGCCAATCAGCTTCCCCTGCGGCAGTTTGTAGGCGCGTTTGCATCCACTATCGGATTTGTGACCCAGGAAAACCTGCTTCATCCGGAGCTGACCGTGATGGAGACGTTTAACGAGCAGTGTCTGCTGCGACTGCCGCGTGACAGCAACGTCCTTGAACGCGAGAGCAGAATCAGGGATGTTTTGGAGCTTCTGGAACTTGAGGCCGTGCGGACCCAGCGGATTTCAGAGCTTTCCGGCGGACAGGCGAAACGGGTGCATCTCGGTGTTGAACTGCTTGCATCGCCAGCCCTTATCGTGCTCGACGAGCCGCTCGCCGGACTCGATCCCGGCCTGGTCAGGAAATTCATGCAGCTCTTTCGCCGTATCAGCGACCGCGGTCATACCGTGCTCCTGACCACTCATACCCTGGAACAGATCGAGTTCTGCGACCGGATCGTTTTCATGAACCGCGGGACCATTGTGTTTGCAGGTCAGCCTTCTGAACTGGAAAAGTTCTTCGGCAGCTCCTCGCTCGCTGATATTTATGAAAAGGTGGACGAAAGCGGGAATCCAGCCGTTCTATCTTGCGCTGCCCGGGCGCATCATTCGCCCGATCCTCCGTTACCCGCACCTGCTGCACCGGTGAAACTCCGCAAGCCGAAAGCAATCTCCCTTTCCCGTCAGTATGCGATGTTGCTCTGTCGCTATATCCGGATCATGCTTCGTGACCGGCGGAACTTTCTTCTCATGCTTCTGCAGGCGCCGCTCATCGCACTTTTCCTGGCTTTTGTTTTCCAGAGCACCGCGAGTTTTCTGCCCCTCAGTTTTTATTTCTGCGTAACGATCTCCGCCATCTGGGTCACCGGGATCAACGCGGCGCAGGAAATCGCCCGCGAGTGGCGGCTGCTTGACCGGGAATACCGCGCCGGGCTTTCCCTGTCGTCCTATCTCGGCTCAAAGGTTACCGTTGCCCTGATGTCTGCCGTGATTCAGGGAGCGCTTTTCTGGCTCGCGCTCGGCCTTCTCTTTAAACATTTTCCATTATCGCTTTCAACCATTCTTATGATTTTTACCGGGACCATTGGCGGCGGTCTTCTGGGACTTGCCATCAGCTCGCTTTCCGGAACCGTGGGCAGGGCGATTACCACGCTGCCCATTGTTTTCATCCCGCAGATTTTCTTTTCGGGCATTCTCATCCCCTTTGACCGCATGTCAGAGATCGGCCGCGTGCTGTCGCACTGCACGGTATCACGGCCGGTATACGGCTTTTTCAAGCATGTCTGCATTCTTGAACAGCCATTAACCGCCAGCGATTCGTGGCAACCGCTGTTTCTTCTCTGGGCAGGATTAATTATTTTAATGGCGGCCGCGGTCCGTATTCACTGCTCCGGTCGCCGGTAACGCCAACCGATCAGCGGGACTATGCTCAATATTACAAAGAAGAACGTCCAATCGCTACCTGAAAGTATCAGCCACTACAAGGTCCTTGGCAGGCTCGGTAAAGGCGGTATGGGGGATATCTACAAGGCGATCCAGATCCCGCTCAACCGGATCGTGGCACTCAAGGTGCTGCCGCCCCATTTCGGACGCGACGAAGAGTTCGCCAAACGGTTCGAGATTGAGGCCAAGGCAATCTCGCTGCTGCAGCATCAGAACATCGTGAGTATTTACGAGTACGGTGAAGCCGAGGGGTACCGCTATTTTGCCATGCAGTTTGTGGACGGCATGGATCTTGCACGCTATATTGCCGATCGCAAGGAGATGTCGGTCATAGAGATCATCGATTTTTCCAAACAGATCTGCCGCGGTCTTCGATATGCGCATAATAATAATGTAATCCATCGCGACATCAAACCCCAGAACATCCTGATCGATAAAAGCAGCATTGTCAAACTGAGCGATTTCGGGATCGCAAAAATTTTTTCCCGGACCGATGAGATCACCATGACCGGATTCACGCTCGGGACGCCGGAGTACATGTCTCCGGAACAGGCGCTGGGAAAGAGGATCGACCACCAGACCGATATCTACTCGCTGGGAATCGTCATGTACGAAATGCTCGCGAAAAAGCCGCCGTTTCTGGCGCGCGATCCCATGGCGGTCGCCTACAAGCAGG
>JAFGDP010000105.1 GCA_016932075.1 Chitinispirillaceae bacterium | reverse complement strand
GGAATCAGGAAAACCGGGACCGGCTTGAAATGCACTGCGCAGGCAAGCAGGAAAAACGATATCAACCAGTGTCGCGATAACAGTGCCGTAAGAGAGAGCAGCAGCAGTGCGGCCAGCACCACGTCGAGCCGGTCATAGATAAGGTGCGGCAACAATACCCCGGCGCCACAGAGCATGCCACTTCTCATTAGCGTTGCAACCGTCCGTTCTTCCCGGTAAACAGCCAGCATCAGGCACAATCCTGCAATGATGAGCACGCTCTCGGCAAGCGCGCACAACCGGCGATACGCGGCATGATAACGCGGCACGAAATCATCAAGGGCCATCGAGACGACGGTCCTGCCGTGCAGAACAAACGGCGTGGGAATGGTAAGGAAATGAATCGCAAGCGGCGGATAGGCAATCGCGGTAAGGTCACGAAGCGAATAACAGGAATAGAGTGAATCGCGCATACCGGTTTCCCGGTACAGATCGTAGAAACCGGACTTTTTTTCCTGTGCAAGTTTATGCACATAGGCATACCGTGCGTACAGGTCAACGTCCGATCCGATCGGCGTGAATACGGTAAGCAGCACGATTCGTGAAGGAAAATAGAGAAAAATCAGGACCGCCGCCACGATCAGCAAACGGTTTCTGTCATGTCGGCTACGCGGTACACAATCCGAAAGCTTCATTGCGGCAATAACTGATAGGAAATTTGATTTTTCGGGAGCGGGCTGGTGAATAGAATTTTCCCATTTACACCTGATATAAAACTCGAGGAATTCCCGCTTCCGCCGACCAGATAGTGCTACGCCTTATGCAATCAATATAACCGTTTTGGGGTCTTTTGTCAAATCAAAAAAAGCTCTGCTTGGGCTTGGAGAGCAAGCGATTATTCAACCGCTATTTATCATACTCAATTCTGCTCGAAAAATGCGTAGTCAAGGGTCGGGCCATTCTCGACTCTGTGTCGGGACGGCCCCGCGGATACGGTCGGCGGTGGGCACGGGGTCTCTTTCCAGAGATTACAGTGCCGCAGGTTTTTCTCGATCACCTCGGATTCTTCTATAAATCCCACAATTTTCATTGTCCCGCCGCACTTGGGGCATTTTGTAGTATCTGATCTGATGCTATCCCCTGTTGTTGCGGGGTATTCCGGCCATCAGGGAAGCGTCACCAGACACCGGAAAGGGCAGACAATTAGGGTGCGCGGCATGATAGAGAATCTTGCCGTCCTTGGTTAGAGAGACCATGCAAGTAAGGCTGAACGGGCAACGGGCCACATTCTCGACGAGCTGGTCGAAGCATGGACGTTCTCAGCAAGTCTGTATCTGGCAAGGGTTAGCCACCCACCAGTACAGAGTCTTGCGTCGGAGCTGGTAACAGTGAGACCAAGCGTAGACAGGGTATTCCATAGGCCCCCTCGACAGGCTCGGGGTAAACTTCAGGAGCGCCGTGGCTCCTGGAGCATAGTCAGCCTCGTCAAGCGCATAGTGCAGACGCGCCCGCTCTATCTCTGGCGGTTTTGGCAGTGTAAACAGCACGCCCTGGGTATCATGGTGTGGTACCCGGTGCAGACAATACCATTCTGGCCAATGAAAACGGGCAGCGTGAGACGTACTCGATGAGACACCGCCTTCGTGCCCTGCGCAACCAGTGCGACTTCCTGAACGTGCAGGAAAATCCGGCAGCGCAAATCCGAATGCGGCCGTTTAAACGAATCGCTCTTTTTAAAGAGCCGCATCGAGAGCAGATTGCGGATCCGCTTGCGCCTCTCAATCATCCGCAGGCCGAATTAGAGCTTCGCAACCGTCTTTTCTTCAAGCTGCTCTACTACGGCAGCGGCATTCCGCCGGGCCGAGCTTGCGCGGCTGAATACCGAGGACGTAGACCTGTTAAACAACCTATCGTATCGAAGGTCAAAAGGGCGCTATGCCACCTAATACAGTCTATCAGGTGTGGTACAGCAATTCCACGGTATTTCTGGTTATTCGCATAATCCGTCGAATAAACTTTTTTTCTAGTATAGATTATCGACGATAGCTTATCCGACAACCGTTCTGCCGTGCCCTAGGCACCATACTCATACCGGCGAAAGCCGGAGTCCATCTTCTGGGCTGATTTAAGGCACCAAGATACCGGCTTTCGCCGGTATGACGGCGTAAGGGGTACTTTTAGGACAGCCTCTAATTATGAAAATGCATACCTGGGAACCATAGGAATCGCTCAATAGCCACACATCTTTCAGTTGGGAGGACACCATGATTGAAACGTGCGTCCAGAAATGCAGAGAAAGAGGGCTCGCCCGGTGTTTGCGGGGGTTTTTTCTTGTTGCCGCAGCAGTGGTTTGCCTAGTGCCTGGCTCTGCCGGAAGTGCGGCTGCCATCGATGAAAAAATGCCGGCAACCATCCCTGCGGAGGTCATTGCCGACTGGGAGTTGCAGGACAAGGTCGCGACGCTAGGCTATTCCCAGGCGATCAATGCGATCATCAGCAAATTACCCCCGACCTATGCGTCAAAGGTGGCACCGGGCTCGTCAAAAGAGGCCTACCTGGAGGCGTGTCACCAGCGCCGTGTCGCCCGGATGGAGGCCTATGCCCCGCAACTGCAGAAGGTGCTCTATGCGCGTCATTTTGATCTTGGCGGCGCGATCATCGGTTTTATCGAGGACATGAACGGCGACCGGTACAGTTCCCCGGTTCAAGGTGCAAAGTTCAATTTTCCGGCGATGAGCAAGGGGTCGAAATATACGCGCGGCAGCGCGCTCATGATCGCCGAGATGTCGAATTATTACGCGACGCCGACGACCCTGCTTTCCGACGCCACGGGCGTGATGAGAGATCCGTGCCTGTCGTATGACGGCACAAAGGTCGCGTTCGCCTGGTCAAAGGACAATAACGGGTATCATATCTGGGAGCTGGACATCGCTACCAATGCTACCACGCAATTGACGCAGGACCCGACCGGGCTCACGGTCTCCGATTTCGAGCCTTGTTATCTTCCCAACGGCGATATTGTGTTCAACTCCTCCCGCTGCTTCGGCCAGGTGGATTGCAATTTCAATATAACGTGTAATCTGTTCCTCATGAACGGCAAGGGAAAATACCTGCGCCGTATCGGCTACGATCAGGTGCATACGTTTTATCCGACCATGATGTCCACCGGAAAGGTGTTGTATTGCCGGTGGGAATACAACGACCGGAACGTTTCGAATATTTTCGGCCTTTTTACCATGAGTATCGACGGGACCCATCAGATCGAATATTACGGCAACCAGACCTCGGTGCCGGCAACACTCCCCCAGGCCAGGGAAATTCCCGGCACCGACGGCAAAATTATGGCAACGACCGCCGGTCATATGGGCATGTATTGCGGAGATCTGTGCATTGTCGATCCGAACCTCGGCAGAAACGGCAGGGCGTCGTGCCAGCTTATCGCGCCAAAGCGGACATGGCCGGCCAACGCCGGCATGGATGGCGTGCCCGAGGAAACGAAGCTTTTTCAGAACCCCTACCCGCTCGATGCAACGTGGTTTTTGATATCGTACCGGGTGGACATTAATTCAAAATTCCAGATTTATTTAATGAACGTTGATGGAGAACGGGAACTGGTCGCCTCGGATGCGGGCATGTCGGTGAGCCAGCCGATACCGCTCGTGCCGCGGCCCCTCCCGCCCATAACCGCCTATCAGGTGGATTACACCAAACCGACCGGCGAAGTGAAGATGACCAATGCGTATTACGGATTGGGGACCGGCTCCACCGTCAGGGCAAAAACCATAAGCAGAGTGCGTGTCATTGCGCTGGAATACCGGATTTATCCATGGTTCGGCAATACCGGCGCAAGCGCGTATACGAGCACGCCGGTTGCACGGTGGATGGGTTCATGGGAGGCAAAGCGGATCGTGGGCGAAATGCCGGTGGAATCGGACGGCTCGGCCGCATTTCTCGTTCCGACGCGCACGCCGTTGTATCTACAGTTGATCGACACCAATGGCTGCGCGATCCAGTCGATGCGGAGCTGGATGACGCTGCAACCGGGAGAGAAGTTTGCCTGTTACGGCTGCCATGAGGATAAAAATGTCTCTCCGCCGCCGGTGCCGAACCCTATCGCCTCAACCGCCAAGCCGCTTGCACCGTTCTACAGTCTTGCGAACGAATACCTTTCGTTCCCGCGGCATATTCAGCCCATTCTCGACAAAAACTGTGTGTCGTGCCATAAAGCCGGCCACCAGTCAGGACTTGATCTGGTTGGTGATACATTCTGGACCGGAGAGCTTACCAATGACGCCGATAATGTCACGGCATGCAGATACTGGAGCAAAGCGTATTATAATCTGACCTCCGGTTCGGGGTTCAGCGGAGGGAAGTATGTCAATTATATCACCGTCATGTCCGGTGCTGAAGGGTTGCGGCCGAATTCGTTCGGCTCAGGGAGAAGCGCGCTCATTACGAAATTGAGACCCGGCCACTCCAACGTAAAATTGACCAAAGAGGAGATGGACAAGCTCTGCGCGTGGATCGATCTCTGCATCCCCTATTCCGGGCATTACGCGGAAGGCATGAAACCAACGGATTCGGCTGCCTATATGGCCAGGGTGCAGTCGCTTCGCGGAACGCATGAGGCGCTGGAAGAGGCGAATATCAAAGACTTTATCGCCAACGGGCAGTATGGAAACGCGGCAATTCCGTATGATGGAAGGAAAAATCCGGGAAACGCCGTCTTTTCCGGTGCGCAGATTTTCAAGATCAGGTTTTCGCCGACAGGCCGTGTGTTGACCGCAGAGGTGCCGTGTGAGGGCACGCTGACACTCATGGATCTCAGCGGGCGCCGGATCATGGTGCTTCGCTTTACCGCTGACGATGCAAAGAGGATCTCCCGCATTCCGTTGCGGAATGAGCTGCCCAGGGGACTCTATATCATAAAATTTACCGGAGCGACCGTGGCCGGGCAACGCGCCGTTGCTGTTCTGTAAGCTCTCGGAGCCGGCTTAGGGAGGGGGCGGCATGCTCCT
>JAFGDP010000006.1 GCA_016932075.1 Chitinispirillaceae bacterium | reverse complement strand
TATTTGAGCGGCGGTATTGACGAAAGGATCATGACCCCCAGCCCTGACGCCACGCAAAAGGCATTGAACATGATGGCGCGGCCCACGACCGAATAGGTCTGCTTCACCGCCTCGCCGTGCGCCACGCCGCTGCGCAGTATGGCGCGGTACCGCCACAGGAACTGCAGGGTGAAGTCCACGCCCGTGCCGATGACGATCGAGGTGATGAGCGCGGTGGCCATGTCCAGGTTGATGCCGAACGCTCCCATGATGCCGAATCCGATGATAATGGCAAATAAAAGCGGTATCGACGACAGCAATCCGGCTGCCGGCGAGCGGAACATCACCATGACCAGAATCACGATGGCGCACAAGGCGAACACGATCGACAGCACCTGGCCCTTCAGGATAGCCGCCGCAAGCTCGGCAAACATGGCGGCCCATCCACCCACGGCTGTCATCTCCGGATCCTCTTTGCCCATGTCCTCAATTTTCCGGACAACGGAATTGACCACCGGCGTGGCCCCGTCGTTGATACGCACCACGAACTGGGCCTTTTCGTAATTGAAATCGACCAGGCGTTCGAAATCATCGGGACTTCCGCTCATCGAATAGAGTTCGAGATACTGCGCAACCGCTTCGCGCGTCTCTGGTATGCGATTGTATCCCGCCTCTCCCGTATCGTTGAGCGCCTTGCTCATGATGCGTATGACGTCGGCCATGGAGCTCACCTGTCCGACGCCGGGCAATCGCTGCAACGAATCTTTATATCGTTCAAGTTTTTTCAGAAACCGGGGATCTTTTGCATCAGACTCGAACAGAATTGAAACATTCTGCGACCCGCCAAAATACTTGTTGATCAGCCGCGTGCACCTGCTGATCGGGTGGTTCTTTCCAAAAAGGTTCTCCTGGTTTGCGTCGACATGCAGCAAGGTCGTGCATCCGATACCGGCCGCTGCAATGATTGCCGCCACGAGCAACGCTGCCTTGGGATGATGTACCACCATGTCCGATGCTCTGCGCAAAACCGTATTTAATAATGGAACGGAACGGCGTCGGGCGCTCTTTTTTGAATTCTCCTTAGGAAGTTGTAACAGCGACAACACCGCCGGAATACCGCACAAGCTCACGAAAAGCGAGAACCCTATCGCGATCGAGGCGGCTATGCCTATCTGTTTTGCCGGAATAATCGCATGGGAGATCATGCCGAGCAGCCCGACCATGGTGGTGATTCCGGAGAACAGTATGGGACGGTTCAGGGTCCTGAAAACATCGGTCGCGATCTGTTTTCGCGTAAGGGTTCTTGCTCCGGCACACAGATCCTTGTATCGCGCGATAAGGTAAATGGCGTAATTGTTGGAAAACGCCACAACCATGATGGGAAGGATCGCCGACAGAAGGGTCATTTTCCATCCCATGAGCGGCAGAATGCCCATGCCGAATACGGTTGACAGGAGCACGACGCACAGGGGAAGAACTATCCCGCGTAGCTGCCGGAAAAAGGCAAACAGTATGGCAAGGATGACGAGCAGCGCTCCCGGGATAAGGACGAGGATATCCTGGGTAATGCTTTCGACGATAACGGTTTGAAACGCCGGTATGCCGCCGATGAGCACCTTTTCATTGCCCGGGAACGCAGTGACCGCCTTGCGCACTTCCTGGTACAACTCCGGCTTCGAAGCATCGAGGTCAAGGGTCAGGAGTATGGCGGTCGCCGTGAAATCTTTGGATACCACGACTTCGCTGGCAAGCTCGTTACCCGACAGCGACCTCCTGAGCGCTTCGCGCTCCGAAGCCGTTTCCGGAATCGCGGTTATTGCCGGCTCCACGATCATGGCGCCGTCTTCACCGCTGATGTCCTTTGTGTCAAAAAGGGACAGGACGTTTTTGGTGCCGTTTATGCTCGCACACTCCCGGCCGATGCTCCTCACCCGGCGCAGCGTTGCCTTGTCCAGCACGTCCTTCGCTTCGAAAAGTATAAACAGCACGTCATTGGACCCGAAGATTGTTTCTATTTTCTCGGTATTGATGCGGGACGGCATTTTTTCCGAGAACATGAAAAGGAAATCAGCGTTTATTTCCATGTTTTTAAGCTGATATCCCATGAGCCCGGCCAGCAGCAGGCAGCCGATTATTATCCACCACCGGTATTGTATGACAAAGGAATCTTTTGACATTACGCGAGGTCCCCGGTAAAAAGGTCAGAACGACACTTTACATTCGGCGTACACAAAGCTCATGAGGTTGCTGACCATGTTGTTCAGGTTTCCTTTTGGCCCGTCAATATACCGACCTCCCACGGTAAGGTTGACGGCGTCGGCAATGTCGTATGAAACGCCCGGACTGATCGCATAATCTTCGGTCGTGACATTGTACATGCCGGCAAGTTTCAGGTGCAGGGTCTCATACCGTGTGTTCCACTGCAGATTCCCGGTAATCGAATGGTTTGTTTCATCCGCGGTGCCGATGAACAGCCTGTTGAGTTGCCGGATTTCGGCTGAAGCGAGCGCATACGCATAGGCTGCCTGCGCAAGGGGATCGAACGGGTCGGTCAGCATTGCTTCCTCCACCTCCGTATAATCGAAAACGTAACATCCCGAATACTGGCACAGCACGCTCCAGTTGCCGATCCCTTTGTCGATGCCCAATACATACTGCGCGTGCGGATTGGGAACATGCACGTGCGTTTCATGTTCCGCTGACGGGTATTTTATCGCGGCCTCTCCGCGCAGGCCGATTGATCCGATGACCGTGGAAAAATCAGCTCCGCCCACGTGCATTCGATATGCGCGCGGGATAAGCCCCAGCCCGGCCTGCGTCAGCGTGAAATCAAATCCGGGCATGGTCGGATACCCGTTGAAATAGGAAATCGAGCCGTCAATTGACGGCCGGGTCAATTCCGCCCTGAGCGCATACCCGCCATTGGCAAGCCGGGTATCAGGATAGGCCGGGTCCGCAATCGTTATTCCCGCAGGAATGTCCGCCCCGGCGATGGGCAGAACATCGGGCCGAAAACACGGGACCCATATGCCCTGGAGGGACGAAGGACCGATCTTCACCTTTGCCTGGATGAGCTCGTTTCCCTTTCGCGTGTCGTCATGTTCCGATGAAAGGACTGTTTCGTTCTTTGGCGTAATCATGTTCGTGGGATTGATCGCGTCCGCCCTGCCCCATACGATAATCTGCCTTCCTGCCTTGATGTCGAACGGCCCCTTGCAGACAGAGACCCACGCCTCGCGCACGTCGCAACAGACGGCTGATGAATCCCTGATTGTTCCCGCAGTGAGCCGCACTTCGGCAAATGCCTTGCCCATAGCGGGCTTTTCTGCAGCAAGTGTCAGCGCCACGCGCGTGTTACCGGCGGAAACGACCGCTTCATTGTCGCTGTTCTGACCGCCGCAGAGAGTGCTCTTGACATGTCCGCTTAGTGAAAATGATTTTGCCGGTGCAGTGACTGACATGCAGCTGTCGTTTATCGCGCTCTCGAAAAGTCCCTGGCCATACACCGTAACGGGCAGCATGAACCATGCTGCCATTGCGCTAAGGGCTGCTCCTGATCGCATAATTGCCTTCCTCATCCTGTGAACAGTTACTGACCTAATTATACGTATCAATCAGTATGTAAAAAAAAGCAAAAAAACGCCATTCGTTCATGACTCCCTCTTTTGAAACGAGAGAAGCCCGTTGAAAATCGTATTAATGACCGACTCATCGTCAATGCTCCTGCCGATCGGGTCGATCAGGCTCCTGAACTCCTTTATTTTCGCAAACCCGCTCATGATAAGTATCATGGTAATAAGCACGTTTTGAATATCAGTGTCATTGCGCAGCTCCCCGCTCTTTTTGGCGGCCGTTAAAATACGGCCTGCCTCGTTCAATATCCCAGCAATGTCCTTTCTGCACTCAGCAAGCACGTCTTTCGGAATATTCGCGTTTTTATCAGAATCACTCAGGACGAGGAGCACATCAAATGCGTTATCCTTTTTAACCCGTTTAAAAACCTCCCTGCATTTTTCCAGAACAAGCCCGGTCTCTGACGCTGAGAACGTTTCCCTGAATATGTCCTTGATCCTGCTCGTGGCCCGTTTAAGGATCGCCTTGAAAAGCCCTATCTTGCTCTCATAGTGCCAGAATATGGCGCCCTTGGTCATGCCCGCCGCCCGGGCAATAGCGTCCATGTTGGCCGCAACAAACCCGCGCTGGCAAAACTCCGCCTCCGCTGCCATCAGTATGCGCAGCTTCGAAATTTCCGTGTCTTCCTTGGTTCGTCGCATCCAATTTCCTTACGTACCTATAGGTCAGTATAAAAATACCGCGTTCCGATAGTGAAATCAAGTGCGATTTCCACAGAAATCAGCAAGAAAAAACGTATCCCTTGCTACAAAATGCGCATTAACCGTTATGACGGTATGAATGGAATGTCATGATGTCGGGGTGGCCCTTAATAGAGCTGCTGCATCAGGTCCCAGAGTCGCTGCAGAGAAAACGAACCACGATTGTTTCCAAACGCATTTTCAGAGTAGATGTTTACCTCGTTGGCCACGATCCTGTTCCTGTTTGCCACGGTTTCAGAACAGAGCTGCAGATACATGCCGATCTTGTTTTCACTTATGATATTGTTCATGAGGAAAGGAACAGCATAATCTGCCGCAATGCCATATGAGTTTCGGAAGAAACGGCAGTTGCTGATGTGGGGCACGGCCCGGTTGGCGCAATAGATGCCGTAATGGTTACCGGTAAAGTCACAGGAATCAAACGTGGGCCGTGATGACCAGACGAGGTTGCGGTACGCTCCTTCGAATCGGCAGTGGCGGAACTGGCCATTGGCCTTCTTGCCCACTATTTCGATCCCTTTCCACTCGGGCGGTTCGCGCGAGCCGGTTTTCCGGTCAAGCGCAGTAAAGATGATCGGCATGTCAGTGGTTCCTTCGGCAAGAATGAGGCCGCGCACGGTCAGGGAATGGTAGCCGTCAATAATGACCTTGACTCCGGGTTTGATGATGAGCGTTTTCCCCTGGGGGATCACGACGCTGTAGGTAATGACCAGTTCCGAGTCCACCACATACCGGTTTTTTTTCGCGTCAAAGGTGAGCGACCACGTGTTCAGGACGAGCATACAGACGGCGAGCATGCCCAACGGCAAACGGAAAAACACCATGAACGTATCCTGTCTAGTTGACAAGCTCAACATGCGCGGTCTCCTGCCATGATGCGCTGGTTGGAGCCCCCTTCTTGTCCGGTACTTCGAAAAATGCGTGCGCCTTGACCATTCTCCTGTTAGTCAGATCGATCATCGCGTGTCCGCTCCCGGATCCGCGGAGTGGCAGGGAGTCGAGCACGCCGATTGAATCGGGCTGAATGCGATAGGTGAATTGCCAGCTTAGTGCGGCGATCCGCGAAGAATCGACCATGGTAACGCTGTCGAGAATAAACGACTGGAACAGATACCCCAGCGCATTACCCGCGCTCGTCTCGATCGGAATGGTCCGCTCACGCTCCCATGAATTGCCAACGCTCATGGGCGATTCCGGCAGCACCGGCAGCACCCGGGCGAAACTGCGGAACAGGTCCCATCCGCCGAAATTGAAAAGCGGTGTGGTCGTGGTATCCACCGGGAGCAATGCGCCCTCCCGCGGCGAAAAATAGAGCACGATATCTTCGCACTGCCGTTCAAGGTGCGTGCGCTCCGTTTCGCTCATAAAGTTGCTTTTGATCATCGTCTGGCCGGTTTTGAATCGCACCGCGCCGGCATCGTGCGGCGTCCGTTCGCCCGTAAGATAGGTGCGGATGCTTGAGGAAAAATCCCGGGCTGAATCCGTGGCGGATGCCTTGCCCGTGATGTCGACGCCGAACATGTATTTCCAGGTGTGCGCCTGCGAGAAATCAATCGTCAAAGAGACCCGCTCACCCTGGTAGCAGGAACAGAAAAGCAGACCGGTCAGCAGCGGAAAGGGAAGCAGGTTCTTCATCATCAATGGTTTATCCTTGCATTGCAGCAGTACTATCAGTACAATTTTAATGCATGCAAATACGTTCACGGATACCGCCCGACAGCGCCATGCCGTGTAGCGACCACCTACAGTATAAATTATGCACCGGACCGTATGAACCCTCCAACAAAAAAGTTCAAACCAGGATCTCATCTGTTTCACGAGAACGACCGGTCCCGTGAATTGTATATCATTCAGAGCGGGAATGTGCGGGTGTACCGGACGCAAAACAACCGCGAGGTGGAACTGGCGGTCCTGGGAAAAGGCTCGGTGCTCGGCGAAATGGCGCTTATCGACGGCAGGCCGCGCAGCGCTTCCGCGCGCGCACTTGATGAGTGCACGGTCAGCATAATTGACGCCGACCTGTTTCATTCTCGGGTCAAAGGCGTTCCCAACTGGTTCATGACCATCGCCAAAATGACCAGCCAGAAAATACGGAACGCCAACCGGCTCCTGCAGAGCATTGGCGGTGGAAAGCACGGCATCAACATCATCCTTGCCCTGTACTATCAGTTCTGCCAGTACGGCGAACGTATCGATTACGCGAAGACAAAGCGCACCCTGTCGCGGCTTCTGGACACGTCGGAGCAGAATATCGTGCGCATCTGTGAATTTCTGGCAACGCACGGCTTTGTTGAATACTCCGGCACCGGGGTGCGCCTTGCCGATAAAATCCGGCTTGCCGATTACTGCGATTTTCTGCGTCTCTATCTGCAGAAGACGTTCGAGCGTTCTGCCACGCCTTCGCACGCGGTGTATGAGCTTGTCTTGGCGATCAGCAGAACCTGCCTGGATGCGCCTGATTCTGAAGGCAGCCGGGCGACCATTGCGATTGAGGGCGAGGAGTTCTGGGATCTTATCTCGGAAATAAACATTACCAAAAACCACCATGAGGCGGTCACGTTTCTGGAGGGGAACGGGATGGTCACGTTTAAGCGGAAAGAGGGAAAAACCGCTTCCAATGATGACAATCCATACGCCGGCATCACCATTATGATCGCTGCGGCTGCGGTACGGCAGTGGTCGCTCTTTTTTACCTTTAACGGGATCATACCCGCATTATGAAAAAACGTGCTTATCTTTTGCGGTTGTTGTTCGCGGCGGCCCTGTTCTGCGGCAGCATGCTCTTCGCTGAAACCAAGGTGGGAGGAGTGCTCAAGGGCGAAAACCGGTGGGACCGGGCGGGGAGCCCGTATATTGTCGAATGCGACGTTCTGATCCCGCGTTTTTCCCACCTGACCATTGATCCGGGCGTGAGGGTAGTCGTCAACAAGGAGCGGTTTATTCCTGCCAAGGTGCCGCAGTATGATCGTCTTGATTCCGGCAGCATTTCGATCCGGGTCCAGGGCACGCTCTCCTGCATCGGCAGAACAACCAAGCGTATTGTGTTTGCGCCGGCAGAAGTGGGATCCAACCGACTGGGATGGTACGGAATCATATTTGACAAAGTCAACGGCAAGTTCAACGAGATCGCGTTTGCCGATATCACCGGAGCCTACTTCGGTGTCACGGCGGGCGGATGCAATCCGCTGGTCAGGAACTGCATCCTCGAACAGAACAATATCGGCATCAACGGTGTTGACGAAGGCTCCATGCTCGTCTATAACTGTGTGATCGTGAACAATTTCGTTGCAGGAATCCGGGTGCAGCAGTCAAATCCGCACATCGCGAATTCGATCATCATCAACAATCGTAATCACGGCCTGTGGGGCGACGGCACGTCAAAGATACGGTTTGAGTACAACTGTGTATTCAGGAATCATGACGGCAATTTTCTTGACTGCGATCCGCGCCTCGGCCGCCTGACTCGCATGAAAAAGTCAAAGGACTCGGTTGATTTCGCCTACAACAAGGTATGCGACCCGGTTTTTTACCGGACCAGGGCGGATTCGATCGCGTTCGAACGTGACGTGACCATGCCGACCGACAGCGCAAAGGTGAAGGACAAGAAGCTGGCCAAAATCATACAGAAAAAGCCGCGCGCCGCAACCTATGCGCAATACGGCGCGAAAAAGCGGCCGCGTTTTTCCCTGTCCCGTTATTCCCCCTGCATCAACGGCGGTGATCCCGGTTCCGCATTCAAAGACGCCGACGACTCGCGCAACGACATGGGGATCTACGGCGGGCCGGATTTTTTCGCCCGGGGGAAGGAATAAGATTACAAGGGAAAATATGAAGTACGTGAGATAGGGGCATACGAAAGGTGGAGGTATGGAACAGACTGTAAAACCACTGGTGGATTGAAAGGACATCATGCATGGCATACTGGCTGCTTGAATGGATGGAATACTCTTTGTTAAGCAGTAATGGCAACGTGGATGTTGTTTATGCGGATAATGAGAAGCTCTCCCGTGTCTATCCGACGTATGCTCCCGCAGTCACCAGAATGGCGGCGATCGAGCTGCTCAGAAACGACCAGGAAAATGCGGAGCTTCATGCGAAAAAGGCGATTGCCCTCAATCCCAAAGATTTTACCGCCATTTCCATTTTGGCGGAGATATTGTTTGATTCGAATCGGCACCAAGAGGCCCTGCAGCTACACCGCTCCATTATTGAGATGGTCGGTCCGACAACATGTGATTCGTCGATTTTCGCGAATTCTCTCATGGAATGCGCCGACTACTTTTTGTCCATAGGGTTTGCCGACACGGCAAAGAGCTGCTATCAAAAAGTGCTTCAGGAAAGGCCGGACACGCCGGTATCCAACGTGACTTTTTCCGATTACAGCAAGAATACGGTGCAAGCTCATGCGGCAATCACGCTTAACGCTCTTGAGAAACCTGAAATTTTCAGCGCATATGAGAAGGCATCGGTGAACAAGCCGCTGCCGCCGCCGTATTTGAACTATTATGTGGTAGGCGGTTTAAATCCGGGCAATTTCATGAATGCAGGACGGTTGTTGGTACATCACTTTCAAGAAGTGTTAACGTCGAACCATATCGAACTTGATTCGTTCCAAAGAATTCTTGATTTCGGGTGCGGCGTTGGGCGTCTTTCAAGGCAGTGGTCTGACTTCAAGGGTGAGGTCCACGGCTGTGATTACAATCCCTACCTCATTCGATGGTGCAGAAAATTTTTCGGAAAAAATTATCATACCAATCCTCTTGTCGGTCGCCTGTGCTTTGCCGACGAGTACTTTGATTTTGTCTACCTCCTTTCGGTCTTCACGCATCTTAGCCCAGACATTCAGGATTTCTGGTATCATGAGCTGCTGCGAATTATCAAGCCCGGCGGCTATCTTCTCATCACCGTGCATGGGGATCAATTCAGGGATACCATACCTGAAAAGACAAGAGCCCACTATGACAACGGGATTCTGGTTATGGTCCAGACCCCCTTTGAGGGGCAGAATTGCTGCGGCGCCTATCATCCGAAGAAATATGCCTATTCCACGTGGGACGGGGAAAAGACCCAGATTGTCTGTCATGTGCCGGGATTGACGTATCCGGACCTGAAACAGGACATGTATTTGTTGCGGAAGAGGCAGATTGGAGCTTGATGCGGGGTTTGGGAAGCTTCGTCTCTGCAATTGATTTACGAAATTATCGGAATGGCAACGTGTTCAGTGCACGGTACTGATCGCTGAAACAACTATATTTTAACGCTATTATTTGTGCAGGATATTCTAACTACATCCAAACCTTTTCTCCACCGGCGCTGATTCCTGTTGCGGCAAATATTCTGCAATCATGCCTGGGGCATGTCACCGGCCGGTACCGGCAGATCGAACAATTTTATTGGTAACCATGGGACCGCACCCCTTCCGGTCATACCCCGGCACGAACATGCCTTTTCTGCCAAGCGGCTCAAAGAACAGATGCTTTGGTGGTACCGCGTTGACTGTTTCCGTTTCCTCAGCGCTATTTACTGGCGAGCATTTTTATACGCAGCCGTATAGCTGAACCCTATTTCCACGTTTCGTGTTGCAAATGCTGACGGCCGGTTGTACTCGCCGAGGAGGTAGTCATAGGCCGTGACCCATATGCGGGCACGGTTCATGCGTGGATCGAGCGAGGGCAGCATCTTGACGATGGACGACTGACCGCCGCCGCCGTTGGTGCTGCCCGGGAAAAGAAACAGGAGCGAGTCGAGGGGCTCGGTCACCGAATCGAGCGCAAGGTTCTGATACTGCCAGTCAAAGTACACGGTTTCGAGTTCAAAGGTGTCGCGGCCGCTTGAGTTGGTAAACGTGATCCGGTCAAGCGCCGTGTCGATAATGGTCGTGTCATGGTCCAGCACGAGCCAGGTCGTGTCATTGATTTGTACGGAGTCGCCCCTGTGCAGCGTGTAGGACATGATGCCGGAGTCGGCGGCAAGGAAGTACGAGTACCCGGTGTCAATGACGACCGTGTCAACAGCGCTGTCGGGGAAGAGTTCATTATATAAATAGGAAAAAGTGACCTTTCCGTCGAAATCTCGATCTGACGGCGAAAACGAATAGACGTTGCTGCCTTGTACCGTATACATCCCGACCCATCGCAGCGCAGGGTTCCGGTTGACCGGCACCAGCGGCGCCAGCACCGTGTTCTGGAACCGCCGGTTGTACCGAATGGTGAACTCGCCTTTGACGCGCAGCCGTGATCCGTCCCCGGCAGTCGCGTTGGCATACACCACGCCGGAAACCGAGAACGTGTACAGGAGCGCGGTGCCGACTTCGGTGAGCGTTTCCATGAGCGCCGGGTCGTCCATGGTCACGTCCAAAGTTGCGCTCCAGCGGTCCAGAAACGCCGCAAGCGCCGCGGCGTCGCCCAGGTCGGTATTGCCGAAGTCCAGAAGCAGGCCAGCCAGGTCCTGCTGCGTCATGTTCCGCATGCCTGCCGGCAGCCTTGATTTGCACAGGTCAAGCGCCTGCTGTAAAATGGCCTTGGTATAAAAGAAGGTGGATTCCGGGATCGCAAACGTGATGTCGACGGAATCCGGCAGCCGGTCGCTTACGGCGATCGCGTCAATGTCAAACACATCGAGCACCGTGTCGCGCGAGGCGTATACATTAAACACGCGGCTGTACGACATCTGCCACGAGACCGACGTGACCGGTTTGCCCGGGAAAAAGGCGCGGATTCGGATGGTATCGCCCGGCGCGCCTTCCGCATAGGGATAATAGGTGAACCCGGTCGAACGCACCGCATTGTCTTCGATCCGGTCATAGCGCGTGGGAAACGGCTCGCACAGAAGCGCGGACACGACAAGCAGGGCTTGGAGCATATACGGTATCCGCCATCTGATAAAGAGGCGGGTTGCGCAGCGGCTGGTGTTGGTTTTTTGCGTATGCATATTAAAAATCCACCCGTATCCCGAGTGCGGGCCGCGTGACATCGGAAAAAACCGCTTGATAGTTGTAATCATAGTTCCACCGGTACTGTCCCATTTCAGGACTCTTGTATCCCTTGCCGAACAGGTTCTCGAAATGGGTCACGTCAACATACAGGTGCCAGAGCCAGGTGTTGTAGGTAAAGGTTTTCTCATACCGCACATCAAACGAGATGTATGGATCGACCCTGTCTGAATTGTACTCGCCGACGTTGGGCTCGTAACGACGGGCCATCCCCGCGTTGAACGTTGTGCTCGGATAGAGCGGGGTCGTGGGATCGCCGGTAACGTACCGTAAACGCACCCCGGTCTCCTGCTGGAGCGGCAGCTTGTACGAGCCGATGAGCTGGAGGTTATGGGTCTGGTCATGCGTGTACACGGTCCACTTTTCGTTCTGGTAGTCCCAGCGCTGGCTCAGGGACAGGGAGTACGCCAGCCACCCGAAAAACCGCTGCCCCTGCTCGTGTTTGAGCATGAGCTCCATGCCACCCATGCGCGCCTTCCCATTGCTGATATAGGTCGGAAGCGATGGATCTATGGCCAGCTCCCGGCTTGACGGGGTGCGCGCAACGTCCCACTGCCGGTTGAAATAGGTCTGAAGGTCGGCGTGGATGAGGTCGGTTATTTTCCACTCATATCCCGCGACGTACTGGCTTCCCTTGGGCGCGGGCAGGCTCGGATTACCCCAGATGTTATCAATGGCCTGGCCGAGCGGCTGCGGCGTTTCGTTGTAGGTTCCTGCGGAAAGCTTGACCGTATGAATGTCATTGAGTTCATACCGGCCCGACACGCGGAGCGACGGCTCTCCTGAAATGCCGCGGTTGTTGTTAAATCCCCGGTAGTTCCAGAACTCGGGCACCACCGACCCGTCATAGATCAACTCAGGATAGTAGTCAAACCGCAGTCCGGGCATAAGCGTGAGCCGCTTGACCGGCTTCCACTCGAGACCCGTGTACACACCGTACGGCCCAAGGTCAAGGTGCGATGAATCGCGTACGATCTCATTTTTCGCATTCAGCGTGGTCAGGTCAATGTCGTAGGGGATAACCTGGACATCAAGCCCAAGGTTCCAGGTGAACGCCTCGGAAAATTTCATTGAGAACTGGTCCCGGATATAGTGCGCAAGCGCGCCGCCGTCGACCGTGAAATAACCGAACGCCTTGGACTGCTCCGTAAGATCGCAGATCGCATAACGCAGCTCATTGCGCAGTCTGGACGTCAGGTCCCAGTCCCAGCCGGAGATGGCCATGTTAAAAGAGATGTCCGTGGTTGCCCGGTTGGTCTCCTCATCCACCCGACTGGAGCCACCCCTGACCTCGTTCACCACAAGGTCGAGCCTGTCCTGTGCGCCGAACAGGGTGCAATAGAAGTGCTGGTTTTTTGTGAGGTCGTAATCCAGGCGCGCAAGGTAGTCCCAGTAATAGGGCACCACATTGAAGGGTAGTTCCACGTGCGCGATCTTTTCAAGGAAGAAGCTGAGCATGTTCGCGATATAGCTGCGCCGCGCAGACACGAGAAAGGACGCTTTTTCTGAAATCGGGCCTTCCACGAGGCACGACGCGTCAAACAGGTTCGCGTCCAGATACCCGTGCACCCGGTCGGTCTTTGGCCTGCGTCCCGTAAGCTCCACCACGCCGGCGAGCGCGCTTCCGTATCGTGTCCCGAACCCGCCCGGATACAGGTCAACGCTTGCAAGCGCATTGGAATTGTAGGTGGAGATGAGCCCGCCGAAATGGAACAGGATCGGAATGGTCACGCCGTCCACATAAAAATGGGTGTCGCCCGTGCCCGCCCCGCGCACGATAATGGAACCCATGGAAAACGCTGCGCGCGCAACACCGGGCAGGGCCTGGATCACCTTGACCGCGTCCCCGCCGAATCCAGGGATTTTTTTCACCTCATTGAGGGTGAGCGTGCGCTGCGCGACCTCTTTTTTCTCCGCCTTGCCGTATACCACGATCTCGTAATCAGAATAGTCATTCCGCTGGACCCGGTAGGTTGCCTCGAGCGCCTTGCCGTACTCGATGGTCTCATTCTCCACGAATCGCTCGCATCCCGGCGCCTGGATCGTGACCTGCATCCTGCCCGCGGGAAGCGACGTGAATGTGAAACCGCCTGCGGAGTCCGCAGTCGTGACCAGGTCGCTGCCCTGCAGGTCCTGGCCTTCGAACGTGCCGATCTTTTGCAGGTAGGCTGAAAACGGCACTTTGATCGTGGTGTCCGATGCCGTGTCGCGGAACGTCACATACACGAGCGCGCCGGGAACCGGCGCGCGGGTCCCCCGTTCCACCACCCTGCCCGAGAAGTTGACATACTCGGTAATGGTTCTGACCACGTCCTCGAGCGTGACCCGGTACTCGTAGGTCAGAAGCACGGGCACGGGTTTGCCGCCCGCCATTGCCGGTGAAAAGGTGAATCTGGCGGCCGCGACCGCGACGGCCGAGTCAAGCAGCGGGTGCACTCCTTTCACTACTGCGCAACTGTCGACAATTCCCTGTTCATTGACCACCAGGTCGAGCATCACCGTGCCGGTAATGCCTTGCTTCAGGAGCGCTTCCGGATACGTTGCCTTGACGAAGTTGGTGAGCACCGGTTCTTTTTCAAGCGGCGCCTGTTCGACCAGGGAGTCGGCCGTGTCGGTGGGCTCCAGCTCCTGCGCGCTGCCTGAAAGGGCCATGCACGCGGCCAGGGTTAGCATGCACGCAAATCGTTTCATATAAAGACGGTTCATTCCTTCTTGGCTATTCCAGCATCTCAAACCTGAACGTTATCGCGAACCACACCGCAACCGGCTTGCCGTTTGCCAGAGCAGGCTCGAACTCCAGTTTCATGCACGCTTCGTATACTTTCTCCTTCGTGCCGTATCCCAGGTCATTGAGCACCACCACCTTTTTCACCTTGCCGTCAACATCGATGAGGATATGCGCCTTGACCCTTCCCTCGACACGGTTTTCTAACATCTCTTTCGTATATTCCGGCTTGACCGGCGCCTTGAGCTTCGGATAGGTCTGCACCCTGGTGACCGGCGCGACCGTGCCTTTGACTTCCTCCTTGGTAACGGTAAACGTGTCAATATCGGTAGCGAGCGTGTTGCCCAGCTTGCCGATCACCGCTTCCGATGCCGATCCGCCGCTGCCCAGACCGATTGCATGCACCTTGCGCAGCCCGTACACCCGGCGCTCCGGTTTTTTTGTTTGGGCCTGGGTATTGTCTGGCGTGGGGTCTTCGATCTTCTGGTTCAGCTCAGGTTTTTTGGTCAGGTCGACCGGTTCCTGCGGCGTTTCCTCCTTTTTTTCCGGCGCCGCAGGTTTTGGCTCTTTCATCGGTTTCGGCTGGACCACCAGCTCCGGTTTTTTCTCCTCCTCGATAACAAACGACACCTGCCGTTCCTTGGCCAGCCGCTCCTCGATGAGCTCGGGCGGGGGATTGTGCGTAGCCAGATATCCTCCCATGGCGCCGAACGCGGCAAAGGAGAGAAGCGTCACGCTCCGGAACAGCCATTCGCCCTTTGACACGAGCGCTTCAGGCTCGATCTCATACCCTTTGAGGATCCGGTCGCGGGTTGTTTCCACCGTTACTCCTCCCGGATGACCAGTACTGAAAAATCAATAAAATTGGCCCTGCTGCAGGTGTACATTACTTTTTTGACGATTGCATACGGCACGTCCTTGTCGCACTGGATCAGCGCCTTTGACGTGGTGTCGTTGCGCAGCCGCCGCTTGTTTACCAGCCACTGATGCAGCTCGGGAATGAAGAGCGAGTCATTCTTCTCGTATCCCCTGTTCGACGCGATCAGGCTGCCGTCGGACAGGATATGGTCGCGCGCGATCTCGATCGACCAGCGCGGCGACGGCTGTTTCGCCGAGGTGGATACCGGCAGCTCAAGGTCTGAGGACGGGGTGATGATATTGCCTTCGGTTGAAAAGGTCTTGATCAGAAACACCAGGATGATCGCCATCACGTCCACGAGCGACGTGAGCTGGGGCCGGAACGTACCGGTTTCAGGGTCGCCGAGGCCGAAGGAGTGCCTCTGCCTTTTCATTTCCCCGTCTCCGGATCAACGGTGGCGCTCGAAAGGCCGATATCGGAAAATCCCGTCTCCCTGCAGATGTCCATGACTCGCACCACCTGCTTGAACGCGATCGCGTCCGTGGACGCAATCACCACTTGGTCCTGAAACTCAGTCTCGCTTCGCCGCGCGCCAAGCTTTTCCGCAAGCTCTGCGAACGGAAACACTCCCGCAGATACGCCGAGTGAATCGAGGAGTTTGTCGCCCATCACGATGCCAACATAATCGGTGCCGATCCGTACCATGAGCTTGAGTTTGGGCTTGCCTTTAGACTGGTCAAGCCCTGCCCCCACATTGGGCGGCAGGGAAAACTCCAGGATCGCGGTGTGCGTAAATACGGTCATGGAGATCAGGAACGTGACCAGGATCACGAATATGTTCATGACCGGCGCGATGTCGATCTCATTGTCCTCCGCCGCCTCTGACGGAAGCGGCCCGCCTTTGAACAGGGACAGTTTCATGTTGTTATTCCGGCCGCTTTTTCTTGAAATAGTTCATGATCCGCACGATCGACTCGTCGAGGTCCTTGGTCAGGCGCGCCTGCTTGTTGTGCAGGAACGTGTACGCCATCATGCACGGGATCGCGACCATGAGCCCGAACGCGGTGCACACCATGAGCTCCGAGATCCCGGCCGCCAGCATGGCGGCCTTTTTCGACGCCTCGATCGCGCCGAGCGACGAGAAGGCCTTTTGCAGTCCCATGATCGTTCCCAGGAGCCCGGTCAGGGTCGCGATGTTGGCGAACAGCACCAGGTAGTTGAGCCGCTCGGAAAGCCGCGGCACCTCCTGGATCGCGGCCTCCTCCACCGCTTCCTGGATATCACCCAGCTTCATGCCCTCCTTGAACCGCTCAATTGCCGTATGCAGGAGCGATGTGACCGGCGCGTTACCTTTGACCGACTCCAGCGCCTTGTCATATGCATCACTGTTCATGTGCTTCGCAGCCTCGGCAACCAGCCTGGTGCCCCGCCTCCTGCACACGATATAGTAGAAAACCATCCGTTCAACCACGATCGCGACCGCGAGCGCCAGAACAGCAAGTATCGCCCACATGAACGGCCCGCCGCCATTATACCACTCCGCCAGCGTATGCAGCATAGACGACTGCTCCTTTGTAAAAAATGTCGAAACAATGAATGCCAAGGAAAAATGAATATGGAAAATAATTCGTTTTGGGAGACTGTCTATTGGGTATTTCAAGGAAAACATACGGAATATCAAAAGGATATGGTGGCGAGGATGGAGCCGAAGGCTTCCGCGATCGTCACAATTCCGGTGAACCGCGGGTTTTTTCCATTGCATTACTTGTTATTCTTTGTTCTTTAATTCGAATGGTGAGCGACCGGTACAACAGTACTTTTTATCTAAATAATTTTCCCTCTCCTGATTCGTTTTCACTCCGCATTCATATATTGTATTTTTTCCATAACGGATTGTATCAGAACCTGTTTGAGGAGCGTGGTATGATCAGGGAAAGAATACGTAACAATATTGCTGCCGAACTGGTATGCGTGTTATGGCTTGTTGCCGGTTCCTGGGCAGACGCCGCGTTCAATGATCCTGTGATTCCACACGGGGAGCGGATCGTGTATGATCTGTATATCGGGGACGAGAAGTCGATGCATGAAGACCGGGTACGGGTGAAGGACGAGGACGGGGACAAGGTGTATGAGTTTACGAGCAAGACAAAGGAGCGGGACCTGAGACTTCTGGTTACTGCAACGACCATGGTTGCGATTTTTATCGAGGTGGTGCTGCGGGACAGCAATGCAACGGTTGACCGCACGGTGAGCCTGGTGGAACGGAAACGGCGGCTTGCACGTGACGAGATCGGACTTCTGGATATTTACAGTCTCGGGTATCTTTTGCGCGGGTATCCGTTTGGCAAGCAGAGTGTTGTCAAGTTGCAGGTGCTGGGCCAGGAGAGCGCGTTGCCGCTGCAGGTTGAGCAGCTGTCCGGGGGTACGGTTACGGTCAATGGAAAAGAGTATTCATGCCATCATTTGACTGTTTCGATGCCCGGCATGCTTGGCAAATTTCTGCCCAAGGCGCACTACTGGTATCTGGCGAACAAGCCCCATTATCTGGTTAAATTTGAAGGTCCGGCAAGCGGTCCCGGGTCGCCGAAAAAGCGGCTTGAGCTGGCAACGTATGACGTGCAGTGGATACAGGATACGGCGGATACTGCGAAAATGGGAACTAGTGAGGAAGCAAAAGGCGATGGAACGGTGAAGGAATCAAAGGTCGGGCGGGATCGTACCGAGAAGGATGATGATACCGAGGACAGTCATGACGCTTCGAAAGCCGGAACGGCAAAGATCGTAAAAGTCAAAAAAAAGCCTGATGGTGCCAAGCAGGCCAAGAGTGCCGACGATAGTGTGAATGCTGCAAAGAGTACGGCGGCAAAGGACGCGGCCGGTACCAGGGATATCAAGGCTGCACGATAGGTGCGGTACCCTTGCGCAGGGTTGAACCATAATTGCTATGAGCAGTGCTGACGCACCCGTTTGTCTATGACGGACCGATGGTTAAATGCCCGGTATCGGTGACGAAAAGCGAGATTATCGTGCGCGATAATCATCGCATTGTGAGGTGATTTCTTACTAGTCCTAATTTTTACTAAGGTCGATATATCTATAAATAAAAAAAGGCATGACGTATATTTTTTCTGATTTTTCTATGGCCGGTGAAGAGTCTGAGATTGAACCAGAAACAGAACAAAGGCGGCATTTACCGCATTCTTGACGCTAACCTGAACCGGTTGCGCGAGGCCTTGCGGGTTGTTGAGGAGTACTACCGGTTCATGGAGCTTCGGCCGTCCGTGTGCGTCAGGCTCAAAAAGGTGCGGCATTCGCTTGAAGCGGCTGAAAAGGCTATCGGCAAGGAACGGCTGTTGAGTGAACGGGACACGGGTTCTGACTGCTTTGCCGCGGGAAAGAGGCCTGAGGCGCGCAAGAGGGAAGGTGTGGAAGCGCTTCTGGCTGCCAATTTCAAGCGCGGCCAGGAGGCGAGCCGGGTGCTTGAGGAGTATGCGAAGATCAAGGGCGGCGCTGTGCTGAGCGCAAAGGCAAAGGCGGCGCGGTTTGCTTTATACAGTCTGGAAAAGGATCTGCTGGGACGTGGCACGAAAAAAGCGGCGCGAAAACGGCGAAGAGTCTGACAAGTCATCAGGAAAAAAACCTGATTTCGGTCATGAGATCTGGGGCCTTCTCCATATCTCAGTGGCAGTGCTTGTGGTCATTGCCCTGGCATCGCATTTCGTAGATACCGAGTCCAATATTCTGGGCAGGTACCTGGGAAGCGCGCTTGCATCCGGCATGGTGTTTCTGTTCGGCGCGATTCCAAGTTTTTTGTTTCCCGTAGGGATCGGGTATATTGGTCTGCTCAGACTGCGGGGAGACCAGATCACGGTCCGCGCTCTAGTTGCATGGACGCTGCTTACCTTTGAGATCTGCATCGCGCTTGCCATCCATACGCTGCCGCTTCTGGCAACGGGAAAGCTGGCGGTTATTGAAACCAACTGGATCGGTGCCGGCGTGATCAGATTGATCCAGCCGGTGTTCGGCAGTCACCAGTTCGGTCCTTATTTTATCATCGTGATCGCCCTTGTCGTGACGGTGCTGCTCACCTTGAATATCTCGGTGATCACAGCGGCGAAAGCGATTGTTGCGGGGGTGAAGAAACTCAGTGCGATGATCGCCGGATTTTTCTCGCGTCTGTTTGCAAAAAAGGAGCCGGTGCACACGCCGGACCCGCTTGCGGTGTCTCCTGCGCAGCCGGTTCCGGAAAAACCGCAGAAATCACGATCTCGCAGGGAAGAGGCAGCGACTGCGGTTTCTGCAACCGAGCAGGCAGCGGTGGGCGGCAGTGATCCGGTTGAAGAGGAGCAGCGCAGACAGTTTGAACAGGAGCTGGCCAGTTTCAGGGCCAAACGCCGCGATCCGATCCAGATCATGACGGTTGAAACCGCAGAGGTGGAGTCTGAGGAGCCGCAGATCGATGCGAGCAGGGTGCGCATGGATGAAGGGGAGGAGAACGATGGCGAGAGCGCGTCCAGGAAACGGCGCGCTGCGCAGGAGGAAAAGGTTCCACTCAGACCGTACGAAGTGCCCTCGCCGGACATTCTGTCCGAACCGCCGCCGCTTTCAAGCATGATTGACAAGGAGGGAATTGAACGCAACAGCGCGATTCTGGAAAAGACGCTCTCCAACTTCGGGGTCGAGGGAAAGGTCGTGGCGGTGAGCCCGGGCCCGGTGGTCACGCGCTACGAGATCGTGCTCGCGCCCGGCATCAAGATCAACAAGGTGGTGAATCTGCAGAACGATATATCGCTTGCCGTGGGAGGGCAGCCGATCCGCATCGAAGCGCCGATTCCGGGCAAGTCAGCCGTGGGCATTGAGCTGCCCAACAGCGAGCGCCAGATCGTCTATTTTAAGCATATCCTGACTTCTGAAGCGTTTGTCAAGTCAAAGGCCAAGCTGCCCGTGGTGATCGGTACCAATATCTCGGGCGCGCCGTACGTGGCCGACATCTTCAGAATGCCGCACATGCTCATCGCCGGGCAGACCGGGTCGGGCAAGAGCGTGTGCATCAACTCGATCATCTGCAGCTTGCTCATGACCAAGAAGCCTGAAGAGTTGCGGCTTATCATGGTCGATCCCAAGAAAGTTGAGCTTTCGTTCTACAACGGCATCCCGCACCTGCTCTCGCCCGTGGTTACCGAGTCCAAGGAGGCGGTCAGGGCACTGCACTGGGGGGTCAGCGAAATGGAACGGCGGTACCGGCTCCTCGCAAAGGTGGGGGCGCGCAATATTGATTCGTTCAACACCAGGGTCGAGGAGGGCAAGTTCAAGGAGGTCCTTCCAGAGGAGGACAATAAACCACTGCCCTTTATCGTTATCCTTGTGGACGAGCTGGCCGACCTGATGACCAAGTCGTCAAAGGACGTGGAATCGCTGGTCCAGCGGATAGCCCAGCTGGCCAGGGCGGTCGGGATCCATCTGATTGTTGCCACGCAGCGGCCGTCGGTTGATATTATCACGGGTCCGATCAAGGCAAACCTGACCTCGCGAATCGCGTTTCGTACCATACAGTCGAACGACTCGCGTACGATCCTGGACCATATCGGAGCTGAAAAGCTTTTAGGGTTGGGCGACATGCTGTTCTTGCGCAACGGCGCGCCGCAGATCGAGCGGTTTCACGGTGCGTTCATTTCCGAGGAGGATGTTGACAGAATCGGCAATGCGGCGCGGGCCCAGGAGGTGGCGATCGAGAAAATAGAAAGCTTTGCCGACGT
The DNA here is from genome assembly GCA_016932075.1 of Chitinispirillaceae bacterium. The sequence continues at coordinate 31,848 of JAFGDP010000006.1, read as the reverse complement.
CGTCGGCGGCAGCGATGATACCGAAGAGGGCGGTGTCGCCAACGGCAACCGCGACGAGCTTTTTGAGGAGGCGGCGCATATCATTGTGGACACCGGGCTCGGCTCGACCTCGCTTCTGCAGCGCAGGCTTAATCTTGGGTACGCGCGCGCCGGAAGAATCATGGACCAGCTGCATGACGCCGGTATCGTGGGGCCTCCGAACGGCAGCAAGGCGCGCGAAGTGCTGGCACGGTATGACGAGCTGGACGAACTTCTTGCACAGTTGCGGCGGCCCGGGTAAGCCGGTGCGCGGTGCGTGTGTACAACCTTGTCTAAGGGAAAAATAATGAGCGTGCGGTCACGTATCATCCTGGCAGGAATTGCAGCGGCGTGTGTGGCCACCGTCCCGCAGGCTGCGGCCCAGGACCCGGGTGTAGGGCCGCTCCTCAATAAGGTGCGCAGCAATTACGATCTTACACGTTCGCTATCGACCGATTATGCGCTTACTATTTACTGGAGCGTGCGCGAAAAGGAGGAGAAGCGCAAAGGTTCCATTATACTTGCCTCCAACGACCGGTTCCATATTTCGGCCGGTGACGAGCTTTTTGTAAGTAACGGCAAAACCTACTGGCATTATAGCCCCGTGGCAAAGCAGGTCGTGGTCAAGCGGCTTGCTGAGACCGACATGTCGGTTCTGCCGTCGCAGATTTTCGCTCGTTTTATACTGTCATGCACGTTCAGGATCGAGGCGCGCGACGCCGGCATTGCCGCTCTCGTCTGGGAAAATGACTCAACCACCATACCGTATACAACCATTCGTGTCTGGGTTCGCGAAAAAAACGGGCGGATCGCCAAATGCGTCATGATTGACCGCAGCGACAACCGGTTCACCTACACCTTTTCCTCCACCAAGCTCGGCAGGAAGATACCCGGAAAGGCGTTTGAGTTTGATACTCCGAAGAACGTGCGTGTCCTTGACATGCAAAAATAAAGGCATTGTAGCCGCTTGCGTGCTTGCTCTCGCGGTATGTGGCCCCGTGGCGGGTGCGGAGTGCGGGGAATCGAACGAGATCGTGTACAATGCCATGCAGCTTCTCGCCGGCAGCGGCGACACCATTGCCGTGGCGAGTTATGATCAGAAGGGATGGGCGGTCAACCTGACCACCACACAGGGGCGGGAGTGGTGGGGGTATTCGTTCGAGTGCTATAACGATAAGCTGCTGTTCGACATGGCGTTTGGCAACCGTACCCTGGCGGTTCTTTTCAATCCGGCCGATTACGAGACCTATCGGGCAAAACCCGGGACCGTGTGGTGGTACTCCTATCGTGACCGCAGGACCCGTACCCGCGAGATCAAATGGCACGATTCGGTGTTTACCAGCGACACGCTGGTAAAGGTATTCACGGTTGATATGGTTGCAGCGGCAGGGAGCTTTTTTATTGCCTGCCAGGACGGCGGCATGCTCAGATGGGACCCTGCGAACGACCGTGTTCGCGGCTATCTTCCCGGTGAAAGCGGCTCTTTCGATCCAACGACGTTCAGTCCGGGACAGCACCCCTCATTTGGTTCGCGCAACGAACAAGGACGGGTGGTCGCGCTTGACCGGCTCGTCTCGGGCGACAGCACGCGGTTGGTTGTGGTGACGCCGCAGCGCCTCTGGCTGTGGCATGTCGTGGATTCGTCCTGGGATTCGAGCATCACCAACACCCTTGCCGATTCCGCCTTGGCATTCCGGGAGTTTGTGTCGGCGGCCGTAAACAACAGCGTCTCGCCTCCCATCATCTATGCCTACATAAAAACTGGACAAGGAAGCGACTCCGCCATCTCGCTGTTTCGGTACCGGCATGCTGCAGGAAACTGGCTGCGGCGGCTGAAAGACGGCCCGGCGGTCATTGCGCCGGCTTCGCGCGGGTATATGTATTGTGTCAAGGAACCGAACATTATCGAGCTGTACCGCGACTCAATAGGAGATACTGCGGACATGCGGCCGGACGGTCTGTCACCCGTGATTACCAACACGGAGATGTACAGACGGTTGACCGTCAATAGGGGGATTGCGCAACCAGACGACCTTAACGACATGCTGTATGTCCCGGTCACTGATTCCAGCGGCAGGTTCTGCATTGCAGCGTCCTCAAGCAGGCCCGGGTCGGACGGCCTATACCTTTCGCCTGCCGAAGAACCTGGAACCTCGACCAATGATTTTGATCTGCACCGTCGTGACAGGGTCATCAAGGCAGGTCTCAAGGAGACCTACGCGCTGCCCGGAATCATTTGCGACAACTACAGCATTGACGGCGCAGGAAGCACCACGTTCATCTATAAGCTCGAAAAAGACGCGAGAGTGACGATACGGATATACGATTACAATATGCGGCATGTCAAGACTATTATTGAGAACGCACCTCGTAGAGCCGCAACGCCTTCGGGCCGGAGCACTGACACCCGGTATGATATATGGGACGGCACAACCGCTTCGGGACGCACTGTGGCGCCCGGAGTATACTACTATAAAATCACGGCAAATTCTGGAGAGCGCTCGTTTGGAAAGATCGTTGTTGCAAAATAATAGGGTCGTTCAGGCTTTTTTTCTCGCGACGGCGCTCCTGCTGACGGTATTGCCAAGCGGCGCGTCTGCGCAGGGAGGCGGCATGCCGGGTGCCTATCTCAGGCCACCCATGGGCGCGGCTGCGGTCGCGCTCGGCGGGGCCTGGTCGGCAATGCCTGACAACTATGTCGCGTGGTGGAACCCTGCCGCGCTTGGATTTCTCCGGGAAAAACGTATTGCCGTCGGCAGTGGGCTGCGCTCCCTGGGTCGCGTTGACGGATTCGGCTCGTTCGAGTTTCCCATTCCGCCACGGGTGGGCATGGGTCTTCTGGCGCTCTACCGCGGGGATCCGGTGCTCAATCTGTACGGTACAGACGAGCGCATGCTCCCCACCGCTTCCTATACGACCATGACTATGAAGGCGGCGCTCAGCTACTATGTCAATCGGAAAACCGCAGTGGGATTGTGCATGAGCGGCATGTACCAGAGCCTTCCGACCTACGGCGGCGACGCCGGAATAACGCAAGTGTCGGCGACCGGGATCGGCGCGCTCGATCTCGCCGTTACGTATGCTTGTTCAAAATCAGCAACGGTTGCGATGCTCGTGAAAAACATCGGCGCGAAAATGGATTGGCAGATGGGTGATTTCGCGCCGCTGGTGAGTGACCGGCCTTTGCCCGTGGTTGTCGCTGCGGCATCGTACCGCACCGTTCTGCAGAACAGGCCGCTCGTTCTGTTTGTTGACGGCAGGGGATATGTTGTCGACGGCGAGTGGAATGTCTTCGATCGGCCCGAGGTTATTCTCGGTATCGGCGCCGAGTGGCGACGATGGGAGACGTTTTACGTGCGCGCGGGAGTCGGCGACGTGACGCTCAATCGCGACATCTATGGCGACGCCGACCGGTACCGCCGGGAGTCGTCGTATCAGATCACGGCGGGATTCGCGTATGATTTGTCAAAATTCAGGCGCGGCATGTGGCTCAATTACGGCGTAACAACGGATAAGGTTTGGGCGGGTATTGACCAGCAGCTTGACGTGACGCTCGCATTTTAATGGTACAAGGAAGCATCATGCACCACCTCATACGAAATATTCTGCATGCTGGAATGGCGCTGTTGTGCGCGGCGGGGTTGCTGAACGCGGAGTTGCCCTGGTTTTACTTTCTTGAAGAGCCAGTGCATCCGCGGGCGTCGGCAATGGGAGGTGCCGGAACAGCGCTGTGCGGAGGGGGATTCAATGTGTACAATCCGGCGTCGAGCGCGCTCGCGGAGTTGCCGTTTGTCGGTATCGAGTACGGCCAACAGCCGGACGGCCTGAAGAAGGCCATGCTGGAGACCGCATGGATGTTTCCGTCATGGTTCGCGGGCGCGTCGTTTCTCATGCACTCCGTAGATTTCCAGACGTCAACCTTCGACGGGAAATTGGGAACGATGAGTTCTGGCCAGGAATTCGGTCCGGCCATTACCGCGGGATACCGGTACGGCCCCTTTGCAAGCGGCCATACGGTCACGCTTGCGAGCGAGCGGATTGCCGATTACTCCATGAGAGTCATGACCTACAGTACCGGCGCCGTGTACGAGATCTTTCCGGGAGCGCTTGTTGCCGGTGCGTCGCTCATGCACTATCTGCGCCTTGATACCCTGCGGCGTCCGCTGTCAAAAGCGCCGCGCGCCTGGTACCGCAGCGCCATTGGACTGCCCCGCATGGCGCGGCTGGGTATCGCCTGGAGCGATACCCTGGCAGGCGAGATCCCTTTTACGGTTGCACTGGACGGCGTGTACCGAGACATCGACAGCAGGGTCATGGTTCCAATTGGCGCAGAGTTCCAGTTGCTTCCCTCGCTTGCCGTGCGGATGGGAAAGCCGTTCTATCATCAGACCGAGATTCTGCACGCGGGATGCGGCATCAGATGGCTTTCGATGGGATTTGATTTTGACTACGGCCTGTCGCGGCTGGTAAAGGGTGGTCCGCTGGAGCAGAAATGGTTGTTCGGACTGACCTACTCCCTGACGGTACCGCGTACGTCTGAAGCTGAGCCAAAACCACTACCGGTGAAGCGGGTTGAACAAAAACCCCCTGTTCCGGCTGATACCGCGACGTCGACAGCAGCAAAACCTGTCGCGCAGCAGCGGAAGCAACCAAAGCCGGATTCTGCAAATGTGCTTACGCAGCCGGACCGTTCTGCTGCCGTCATTGATTCTTCTGCGCTGGACCAGGGAATGGTGCAGGATTCAGCTGATCAGCAGGTGCCGTTTTCTCCGGAAGTGCGGGACGCGGTCAGGGATGGGTCCGTCGCTGCGCAACCGCAAGAACCATCGGCGCCAGCGCTTTCCCCTGTCCGGAAACCTGACAGCACAAAGGCGGACCAACCGTCTTCTGAGACGCTGCAGTGACGTTGAAAGTTCCCGAAGCCGATAATTTAGGTAGCCCCTTTCATGCAATTGTTATATTTTCTTTCATTATTTCGGCCGGGGCGCTTTTGTGCCGCGTCGAAAGGGGAATAAAGCATTGGCGGGCCGCATGAGAAAGTCTCTTGTCAATTTTTCTGCGGAATGGTATGGTTTATTTCTCTTGGTAAATTAACGTCAAGGATACGCTATGTCCGCTTTTATGCTCTCCAACGACCTCGGAATCGATCTCGGAACCGCCAATACGCTCATTTACGTGCGCGGGAGGGGGTTGCTCATCGACGAGCCGTCGGTGGTGGCGGTTGACAAAAACAACCACATGGTGCGCGACTTCGGCCTGAACGCGAAGCGCATGCTGGGAAGGACGCCCGGCGAAATCGAGGCGGTGCGTCCGATGAAGGACGGCGTCATAGCCGACTTCGAGCTGGTCGAGGCGATGCTCAAATATTTTATCCGTAAAGTTCAGAAGTACCGTTTCTATTTCAGGCCGCGCGCCGTGATCGGCGTCCCCTCCGGCATCACCGAAGTGGAAAAGCGGGCCGTGGTCGATTCCGCCGAAAGCGCCGGGGTCCGGGAAGTGCACCTGGTCGCGGAGCCCATGGCGTCCGCCATCGGCATGGGCATTCCGGTGCACGAGCCGTCCGGCAACATGATCATCGATATCGGCGGCGGTACCGCCGAGATTGCGGTGATCGCGCTGAACGGCACGGTCTGCGACATGTCGGTACGGGTCGGCGGCGATGAAATGGACGATGCGATCATCACGTATCTCAAGAAAACCTATAATCTGCTCATTGGCGAAAGTACCGCCGAGCAGATAAAGATCCAGGTGGGTTCCGCGTTCCCGCTTCCCGAAGAGCTGGAGATGGAGGTAAAGGGACGCGACCTGGTCGCCGGCATTCCCAAGACGCTCCGCCTCTCCTCAACCGAGATCCGTGACGCGCTCAATGAACCGGTTTCCATCATCGTTGAGGCGGTCAAGCAGGCGCTCGAGCAGACGCCTCCGGAGCTTTCGGCCGATATCCTTGATAAAGGCATTATCATGGCAGGCGGAAGTTCTCAGCTCCGCGGTCTTGACGAGCGGATCAGACAGGAGACCAATCTGCCGGTAAACGTCATTGACGAGCCGCTCACCTGCGTCGCGCGCGGCGCGCTCAAGATCATCGAGGATCTTGATCTGTACCGGCCGGTGCTTATGACGAGTGGCCGCCGGAGCCGGTAGGTTATACCGAAAAGTAAAGCAGGAGCAACACGTCGAATACCATACCGGAATAACTGTCGTGCCTGATACTCAAACGGTGTTTATCCCGCCATGCACTGGCTACTAGAACTTCTCGTCCGTTATCGTGTCTATGTCTCGCTGTGCCTGACGTTTTTTACCAGCGTCTGGATGATCACGAGCTCTCCGGAACTGCAGGCCAAAACCGTCCGGGTTCTTACGCTGAGCCTGTTTTATCCATTTCAGATAACCTCTGACCAGATACTGCTCATCAGGGATATTTTTTCGGAAAACCGCCGTCTTAAAAGCAAGTTGGTCCAGCTTTCCACCGGCGTTGCCCAGTTCAGGGAACAGGCGGCTGAAAACGATCGGCTGCGAGCCATGATCGGATTCGCGCAGGAGAGTACCTATGAGCTCATACCGGTGCGCGTGCTGGCGCGCGATCCTTCGCTCAATTTCAAGAGTATCGTCGTGACCGCAGGACGCAACCGGGACGTGTTGCCGTTTATGCCGGTGGTGAGCGAGCGGGGTGTTGCCGGCAAGGTGGTGCAGGTCATGCCGCACCTCAGCCTTGTCCAGCTCCTCACCGATCCGCTCAACCGGATCAGCGTCATGGTGCAGCGCAGCAGGGTCATGAGCATCCTTGAAACGGAAAATGGAAAGGAGTTTTTCGCGCACTTTAGGACCTATGAAGACGCGGTCGTAGACGACACGCTCGTCACGTCAGGCCTTGGCGGCATTTTTCCCAAGGGGTTTCTCGTCGGCCGGATCGCCAAAATCGTGGATGAACGCGATCCGCTGTTCAAACGGGCGTTTATCACGCTGTTTGCCGAACCGTCCCGCCAGGAAGAGCTTTTTATTGTCAAACTGTCGCCGCAATGGGCGGCATTCAAACAGGAAGCGGACTCGCTTCTGGAGACGAAATGATCGGAAGCATACTGCGTTGGGCCGCACTTTTCCTGGCCTGCTTCGTGCTCCAGACCACGGTAGTGCCGGTCGTCAGCGTGTTCGGGATCAAACCGGACCTGCTCATGGTCCTGCTTTTTTTTCTGGCCCTGCGCACCGGTCAGATGGGTGCCGTGTGGGTCGGCTTTTTCCTCGGACTTGCTCAGGATCTCTATACTCCGTCAACCCTCGGCCAGAACGCCCTTGCAAAGACCGTTGCCGGTTTCTTTGCCGGGTTTTTCAACGAGCGGGTGATGCGCACCGATCTGGTGTTCCAGCTTGTCCTTCTCGTCATCATGTTCGTGATCCATGATGCATTGTTCTACTTTGTACAGGTAACGAAAGGCGGCCACGAAGGAGGGATCGTCCTGCAGGAGCTGGTGCGGGCAACCCTGCCGAGGACGCTCTATTCCATCGTGTTCGCTCTGGTGCCCTGTCTCAAAGAGCGGTTTTTCCCCACCTCACCGTACCGGCGATAACACGTTCATGTCATTTGTCACCCATCTTCAGGACGAGCTGCGGGATCGCAACCGGAAAAGCGTTGTTCTGGTGATTGCGCTCGGACTGCTGTTTTCCATTCTCGTGCTCAGACTTGTATACCTGCAGGTGTTTCAGGCAAGTGTGAACATACAGATCTCCAAGGAAAACAGCATGCGGTTGCGGGTTATCGTGCCGCCTCGGGGTTGCATGTATGACCGCAACGGCGAGATGCTGGCACGGAACCGTCCCTCGTATTCGCTGTGCGTGCTTCCGTCCCAGCTGAAGAAAAAGAAAGAGGTCATCAACCGTCTTTGCGCAATCCGCGATTCTTCCGGGATCGCCGTATTCGATTCGGCAGACCTTTCGGCTATTATTAACAAGGCCTATGCGCGCCGCTTTGACCTGACCCGTATCAAGGAGGACGTCTCTTTTGAGATCATCAGCATTATCGAAGAGCACTCCATGGAACTGCCCGGCGTTGTGGTTGAAGCGGAGTCCCGGAGGGAGTATACGCTAGGCGATCATGCGTTCCACGTGCTTGGGTATATGGGCGAGATCCCTGAGTCCGAGTTTGACACGCTCAAGAAAAGAGGATACTACTATGGCGACCTCATCGGAAAATCAGGGATTGAGCGCCAGTATGAGAGCAATATGCGCGGTGTCTGCGGCCGCGAATATATCGAGGTCAATGCGCACGGCAAGAGCTTGGGTCCGATCCCCAATATTCCCAGAATCGAACCGATTCCCGGTAATAACCTTTACCTTACGCTTGATGCGCGTCTGCAACGCGAAGCGGCAGAGGCCTTTCCTGATTCGCTCAAGGGTGCGGTGGTGGCGCTCGATCCGCGCAATGGCGAGGTCCTGATCATGTTTTCAAGCCCCTCGGTTGACCCTAATATTTTTTCCATGGCCGGATCTGAGCGTACGAAAAACTGGAGCATGATTGCGGTCGATACCACCCTTCCGCTCAATAACCGGGCCACCGACGGCACCTATGCGCCGGGTTCGACTTTCAAGCTCGTGAGCGCACTCACCGGTCTTGAGAAAGGGGTGGTTTCTTCCTCAAGCAGGATGAAGGTCCCCTGCAAGGGCAGCTTTCGTTTCGGCAACCGCATAGCGCACTGCTGGAAAGAGACGGGCCACGGTTCCTTTACTCTCATCGAGGCAATACAGCAGTCGTGTAACATATACTTTTACCAGTTAGGACTGCTGCTCGGTGACGTATCCATCAACAGGTATGCCGCGATGCTGGGACTCGGATCTGCGACCGGGATCGATCTGCCGACGGAAAAAGAGGGATGGATATCAGGCAAGAAGGCGTATAACAAGAGGTTCAAATCCCGGGGGTGGGTATGGACCAAAGGCCTCGTTCTTGATCTTGCGATCGGTCAGGCGCAGGTCGCGACTCCGTTACAACTTGCACTTATGGCCGGCGGGCTGGGCGACGGTGAGGTTCTATGGATCCCGTATCTTCTCAAGGAGGAGCGCAACCGCGACGGGATCGTTGTGAGGCAGTACTATCCATCTGTTGCCGATTCCTTGAAATTCAGGTTGGAAACAATAGAAACGATACATGCGGCCATGCGCCAGGTGGTTGAACCCGGAGGCACCGGCGGCAGGTCTGCGGTCAAGGACGTGCCGGTGGGCGGCAAGACGGGAAGTGCACAGAATCCCCATGGCGAAAAGACCCATGCGTTGTTCGTTGCCTGCGCGCCGGTTGATGATCCGGTCATTGCCATCGCCGTGGTGGTGGAGAACGCCGGTCACGGCGGATCAATCGCCGCACCCATCAGCGGCCAGATACTGCGCTATTTTTTTACTGAGACCGACGAGGGCAGGATCGTTGCTGCACGCTGCAGAGACGAGGCAGAACAGAAAAAAGCGAAAAGGACGTCACTATGAGGGAAGAGCGCCGTTTCGGAACGTTTGATTTTCCGCTTCTATGGGCGGCCCTGGTGCTGTGGATTGCCGGCGTGGTCCTGGTATACAGCGCCACCGTTACCGTTGAGACCGGTCCTCTTGTGGGTATTTACAAGCAGCAAATTGTATGGGTGCTGCTGGCGATGGGTATCATAGCGGTCATTCTCTCGATTCCCGGCCGCCTGTATTTCGGGTTCGGGTATGCTTTTTACGGGACGGCACTGCTGTTCTTGGTACTGGCCGAGATCATGGGAACGTCGGTCAAGGGCGCCGAGCGGTGGCTCATGATCGGCGGCGTCAAACTGCAGCCCTCGGAATTCGCCAAGATCGGGTTGCTTTTAGCGCTTGCCCGGTATCTTTCAGAACATACGCTGAGCCTTGAACGTATTACGTCACTGATTGTTCCCGGGCTGCTCATCGGCGTCCCATTTATTCTTGTGATCAAACAGCCTGATCTCGGCACCGCCATGGTTTTCTGCGCCATGGCGTTTCCCATGTTCTACTGGGGAGGATTGTCGATCTTGGAACTTTTCTATTTGGTGTCCCCGGTGTTGTCGCTTGTGCTCTCAGCCATTCCGCTCATCATGAGTTTTGCCCTTGGGAAGGAATGGGGCATAACCGGTGCCGTGCCGTGGGGATTATTTTTTCTGGTCCTCATTGCCGTGCTGTATGTCATGCGGCCGCATTTATGGCTTATGATCGGCATTGTGACCGCGAACCTGTTTACCGGCACGATCGTTACCGTGGTATGGCGCTTGCTCAAGGATTACCAGAAAATGCGGATAATAAGCTTTGTGGACCCGCAGCAGGACCCGTTCGGCGCCGGGTATCAGGTGATACAGTCCAAGGTGGCGATCGGTTCAGGGCACCTGTTCGGCAAAGGATTTCTTAAGGGCACCCAGACCAATCTTGCGTTCCTGCCGGAGCAGCATACCGATTTTATTTTTTCCGTTCTGGGAGAACAGTTCGGCCTCGCCGGATGCCTGATTATCATCGGGCTTTTCTTTTTCTTTATTGCGCGCGGAATACTCATGACGCAGACCGTACGGAACCGATTTTTCAATCTTATCGTTGTGGGTGGCGTCTCCATCATTGCGGTCCATATATTTATCAATACTGCCATGACCCTGGGCATGATGCCGGTGGTAGGTATTCCACTGCCGTTTCTAAGCTATGGAGGATCATTCACGCTTACCCTTGCGATCCTTCTGGGGCTCATTCTCAACGCGAAACGGTCGGATTAGAGCGGTGCAAATAATCCGGAGGTCCCAGACGTATCCCTTATGGTTTGGTCTGGCATGCAGGTGCCGTATTAACTATTTTGCCAGAGAGCGAATGAACATTGAGGAAGGAGCATATAAATGAGAAAATCGGCGTTTTTTTTGATCATTATCATAACCCTTACCGCTTTCAACGCCCGGGCCCAGATGGCGATCAGGTGGAAGGGGAGTGCGGGATGGGGCCAGGGCACCGCTTACGAAAACCTGTTCAATCCCTACAACCTCAAGACCATAAACGGCACCATTTACCGGATCGACACCATAACGCCCATGCGCGCCATGGCCACGGGCATCCAGTTCGTGATCAAGACGCCGAGCCGTGAAGAGATCCCGGTGCATCTCGGTCCCGGCTGGTATATTTATTACCAGGACATGAACCTCAGGCCCAACGATGCGGTTGAGATACGGGGCGCCCCGTTTACCCTTAACGGAAAAAAAGTGGTGGCGGCTTTTGAGGTGCGTTACAAGGACAAGGTGCTTCTGCTCCGCGACGAGGACGGTATTCCCTACTGGAGCGCCTGGCGGAAGCGGAAAAGGTGATATTTAGTATTTGATTATTCTTGTTTAATAACAGGGCGACCGGATCGGTCGCCCGTACTTTTTCATGTGGTGATATTCTCTTGCCTCCCCGACTGTTGTTTTTCTTTATTATTCTTTAATTCCGCAATCCGCAGAAGTGAAATCAGACGGCAGGGGGCGGATGAGAAGCCTGAGGATTTTCATGGAGGAGCGCGGTCTTAACCTGGGCGTGCGCGTATCCGAGGAGAATTTCGGCAGGTATGAATCAATAATGGTAGTGCCGATCTATGCGCTGGGCACGCTTGTTTCCGGGCGGCGGGATGGTGGGGTTCTGTAATCCGGGCGGTATCGCGTTTTGCTTTACATGAATCAATATTCGATTGGGCGATACATTTCCATTCCCGATCATCTCCTCGGAACAGGGCGCGGTCTTGTGCGGTTTTATTCCATCCTTGTATATTGTATGAGAAAGCAAGAGGGCATGTGAGTCTTAGGTACAGCAGGAGAGGCCTACTACATACGGTGGCGAGCCAAACTCCGGGAAGGCATGAGTGCTTGTACTGGGGGATAACAATGAAAACGCTTGAAGAAATAAGGGTGATTTTGCATGAACATGCTGATGAGCTTCGGGAACGCTATCATATAACCAACCTTGCGGTATTCGGTTCCGTGGCGCGCGGAGAAGCGACGGAGAAAAGCGATGTCGATGTTTTGGCTGATTGCGCCTCGGGCATGGGCCTTTTCGAGCTGTGCTCGGCTGAGAACCATCTTTGCGATATTCTGGGGATGGAGGTCGATCTTGTTCCAAGGAAGGGTATCAGGCATGAGTTTCGAGAACGGATTCTCGACGAGGCGGTCGCGGTATGAAGCGTGAACATGCGTTGTTTGTCTCCGACATTCTTGAATGTATGGATGACGCGATGACGTATGTGGCGGGAATGACCTATGACGAATTTGTCAAAGACAGCAGGACGCGGCGCGCCGTAGTGCAATGTATTGAGAATATAGGGGAAGCAGCCAAGAATACCCCGGATGACATTCGCGAACTCAAACCACGGTTGCCGTGGCGGGACATGGCTCGCATGCGTGATAAATGCATTCATACTTATTTCGGCATTAATTATGAAATTGTATGGTCGACTGTGAAAAACAATATCCCGGCCGCACGTTCCATGATAGCGGAGCTCTTGGAGGAAGTCCGTGGGCTGGAACGGAGAAAGTAAATCCTCAATCCGCAATTTTCCTCTCGTCCTGATTTTTTTTCCTCAATCTGCATTCTACAATCTGCAATCGACATCACTCCACCCGCATGATCCCCCTGCTCCGGTGGCCTGAGAGTTTGTACCGCAGTATCAGCGATTTCCGTTTTTTATTGTAGGTCCTTTGACGCTCCCTGGGCAGGTCTGAGAGTTTCGCCGCAGTAAATCCGACTTCCGAAAACCAGTCTGCTGTCTGTGTGGTAAGCACGAACAGGGCTTTGAGCTTTCTGGCTGCAGCAGCTTCGATCAGATAACTGATCATCCGTTTGCCGATGCCGAGGTTTTTGTAGGTCTCGTCAACGGTCAGGCCGGCGATCTCGGCCTGCCGGTCGGCATAGACGTGAAGTGCGGCGCAGGCGTGCACGGTGCCGTCGACCTCGTACACGATATAGTCGTCCATGTGTTCTTCAAGATCGTCCAGGTCCCGATGAACAAGCACATCATCCGCCATGGTCGGCTGCATGAGCCGCAGGATCTCGGGCAGGTCGGCGATGGTCATGGGCCTGATATTGTCGTGCTGGTTGGCGTAAATCATGGTGCCGAAGCCCCGGTTGGAGAAGATCTCCTTGAGCAGCATGCCCTCGACCCGGCCGTCGATGATATGCACCCGCCGCACGCCTCCTTTGCACGCCCGGTATGCCTGCGCGACGAGATCCAGCTGTTCGTCGAACGTGCTCGTGATGTTGAGATCGAGAAACGCGCCCGCCTGCTCCGTTTTCAGCTGCGAAATGACACCGTCGCTCGTGACATAGGCCGCCTTGGGTATCTTGTACGACTGGGCCATGATGCCGAGCCGGTCGATGACGTAAAACAATTTTGCCGCGTTCATTTCCACGGCGATCCAGAAGGCCAGTTCGGCTGACGAAAGATTGTACGGTTTCCCTTTGGCACTCCAGCCGATGTTCGGGAAAATGGGGATGAGCCCTTCGGACAGAACCTTCTTGACAATATCAAAGCGGATTTTTTCCACGGTGCCGGAGCTCTGAAAATCGACGCCGTTGCGCACGCCGATGCTTTTGGCCCGGACCCAGTTGCCGATCACCGCATGGACCCCGCTTTCCGTGAGCATGGTCATGATTTTGTTCGACACGTCGAATGCCGCCATCTTGATGAGCGGGATCGCCTCCGGAGGAGAGATCCTGACGCCGTTTACGGTTTTGCATTTTATATCGTACCGTTTGAGCACGTCGTCGATCCGTTCTCTGGCCCCGGGTACGATAATGACGTTGATTCCCATCTCGTGCAGCAGTACCATGTCCTTGATCAGAAGCGGGAACAGGGGATGCGACAGCAGTGTGCTTTCGATCTTGATGACGAACGTCTCGTGCTTGAATTGATTGATGTAGCCGAAGGCCTGCCGGATTACTTCGACCTGTTCTTTGAGAAGGGACCTGTTCATCATATACCCCGCTTTTTTCTTTCAATTGTACAATATATCTTTGAAAAATATACTGTGCAGTATGGATAAAGAACATCCGTCTAGGGGAAATCGTTCATTCAGCCGGGGAGAGGGCATGAATGCTCTTTATGTTCTGCAACTGGTTTCCTGATGAGCGCAAAGAGCCTGCCGATCGCTTCAATAAGGACCGGATACATTATAATGAGTGATGATTGCCTTAACCCCTTCTTCATGGTATAGTATTTATTGTACCAAATTTCATCTACTTGCGCCTTTTTTTCCGGTTTTCAAACGTATAAACCCCCTTTAATGAGCGGGGAGATGATGGTTTTTTGGTCCCGGATGGGTGATTGATGGGCACGGTGCGGATATCAGCCCTGGGGTGCAGGCGGCATCTTTTTATTCTGCTCTGCATCTGTTTTGCCGCAGTCATTCTCGGCGACAGTACTGCCGAGGCGCTCCTGCTTGCGCATTTCGGCGCGGATCTGCTGCCGCGCATGTTTTTTTTCAACGCGGCAGCGCTGTTTATCGCTTCGGCATGTATCATGTCGCTTATCGACCGCGTTGACCGGGGAGCCCTCTTTTTTTGGGGGTTATGCGGTCATGCCGCGGTTCTGCTGTCTGTGCGCCTGGCAACACTGTTCGACAGCACCTGGCTGTTCCTGCCGCTGTTTACCTATGCGTATGTCACCAAGGTGCTGTTTTTTCTGCTGTTCTGGACCCTCGCCAATGATTGTATCGATTCCCGGAGCGCCCAGAAGCATTTCCCGTTCATCGCCGCAGGCGGAACGCTCGGCGCAATTACGATCGCGTTCGCCATTTCCCTGCTGGTGCGCTATTCCGGCGCAGTCAATCTTTTGTTTGTCTGGAGCGGCCTGGTGATGCTTTGCGCGCTGGCGTTCGTTCCGCTTCGTGCCAGGGCCGGCAGAATTTTCATACCGTCGAGCGACCGGAAACGGCACCGCCCAAGATCCCTGCGCGCAACCCTCGGTGAGGTACGAATTTTTTCGCACGATCCGCTTCTCGGGGCCATGGCAGCCATTTATGGCACGGTTTTTTTTCTGCTTATTATCCAGCAATACTTTTTTTATGTGGAGATCAAGCAGCAGTTTGTCACGCCCGAAGGGATAGCGGGATTTCTCGGGGTATTCAACGGCATAAGCATGGTGGCGACCATGCTGATCCAGCTTTCAGTGGCTGGTACGCTGTTGCGGCGGTTCGGTACCAGCCGTGCGATGCTTTTTCTCCCCGGCGCTTTCCTCCTCATTTTCCTGGCCCTCGCCATGGTGAGCGGTGCAGGTCCTTCGGCTGCAACACTCCTGTTCGGTGTTATTGTTGCAGGTATGGGGTTGCGTATTGCGGTTTTCGACTCTTTTTTCTCGCCGAATTTCCAGCTGTTTTTTTCAAGCATGCCGCAGGAGTTGCGCGGTAGAGCCAAACTTGCGCTTGAGGGGGTAGTAAAACCGTGCGCCATTCTGGCCGCAAGCCTTTGGCTTATGTTTGCGGCCTTTTCACTCTCGTTTACCATGGTGATGCTTGTGAGTGCGGCCGTTTCAGGAGCGCTTCTGTACCTGACCTGGCGTCTCAAAGGCAAATATGCCGAAAGCCTTGTCCGGTTCCTGGCCGGCGTGTCGGGATCCGGCCGGATTTCCGCTCTTGCGAAGAACGCTCGAAGCGCCTCATTTATTGACCAAGTCCGCGCCATTCTGGAGCATGGTGATTATGAGATTCAAAAGTTTGTCCTTGAAGAAATTGCCGTTTCAGGTTCCCCGGACCTTCGGAAACTAATCGAGCAGCAGGTCCGGCACACTGACGGCCGCGTGCGGGCGACTGCGGTGGCCGTGTTGGGAACCATGCCTTGCAGGGAGATGCGACCGCTGCTTGAGAGCTGCCTTGACGATGAGGATGAACGTGTGGTGGCGAACGCGGTAGCCGCGGTCGGCCATTTTGCCGATTCCGCGGCGGCAACGCTTATAGAAAAATATGTGTCGCATCCCTGCGGCCGTGTCAGGGCAAATGCGGCAACAGCGCTCTGGCGTCATTCAGGATACGGGCGGAAGTCCGTCCTGCTGCGGCGGCTTGAAGAGATGCTTGACACAAAAACACCTGCGGAGTGCGCTTCTGCCCTGTTCGCACTGGGTGAAATCGAAGGGGAGGAGTCCCTGAGACTCCTGCTGCGGTTTCTTGAAACCAGCGGGCATGACAGGATCGGGGATACGGGGCCGGTTTTTCGCCAACTCGCGGCTGCTCTGGCTAGAAAACCGTGCAGCGAAGCGCTGGGGGGTCTGCTCGATATGGCCAGAGATACGGGCAGGCTGCAGAAACGGGAGATTGTTCACGCGGTTTCGTCGATGGCCGCAGGCGGCCTTTCTCAGGAAATGATCGCATCATTGATGCGCAAGGAGTATCCGTTGCATAACAACATCCTTGTGCGGGCGCTCCATGAAAGCGGTACGAAAGCGAGTACGGAGCTGGGGCGTGCGGTTCGCCGCGTCGTGGCGCATGAGATCGACGAATCTGCGCGTGACATTACCGCGCTTGCGAGCCTTGAACCCTTCCGCATGCTGCACGGCATCGATCTTCTCTGCTATGTGATTCTGGAGGAAAGCGTCGCGCTCAGGAACGAGACCATGGCATTTGCACTTTCGCTTTTTGAGCCGGGAGGGGCGATCCGTGCCGTCGCTGCGCGGCTGTTTCATCATGATCCGCATGTGCGCGCACGGGCCTTTGAGGTGCTTGATACCACCGGCGACCTGTCGCTCAACCGGAGCGTTATGCGGGCGCTTGAGCGCGCTGCCGCCCCGTCGGCGGCGCGCTCAAGCGGTGACGCGCCGGCTCGGCCTGAAACGTGTATCGACGCGATCAGGCCCTATTGCTCTCACGTCAATACCTGGATCACACGATGCGCCGTTTTCGCGCGCGATCAGGTGCTGGCGCATAGTAGCCAACCGTGCAACCTGTCAGGAGCGTCATAACCGCCGGGAATGAGTATGACCGATAAATCGCCACATCAGCTGCTGGAACATATCGTGACGCTCAAGCGCAGCTCGCTTTTTTCCGCCGTGGCGACGCGCGAGCTCGAGGCCGTGGCTGCGGTCGCCGAGGAACTCTGTTTTGAGCGCGATGAACGGATTGTCACCGAAGGTGATGTGGGAGATTCGCTCTACCTAATCAAGCAGGGCAGGGTAGTCATCTCCAAAAGGGTGACTGAGAATTCCTTCGCCACGCTCGCCGAGCTCGGTGCGGGCGAATGCTTCGGGGAGATGTCGGCGATTGATGAAGAGGTACGGTCGGCCAGCGTTATGGCGGCCGGTGATTGCACGCTCCTGCGGATAAGCAAGGAAGCGCTTATTGAGGTGGTCCTGAATGCGCCGCTCCTCGGCGTGGAGCTTCTTAAAATATTTGTAAAACGGCTGCGTGCGGCCAACCAGCGGATACAGTCGCTGTCGGGCGGCAAGGAGAAGTCGTCATGACCGGGCACCAATGCTTGCGTGGAGACGGAAGGCGTGCTGCGGCGCTTTTGTACGCCGTCGCGTTTCTTCTGCTGGGGGGATGCGGTCCGAAGGTCAGGATGACGGCGCTGATCAGCATGATGCCCGATCAGGAAAAGTACTTCAGGGAAGAAGTGGTTCCTGTTTTCGAAAAGGAGAACCGGGTCGCGGTTGAAACGGTGCATTACGGATCAATCGACAGCGTTGACGATTACGTGCGAAAGCACGCGGGCACGGCCGGGATCGTAAAAGTGCCGTTCGACCGCAGTACCATGCTAATTGAGCGAGGGCTGTTGAAACCGCTTGATGCTATTTGCACCCCGGCGGAACTTGCGAGGTTTAGAAACGATTATCTGCTGACAAATCTGGGGAAGGTCGGCGGCAGGCCGTATCTGGTACCGCGCAAGTTCGAGACCCGTATCATGGTGTACTGCAAGAGCAAGGTGCGTGATGCGCTCGATCTCTGGCGCACCTACAAGGATGAAATAGATTCCGAGATGAAACGGTATAACGGGTACGGTCTTCCATCCGATTATTACCTCGAGGAGGATCCGAACGAGTGGGACTATTTTGATTTCTTTGTTGCCGGCTGGATCTGGTCACATACCCGATATAGGGGAAAGGCCATTGGCCGCATCGGATTACGCGGCAAGCGGTATTCCGGTACGTGGCTCGGTATTGTTGACCGGGTTTTCCAGTTGGACGGCGACAGCGCTGCGGTCGTTTCGATGACCGGTGACGCGGTCCTCGATGCATTCCACTGGGAAGCGGTGTATGCGGCGTCAGGCGTATACAATCCGGGAATGTGGGAGCAGGGATGGAGCGGATCCGATATCTGGAAAGCGTTCGCGGGCGGGGAGGTGTTTCTCTCCTTTATGACCCAGCTGGACTGCTTTTTCCTTCACGGCACCGGCAGGGACAATCTGGACGGGTATTTCAAGGACCCTGACGACATGGGGGTCGCGCTCATGCCGAAGGCGTGCTCCCTTGAGCTTTCGGATATCCGCGTACCTCTGCGCTCCGGAAAACGCTCTATCACGACCGGCGGCTGGTGGTGGGGCATACCTGCCGCGACGCCGGATTCCATGATGTCGTATCGGCTTGCCAGGCATATCACCTCAACGCCTTCGCAGATCCAGGAGTGTACGAGGTTCGGCATGATTCCTGTCAGAAAAGACGTGCTGAGCGACATGAATATGCTGTTCGGCGGCGGATGGATCAGCCGGGTATACGACGTGTCGTTCAGGCAGCTCATGCAGAACGGTACGACCGCGCTCCCGTCACATCCGCAGCTGGATAAAATCGGGGAGATCTATCTGGATGCATGGTACACCATTGTGGCGAAGAAAAAGTGGTCCGCGGACAGCATCACGCCGCAGCGTTCGTTCATCGGCAAGCTGCTCACATCGATCTATTCCCTGAGGGCGCAGCGTTTATTGAACGGAGGTTCCCCACAGCAATGACGGAACACGTTGAACCGACAAACCCGGCAGGCGACGCATCCCTGCTTGAGGAGCTTCGCAGCGTCTACAAGGCCGCGCCCGGGGACGCGCAGGCCGCTTCCCGGCTTGCGGAGCATTATGCGGACCTCGGCTGGTACAACGAAGCGCTCGACATTTACCGCGAGGCGCTGAGCGTTCATGGTGATGATTTTTTTCTGTTGCTCGGATACGGCAACACCTGCTACCGGCATCAGGACCGTGACGAGGCGCTTGCCGTATTCAACACCTTGACCAAACTGAAACCTGAACGGATCGAGGGATGGAACAATGCCGGCATCGTTCTCATGACCATGGGACGCATTGATGAAGCTCGCAGCGCGTTTGAACGCGTGCTGGAAATCGAGTCTGACAACGCGGGCGCGCTGCTCAATCTGGGGAACTATCATGCCGGGAAAGGCAATTATCCGGAGGCCGCGGGGCTGTTCGAACGGGCCATTGAGGCAAAACCCGATTTCGCCGACGCCTGGTTCAACCTGGGGAACACCTGTCTCGCGCTGAAGGACCATGAAAAGGCGCGACACGCCTTTGAACGGGCGATCAGGTACCGGCGTGAATTCCCGTCGGCGCTCAAGAATCTTGGGTTCGTGTATGAACAGTGCGGTCAGCTGGAAAAGGCGGTCGAGACGCTGGACGCTGCATCACGGATAGATAAAGCGGACGCCGGTATACAGATCAATCTTGCAAACGCGTATCTCATGATGGAACGTTTTGACGAAGCGAAAAACTGTTTTCTCAAGGCCGTACGGCTGGCCCCCAAGAACACCGCCGGATGGCTGGGGTTGCGGCACCTCGCGCTTTTAAAGGGGGATATCCAGACGTATATGCGCGCCACCCTCGCGATCATGCCGCGTCTCAGCGGCGGGGCGGTCGCAAAAACGGTGGAGATCCTCTGTGAATTCAACCATCGCCATGAAGCGGGGGAAGTGGTCGACAGCGCCGATGCATGCGGCAAGGGGGGGGACGATCTTGACGCGCAGCGGCTTGTGGTGTATCGCTTGCAGAACCGGAACAAGAGCAGACAGACGGCGCTGTATAAACGGCTGTCAAGCACCGGCGGTCTTTCCGATGCCGCGCTCAAGGCGCTCGGCACCTATGCCGTTGAAAACAACGATTTCGAATCGGCCCTCCGGCACCTCAGGCGCATGAAAACCGCCGACGCCACGGCAGGGTATCTTACCGTTCGGGCCCTTATGGCCTTGGGGCACCAGCGTCAGGCGCGCGAAGCCCTGGAAAAAGCAACGGGTCAGTGGCCGCAGAATGGCGCGCTGAGGTTCCTCCGTGCGCGCCTGGAGCACAGCGAAGGCCGCCGCGACAAGGCCCGCCAGTATCTCATTGAGGCGCTGGACCTCGGATTCGATACCATGGATGAAATAAAAAAAGACCCGGAGATGGCATATCTGTTCGCGACCTTGACCGCAGAACGCCCGGTGCAAGCGGCGGGCGACTCACGCGCACTTGATCGGGGATGACTCTGGAAAGTATTTACTGATACATACGTCATGCAGCAAAGGAGAGACGGTATGAACAGGATCGAAGGTTTCAAAAACGGGGCTTTCGGGCTCGAGAAAAGTTCAACCGATGCCAACCGGTTTTATTCGATTCTTCTGGACGCCCGTTCGGTAAAGGTCGCGACGAACATGTGCGACATCGCGGAAAAACTGGTCGTTGGTGAAAAGGAAAACGCGAAAATCGCGCTCGAACAGCTCTGGGCGCTCAAGAAAAACCTTGTCGTGGAAAAGAACGGCACCATCGACCTGCTGATCAACTTTTACCAGGAAAAGATCGATATCCTGCGTGCAAAGGAGGAACATATAAAAAAGGTGGCAAGAGATTCCCGCGGGCTTCTCGAGGAGAAGCGCAAAAAGGATGAAGAGATCGCTTCGGTCAAACAGCAGATCGGCGACTGCACCCGGGAGATCAGGGAGCTCAATATAAAACTTGAAAAATTGAGCATCAAGGAGCAGGAGCTTGTCCTCATCGAGACACAGTTGTCAAAAGAGCTCAATGTAAATGAGAACGAAATTGTCAACGGCCTCTATGAAATCATCCTCGCGCAGCAGGAGACCACGGACCGCCAGCAGTCCGGGGATACCGGAGCCGATCTGCCGGCCCCCGATGCTCCGCTGGCCAAGGCGTTTTCTGACCAGACCACCTCCCTTGACGCGGTGGCGCCGAAGCCCTTTCCAGAGTCGGCGCCAGAGTCCGGGCACGATACGGCGCACCACCGTGCCGAGGCTGCCGTGCCGCTCTCTCGCGTGCTGGCCGTAGAGGAGGAGCCGCCGTTTCCGCGGTCGGTGGTAAAGACCACCGCGGGACGGATCATCGGCGAATATTATTATGCGGCCGGCGTTCCCAAGGAAAAACGGCACTATATTTTCAATTCAAAGTTTTTTGCCCGGGTAGCCACCCATAACGTCCAGACATGCAAAACGAAATACGATCAGGCGGTATTTTTTGAACTGCTCCAGATGATCCAGGACGCGTACAAACGCGTGACCGCCGATCCGAAGCTGCATTTTGAGATATCCACCAATGAGATCCTGAACGATAAGACGCTCAGGCAGCTCTGGCTCGACGCCAAGATGCGTCTCTACGATGAGGTCGAACGGTTCTGCGCCCGGCTCCTTGCCAAAATAGAAGCGATGGGTCAGAACTACCGTACCCTGTTGCGGGAGCAGATGGAACGGTGTACAACAGGTTGAGCGTCATCTGGGCATACAGCTTCTTCCTGTGCGTCTCTGTCTGGGGCGTTAACAGCCCCGGTGCAGAAGATACGCCCGGGGAAGAGACGGTGAAGGTATCTGAGAAGGATGACGTTTCGCCTTCTCGCGCCGGCCTCACGGCCGCGCCGCAAGCGCTCACCAGGCACGATTCGGCGCCGCGGGGAATTCTTCCGTCAAAAGGCCGGGACCATACGTCGCCGGACAGCGGCGTGGCGGCGGCAGGTGTTCGGAGATGGTTGCAGCGGATAGAGGCGCTTGCCGGTTCTGCGGATTCATGGATCGGACGTAATCCGCTCTTTGCCCTCGTCATGGTTGGTGTTCTCCTGGCGGTGCTGGTGCTCTGGATCGTCGGTGCGCGTATCCGCGCCGCCAAAGATGAGAAGCGGTTCATGACCACCACCCGGCTTTCGCTCATGGACGGCGAGGTGCAGCGGGCATGCCTGCATATAGAAAAACACTTCATGAACCCCGGCATGACCCCGGCGTCGGTCTGTTCGGCGATCGTGACCGGGCGGCCGTTCCTTGAGACGATGTTTGAAAAGGATCTGGGCATGAGCATTGCCGGCTATATCGACCAGGTGCGCATACACCATGTGCGGCAGATCATCACCTGGAACCCAGCGGCGGACAGCCCGTTTATCGCGGCCCATGCCGGTTTTCCAGACACCTCGGCACTGGTAAATGCATTCAAAGAAATCACCGGCGCTGACCTGGAATCATTTCGCGCTGAAAAACAGCGCTCATCAAAAATGCCTTCATGAAAGTCCGGATATTCCATCTTTCGTTCTGCCTCGCACTGGTATCCTTGTCGTTTGCAGGTTACGCTCACTCCGGTGCGGCGGAGCGTTGGCGTATCCTCGCTTCAAGCGATTCGCTCGCCCTGCACATGAACGGCCAGGCGGCCGGAACCCTGATCCAGTCAATCGGCGTGAATGACCGGACCCAAGAGGTCGTGATCGAGCGCGTGCTCAAGGTCGGTGCGGTTCAAGGCGGGGCGCAGACGCTCGCCGGAATGGCGCTTTCCGAAAAGCGGGCGTATGGATTCGACGGTAGGCTCAGAAAAGCCCGACAGACGCTGCATAGCAGCACCGGGTCCAGCGAGTGGCGTTTGACCAGTGACCGCGGCGGGGTATGGAAGCTGACGACCCTGTCCGGCAAACAGGAACGCACGCAGCGGGTACGGCCGGTCATTGAAAACCTACAGGCGACCCGGGAACTCTATGCCGGCATGCGGGACCGTACCATAAAAGCCGGGGACCGGTTTCTCGACACCATGTTTGAACTGACGAGCGGACAGTCCGTTACGACGGTGGTGCGCTGCGTCGACACGCCTTGCGCGGCAAACAGCCACGCCTGGCACTTTTCCTGCTGGAACAGCGCGAGCGACCGTGACGAGGCATGGAAGCTCGATACGAACCGCAGCACCCTGTACCAGGAGATTTTTCCTTTTGTCGCAAAAAAGGCGGACCGGGCATCCGGCGCAGCCGGAGGATTCAGCATGCTTTCCCTTGTTGAATCGCTCGCGGTGAGGGTGTCCCGCCCGGCAGGCGCGGATGAATCGATCCGGCTGACCCTTGACGGATCGCGCACGCCCGATTCGACGGTGCGCCCATATTTTCGCCGCCGCGGCGGCTCATGGCTGGTGCGCAGCCTTCCGGACCGCTGTTCCGGCCGCGGCCGTGCAGAGGAACAGCACGCCGCCGGAAAGCCGTACACCGGCGCCACGGCGATCATGCAGGCGGATGATCGCCGGATCAAGCGGATCGCCGACTCCCTGTGCCGGGCAAAGAGGAACCGCTGTGATTCGATCGGCGCGTGCTTTCGCTACGTATTTGCCACCCTTGAAAAGCGATACGTGCCGACCTTTTCCAACGCGATCGAGACCCTTGAGGCCGGCTATGGCGACTGCGGCGAGCACAGCGCGCTCCTCGGCGCGCTTCTGCGTTCGGTGAACATCCCGGCGCGTATCGTGCTCGGGCTCGTCTATGTAAAGGACAAGGGCGGGTACTATTATCACGCCTGGGTCACTGCCAAAGGCCCGCACGGGTGGCTGTTCGTTGATCCGGCCCTGGGGAAGTTTCCGGCCGCGCACGACCGCATACCCCTGGTTATCGATGATACGGGCAGGGAAATGGCAACGATCGCGAAAATGGTGGGACGGATAAAAATTGATTATGTGCCAAGCGGAAAGAGCGCCCGTCGTGCTGCCGGGCAAGGAGAGAAAAGATAGTCAGCTGCTTTTGGAAGCAATGACCGGCAGGGTGGCCGGTGTGTCCAAAAAAATGGTTTGTGTGCCCGGTGATTCATCACCGGCAAAGGGGTGTTGCGTTTGATAAAAATAATCCTGCGCTGAAGCGCAGGGCGCCCGCGTCTCCTTGCACGTTTCCGGACAGGCATTAGTTCCGCGAAATAAACCGCTGCGTCGCTTCGTCGTAGAACAGCACCTCGCTGCTGTCGCGGAAACAGAGGACGTTGAAACGGTTGATTTCCCCCTGTCGGAAAAGGTGCTGGACGATCGAATCCGGCGTGGCCACGAGCCACGAATCCTGGTCCCAAAGCCAGGTTTCCCGTGAGGAACGGTAGAACATTTTATTATAGTAACCCGGTGATGCCCGTAGAGATAAACGCGTTTTAACCGAACAAATGCCGTTGGAATCCAACGATATAAAATTGGTTCCTCTATCCACTGTTTTTTTCTCTTGGTCTTTCGTCTCGATCACGAGGCTTTTCTCAAGATGGCACATCATCTGTAATTCGCTGCCGACATAGAAAAGGCGCTGGACGTAAGCGCTGTCTTCATTCTCGAACAGGCCTATCTCCCGTTGTGCTATGCCGCGTTTGTATAAGAGTATCCTTGTTTCATAGCTGCTATTCACCAGGCTGACCGCGCACCGGTCGTCAGCGGCCGCGAACCGCAGATAACGAATGCTGTCTTGATCAACGCACGAATCAATCACGGTGTATTCAAAGCCTGCTTTATATGCATATATTCCAAGCTTTGAGCCGCCAAAGCGCCTGATATACCGGCACTGACCTTTCCAGTCAACGGTCAGCGTATATTCATAAAGATGGTAAGGGTTCTGAAACTCATATTCGGCAACCAAAAGACCTGCCGTGTCGATCCGGTAAAACCCGCCATAGGTCGCCAGAACCGGGTCCCCGGTTTCGCTCCCGAAGAGACACGCTGGTGGTGTAATCAGACTTGAAACCTGTTGGACGATGTTCCCGGTCGAATCAGCGGCATCCGTGTCGATCATGAACAACCGGTAGTTCGAAGCGGCGTAAAACCGGTTGGATTCAACCGGCGCCATCCAGGAGATGCCATGACTCCCGAAGGTCGTGAGCTCGTGCGGCGTCCGGTTGGTATCCACTTGTACCGGATCAATCGCGCAGCATGCATGCAGGAGCAGCGCGGCGGAAAAAAGATAGCCTGCCGGGTTAAAATTCATATTGCAGCTCCAGGGTAATACGGTCGGTGGCGGTTTCGACCGATGTGTGAGTATCATAGGGAAGCGAATGTCGAGGATACCCATGATATGAATACTCGTGTACGAGAGAGAGAACAACCCCGATTTTCTCCTCGATGAATACCGTGCCCCTGAGCCAGACCTGATCGGGCTGGCGGATCGACCATGTCCGGTCCAGCCGCAAATCGCCGAACCCCATGTCGAGAAAAAAGCGGTCGTTGACGAGATAATACAGCATGCCTCGGATCAGCACCCAGGGATTGGATGCAACCGTTATGAAAGGATCATCGGGATACAGGGAGAAGAAATCGCCTGTTGCGAGCAACGATAAAAAGAAATGACGCGATACCGCTTTGCCCCATTCCATAGTGAATAGGGGAAAGTAGTCATCCACGCCGCTAAAATAACCAAAATCGTTCAGCATCGTAACGGTATCCCCTTGTTCGAACAGCGTTCGCCTGCGTTCTTCGTATCCGTTATATACCATTATTCCTCCGCTAATGAAGAACTTCAAGCCGTTAAACATTTCCGGGTAGGCGTTATCATGCTTTTCCACGGCATTCATGAGGGCGAATGCGGAGCGTGTTGAATCGGCCGCGGCGGGGTCGTTGTTCAGAATGGTATCCAGCATGGCGAAAACGTATTTGCGGGGCCGGTCCCGGGTTTCGTTCATTGAAAACTCGGCGGCGATCCATTGCGCGATTTGCACCATGGTCGAATCCGAAAGAGGGCCGCGTATCGCACCCGCCTCCTTGAGCGACCGTTCCACTTCGAACGCCCGGTACACCGGCGTGACAAAGACCGGTTTGCCTATGCCGCCGGTCGGTTCGAAACCGATATTTTCCTCAATGGTCCCGGTTTTGGTTTTCGACAGGTACGCGGAAGCAGAGGACAGTTCATAACGCGTATACTCCCGGCTATACGCTCCTGTGGCGTTTGTGCTCGACCATAATCGCAACCCCGCATAGCATTTTGTTTTGGATGCCACGGGAAAGTAGGTATCCCTTGACCATGCGACATCGCCGTACAAGTGCTCTGTTGCGTCAATCGTTTGATTGATATCCTCCCTGCCGATGACCGCGTTCGAGCGGACTTGTGAAGCGGAGAAATAGGCTCCCCGAAGGCCTATTTCCGCTTCGGTCCTGCCGCTGAACCAGGCGTCTCCCTTCAAGGTCAAAACGCGCATACCCGCGTTATGGGCCCACGTCCGTTCAAAAACATGGAGTTCATCATTCTCTGCCGCGAGTCCTGTTTGGGAGGGCACCGAATCGTTGCGCCGGGCATTGTATTCACCGTTAAGGAATATTTTACTGTCGGTAGCGCGATACACCGGATCGCTGTAGAGTTTCAAAACGCGAAAGAAACGGGCATTGTCCGGGGCGGCCGTCATTGACACGGATAGAATGCAAATGGCCGCCGCGAGACTCCGTACCATGTTTCTGTCCTTTGGTCGTGTAAGGGGCCCACGCGTCCCGCAGTTCAAGCGGTGGGGCGCTTTTTTTATTGGTGTGTAAGCTCGTCGATGTCCCGTTGGTCCTGCGGCCGGTTTGCGTATTTTTTGCTGATAAGCAGATGTTCCCTTGAAAGAAAAGGCACCTCGATGTCGCCATAGCGGCCGGAAATCCTTTTGCTCCAAACCTCTTCAAACGTGACGCCGCCGATGGCATTAATTAATTCTATCATCATGGGTGGATTTCCAATACGCTGGATCCGGCCCGGGTCTGAAAAATCGTCGGGATGTAGTATCGATTCTGCAATGCCGAATGAGGTGAGGGCGGCCATCAATCGGCGGATATTTTCAGGAGTGGCATTAAACAGAACGTCGATATCTTTTGTTGCACGCACAAATCCATGAAATGCCACGGCATATCCGCCGACGATGACATATTCAACATTGTTCGCGTTTAACAATCGAAAAAACTCTTTCAAATCGTCCTGAATAATCATAATCAAGAAACTTTCCAAGGTCATAGCGCAGCTCTTCGAGAAGAGAGATGCGCTCCTCCCCGGTCAGGTTTTTGGTATATGCGGACTGGGAAACCTTGTCGCTCATTAACCCGGATGATAGTTTTCGTTCGATACGCATAATGTTTCCTTTCCATACAATATAATCATCGCGGTAATGCCGGGTATACTCGCCGGTGGAACAGAATAAACACGTGTGGCCCTGGTCTGCTTGCCTCGCCGAGGCTTTACGCCTGCCTGCCGAAGCGGCAGCGCAGGCAGGAAGGCAGACGACCGGGGTTCTTCTGATAATGTCCCATTCCCTGGACCGTATAAGGCTTTAAACTCCACCTGCCTTTGCCTTTGGCTACGGCTGTGTGCCCGGTGATTCATCACTGGCAAACGGGTGCTTGCCGGTATTGACTTGCGAATAGAGCTATTTGGGAATTACTATTTTGATCGTTTTCTCGAATTTCCCGGCACTCATACGGCAGAGATACCATACGGCCGCTAATGTAATTGTCGAATTTGAGCCAAGGGCAATCGTATGATAGCCCGGCTGAAACAATCCCTGCGCAAGCTCAGCAATTTTTCTTCCCTTGAAATCGAACATTTCGATACGCAAGGGCAATGACGAAGAGGGAACCGCGAGCCGGATCGCCGGTCCCGAACCGGACTGAACGACGCGCACGTCGTAGCGCGGGGGATACCCGTTCCCATTGCCTGATTTTCCGACCCCGATCGGCGAACCGTCAAGCGAGATCAGTAATTGCTGATTGGTCGCAGGTGAAGCGGCGGCTTTTACCCAGAGCACTTTTCCGGCGGCATCCCACCATCTTCCGGTTGAAGCATTGGCATACGCCGCCGGTGAAGTCAGGCTGTCGACCGCCTGTTGATTCCACAAGATGGGCGAAGGGACGATGGTTTGATTGCGTAAATGAATCGTGAACTCATATTTCGAGGGCGCGAACAGCTTGTTCGTCTCTGAAATTGAAACGATCTCCTGCCGGCCCGGTGTAAAAACACTGGTGATGGAGGTCAGGGTGAATGCGCCGGCAGTCTGGAATTCGCGGGTAATTCCGTCGTCCTGATACATGACAAACGACGAGGCGCCGTCCGGGTATATATCGAAGGTGATGGGGTCCCATGGAACCCTGGCCCCGGTTGAATCGGTCAAGCGTATCATGCCCGGTTGCGCCATCGGAATGATTGCTCCCGATCTGACGAAGATCGGCAACTTATCCTGGGGAGCCGAAACGGCAGCGGTGACCGGTCCCGTGAAGGAAATCCCGGAATCGTAATCAAACCATGTCCCGGCCGGAAAATAAACGCTTCTGCTTACCGCATCCTCCTGCGTCACCGGTGCAACGAGAAGTTCTTTTCCGAACAGATATTGAAGGTTCGCGCGCCAGGCATCCGGATCGTCTTGGTACTCGAGCACCACGGCCCGTTGAATGGGAACGCCGGTCCGGCTGCACTCCCATGCATAGGAATAAATGTAGGGAAGGAGGCGGTACCGGAGCCGGAGATATTTTCTGCACCCGTCAGTGACGGCCTGGGTGAAACAATATGGCTCGCACTCCTTGGCCCCGTGAGCACGGGTGATGGGACAGAAGCACCCGAATTGAAACCAGCGCTGGTAAAGGCGCGCATGCGCCCCGTTTTTATCGTTCCGAAAATAGTCGCCCGGGTCCTTTAGAAATCCTCCGATATCCATGCTCCAATAGGGAATGCCGGAAAGGCTTGAATTCTGCGATTCCGGCACATGGGTCATCATGCTCTGGTAATCCGAGCAGACATCGCCGCTCCAGACGCTGACACCATATTTCTGGATGCCGGAAAATCCTGTCCGGGTGAGAATATACGGGCGGAGATTAGGGGAGAGCTGCAACTGGCCCGAATAGAACGCCTCGGAGAATTTGTTGGAGAAGATATTATGGATTTTCGCCGAGGGTCCGTCGTGGTATACCGCGGTATCCGGTTCACCGTCAGGTTCCGTAAGGTCAAGCCACCACCCGGCAATGCCCTGCTCAAAAAGATGCTTTGCCTGGTTTTGCGACCACAGCCAGGAGGTAAAATTGGGAACCGTTGGATCGTACAATGCGCCCCGGCACCAGCCGGACGGACACGTTCCCGAACCGCACGTTGCGAACATATTGTTTGCCAGGGCATCGGCGTAATTGGAGCAGCCGCTTTCGATCTGCGGATCAACAATGAGCATAAATCGAATCCCCTGGGAACGGTACGCCGCTATCTTTGCGTCAGCCCCGGCAAATCGGCTGCTCCATTGGAAATTGCTGTTGCAATCGACCCATAACCAATCCAGTATCACGGTTTCAAGGGGAAGATTGTTGGCTCGCATGCAATCTATGACGCTGTCGACCTGAGCCCACCCGGTATACATGCATCTGCTCTGGAAATAGCCGAAGGCCCAGACCGGCGGAAGCGGCGGGCGGCCGGAAATAGACGTGTATCGCTCGAGGATTTTTTTAAAGGAAGGGCCGTAAAAAAAGTAAAACAGAAGTTCGCCGCCCCGGGAGGACCATGAAAAGTATTGCAGCGAGGTTCTCCCCATATCGAATGTCGCGGAGTAGGTGTTATCGAAAAAGAAGCCATAGCCGCCCCCGGCGCTTCTTCCGGTACTCATAAAAAACGGTATCGAGATATTGGATGACGTATGCCCGCAAAACGGGTTGGCATTCGTCCAGATGGTCCTGATAGTGCCCCGGCGATCGAGCGCTCCTGTGGTATTTTTGTTGTCTTCCCCAAGCCCGAAAACGCGCTCCTCAGGCGTCAGATTCCAGAACGAGTGGGGCATTCCGCTGTTCCAACCGACTCCTCCGGTCCCCCGTTCCTCGGCGATCAGCGCTGCGTCATCCGATTTGTAAATGGCTATTTTAATCGGCGATTTGTACACCCTGACCGAAAGCTCGCTGGTCAGGATCTGAAAATAGGCGCCTTGATCCGTGATCGTTTTGGTAACCAAAGCCCATAATTCCCTGTCCACGACGTAGGAAGGGCTTTTGAGGAAACCGCCGCCGGAATCCACCCAGAATCGCATGACGTCGGGATAACAGACCGTGATTCTGAGTTTGGCCGTGCCCGTTGTCGAAAAAGTTATATCGTTTCCATCGGTGACCGGCGTTCCTGAAAGGCTTAAAGAGGAAAGATCCGCGGCCGGCAAGGGGACTACGGCAACTGTTACAAGGATTATGAGGGCTGTAATCCGCATTTTTTTTCCATAAGTGACAATACCGGCTGCGTGAAGCAGTTTACCGCGGATGAGCGCCGGTGCCGCAGCCGCGCACCGGCCGCTCCTAACCTTTGTTAATGAGATACTTCGCAACGACCGCTTCAAGCGATATGGCTGATTCCCTTCCCTCGAGCAGCGCTCTGAGCGCATTAAAATCCGATTCCCAGGCAATGTCGCCCGGCGCAAGGATCAGGTCGCTGCCCGGCTCGTGGGTGGTGAAAAGCCGGTTCGATTTGTAGTAAAAATGGTCGTCACTCTCTTTTGTCGCGTATGCGTGCATGGCCGGAGGGATATCGTTTGGACGGAACCAGAGCTTGATCTCGCGCTCCGCGTCCGCATGGTTTGCCGATGCATGGATCAGGTTGTCCATGCGCTGGCCAATCTCGGTCCCGTTTGTGTCTTTGAGCGGCGCGAGCGTGCCGAGCGAACGGATGCAGCCGGGTTTCTGGTCCCGGGCGTTCAGAGGATTTGTGGGCCCGGCTATGTCCCTGAGTTTTTTCACCGCATCGACACCCTGGTACACGATCGCGATGACGCGCTGTTTTTCCGGCGCTCCCGGATAATGGATATTCCCCCTGATGTATTCGATAAGCGACTCGTAAAATATTTTACCCCGGTGTTCGGCGTAATGCTCTGATGCGAGCATTGTCGTGACATGCACGATCTTTGTTCCGGCAAAACGCAATCCGGTATGAAATTCCGACAGCAGGGAAAGGACATACCCGGTGAGCGAATTTTTCAGCGCATCGGGTTTGATGAGAACAAGGGTCTGCTCCAGCTCTTTATCGATCATCGAAAGGCTCCTTTAAAAGTATCGGTTCGGTGTTCAGGCAGGTGTTTCGGCCGCATAGAAAAAACAAAACCCCTGCGGCCAAGTCAAGAGGTATCACGGCGCCTTCCGCATCAATGGACGTAGCTGCCGGCGTTTACGTCGATGGCGGCGCCGGTCGCGTGGTCGGCCATACCGCTTGCGAGCAAGGTGACGAGGGGCGCGATGTCGCGGGGCTTGGTGATCCTGCCGAGGGCCTGTTCCGCAAGGATTTCCGAACGCCGCGTTCGAATCGCGTGTGCCGACATGCCGGTGGAAACCCATCCGGGAGCGACAACGAAACTGACAATGCCGTGCTTGCCATATGCCCGGGCGATCGAACGCGAAAGGGCCACCAGGGCCGCCTTGGAGGCGGCATAAGCAAGATAGTCGGGACCGTCACCCCGGAATGCGGCGCGGGACGCCAGGTAGATGATTGTTCCACCGCCGCGGGCAATGAAGTGATTGACCGCATGCCGCGTAAGCATCGCCGCGGCGTTCAGGTTGATCGCCATGGTTCTGTTCCAGTCGGAAAGCCACTTTTTGCCCGACAGGGGCGATTTAATGAACACGCCGGCATTATTGATCAGCACATCGATGCAGCCGAACCGTGTGATGACTTCATGAAACAGGCGATCGCAGGAATGCTCATCGGCGAGGTCGGCCTGGAACACGCGTGATCCGTTGCCGGCCGTTTTCGCC
>JAFGDP010000104.1 GCA_016932075.1 Chitinispirillaceae bacterium | reverse complement strand
TGTCAGCTCCATTTCGGTCTCTGACCATATGAAATCCTGAACCTGTCAGCTCCATTTCGGTCTCTGACCATATGAAATCCTGAACCTCTCAGCTCCATTTCGGTCTTTCACCATATAAAACCCTGAACCTCTCGGATCCATTTCGGTCTTTCACCATATGAAACCCTGAACCTGTCAGCTCCATTTCGGTCTCTGACCATATAAAACCCTGAACCTATTAGCTCCATTTTTGGCCATGACTGCTGTAACCTGTTATTAGACAATCAATTATTGTATCAATGCACCCTGAAGCAGGCTTCCTGTTTCATTTTTCCAGATACATACTGTATTGAATTTTAGTGATCTGGCATTCTAAATATCTAGGCCCTATTTCAAGACAGGATTAATAAGGCCATTTTACAATCTTGTGTACTGTTGGCATTAAACATGAATACCATTTTTACGAAACCATTCGCCCGCACCCGCAGAACGCGTCTGCAGCAAAGCGGCGAGCAGGAGACTGACCAGGCAGCGAATCAGGTTGCTTGAAAGGCGTGAGTATGTCTGAGAAATAGGGGAGCCGGAAAGGTGTCATGTTCCGGCTCCTTTTTTTATCTCTCACGGAGTGCACTGAGAACACAAAGAAGAATAAAATGGAATTTAAAACCGCAAAAAAACCTATTGTGATGTTTTCTCTGTGTCTCTGTGAGAACGATATTCAGGTTTAGCGATATGTTCGTCTGTTTTATTTGACCTCACCCCTGGCCCCTCTCCCGGTCAAGTCATAGAAAATGCTTACAGATTTTTCTTCTCCCCTCTCACTTCAGGAGAGGGGTCGGCCAAAGGCCGGGGGTGAGGTCTCAAGGACCCAAACGATACAAACCAGGCGCCCATAACAACATCGTTACATAAGTCTTTCAGGCTAATCAAATATTTTTTTGATCAACTTTTACAAGGGGTAGAAACCCCTTGCTCATGATACGCAAGCCCTTCGGGCTATTTATACCGCTTCATCCTTTCCTTCGGTAGACTCAAGATAAACTCGCTCAGGATGAGCGGAATTTGTGTTGCTCCGGTCACCGCCGCGCTGATCATAGTAATCGATAATCGCGGTTTTGATATTCAAAGCCCGGCAGAGTTTCAATTCCATCCGTTGCTTATGCTCGAGAATCTTTTTCCAGTGATGTCGGGCTTTGCACTCCGATACATCAACGGTCGATAACGTCTCGATGAGAAACTCGAATGGATCATTGTACGAATCGGAAGCGTGTTGGAGCGGATCCTGAATAGGTTCGAAGCGAGGATCAGGGTGTTCCAAAGGCCTCTTGACAAGCCCGGTAAAGCCGTCAAACACCGGCGCGGTATTCATAGGCATATGAACGGTCCCCCGGTATCGGCTGCCGTGCCGCGGTGTGCGGAGACAACGAGCGATCGGTCGGCGGCAGTCATGGAATAATCCCCGGTGATCGAGAAACTACTGCCTTTGCAAATAATATTGTTGGCCCGTATCCCATGGAGCGTATGTCCAGTAGGGTATTGTCCGTGATACCCACGCGACCGAGCCGGCGGCCATCCACCGTATAGAACGCCACGGCATCGGCTATGGCGCGCCATGAAGGGGGAATACGCAGCGAGGCAATGCCCGGCACGCGAATGACCGGGGGAGATGATGGCGCCGTTGCGTTACGAGGGAGCGGTGCCGTGACCGACGTCTGCGCGGGCTTGGTTTTGGAAAACACCCACGCCGGCAGTAGGGGAAGGTTCCACGCTTCATCCCATCCGGCGTTGTGATTGCCTCCCGTCACCTCGGAATAGAGATGGTTCGCCCCGCCATATACAGCCTTGGTCAGGGAGTCGTACGAGATAGCGGTGGGATTGACGCAATTGGCTGAGCTGACAAAACGCACCATGGGAATTCCCAAATCCTCCACGGCTTCGATGAAGTCCCTGACGGTTTCGATAACCATATCCTCGGTACCGATAAAACTCCAAAAGGGGGTACGGGCTATGGCTGCTGCTCCGTTCATTGGCGCTATTCCGGCACAGGGGACGGCAGCGGCGAACATAGTGGGATAATCTCTCATGATATCCCAGACGCCCATTGCACCCGCGGAAAGACCCGCGAGATAGAAGCGGGTGGTGTCGAGGGAAAACTCCTGTTTTAGAGATCGGATGATTTCCATCATAACGTCTTGTTGTGCGGCATCGGCCCACCCCACGGCCGAATGCGGCGCAAGGATGAAATTCGGCACCCTGGCCTGTACGCTGTCCTCAATCCATTTCTTGGCGACGTTGAACATGAATTGCCTGACGTTGTCCGTTCACCGTTGCCGTGCAGGCACGTAACGAGGGGGAACCGGTTTGCCGGGTTGTAGTTGTCCGGAACGAACAACCGGTAGGGTATGGTTATGGAGTTGGACGTGGAGGTATAGGAGCGCTCCTCGAAGCGCGCGATTTGCTCCGGTGTCTGGGCGCCTGTCGGAATCGACGCGAAACCGGCAAAGAGCATCGCCGTTGTAATCGATTTTTTCAGTATCTTTGAACCGGACATCGGCGTCTCTTTTCGTAATGTAAAAAACAGCGTCACGCAGATGTAACGTCACGCTGAAAGAAAATCGCCGTCAGTACATGTCATTCTGGTGGACGGTGATGCCATTCCTTGTACAAAAGCCGCAGGACTCACCCGCGAACAACGCTTGTGCCGCCGGGTCCCCCATGAAATGCCACCTGAACCAGGCGACGTAGCTTTCTTGAGCATAGGGTGTCGACCCGCTTGGATACCCGAGTATGGAGGTGTGATTCGTTCCCGCCGCTTTCATGCCGAATGCCGGATGAGGACAGTCGTCAATCATATCTTCCCAATTTCGGCCGATGCCGCTATCTGCAAATATGCCGCCCAGCGGTCCATGCAACGCGGAGGCGGTCCCGAAGGAGTCCCAAATAAAGGTCGCGCCGACACGGGAATTCGCAGCCACCTGCATCGCTCCCATGCCGCCCAGGGAGTAGCCCGTTGAGCCGATCTTCGAGATGTCAACCTTGTTATAGTAGACGCTGCTCGAATTCCGGGACAACTCAATCACGTAGTCGATCGCGTCGTTCATGTGACCGGCGTTCACCTGCGTTTGCTCGGGAGCCACGACGATGAAACCAAAGCTCGCGGCACGAGAGAGGTGGCGGGCCCAAATAGCAACCGTATTGGTACTCCCGTTCCCCCAGACTAACAGGGGGTATGTGCACCCGTCGTGGTTGCCATTCCGGCATTCTGCAGCGACACATTCGCCTGTTGGATGGGAACGGCGTTTTCATTTATGACCCTTCCCGAAAGGTTTATTTCCTGCGATTGTGACATCCCATATAACGTCAACAATGAAATAGTGAGTGCGTGCATTCTTTTCATGTTGTTTCCCCCAACGGATAATTGGAATACTAGGATTTGGCATAATTGGTAATACATTGTATACGGATACTATTCACCACCCACCTCTAGTCGGTGTTGATGTGCTATTTTTCTGCACAGGCCTTATAAAAAACATTCCCTTTCCATAGCGGTTGTGCAGCGATACTGCGCTTATGCTGTTTTTTCCGGCAATGGTTTCTTTGCCAAGAACAACGCCCCGGCAATTAAAAATGGTTACGGCATCGGCACGCTGATGCCACTGCTCGGGAATGCGGCATGAGCCGGTGCCGACCACCTGTTGTATCAGCATGACGTCCGCCTGAAAAACAATTCATATTATCGGACAACCACGACTTTCCGTGAAAGGGTGATGCCCGGTGCAACTATTCGCACATAGTAACAACCGGCTGCGCCGCTAGGCTTGGCAAACTCCACCCACTGTTTTCCTTTTCCCCCTGATTTCACTGCAATGCAATGCCCGGCCATATCGTACACCGAAACGGTCGCAGGGGTGAGCAATGGAATATGAATCAACCAGCGGTCGCCTTTCACCTTGCACAATATCTTCATCTGATGATTTTTCTTCTCGCCTGATGCCGGATGTACGCCCACCGCTCCGTTGGTGAACACATAGGTGCCCGATAGAACTTGAAACACGCTGTATCCGCTCTCTTTTCTCAGGTACTGCACGCCTGCGGCCTGTTGCGCCGCCACGCTTCCCTCCTTGATATTGGCGATAACGGAGTCGGGAAAAAAATAGGTCGCGATGGTGTTGGCAGGAATTTTGATCCGGTGGGTAAAGGAGGTGCCGCTTTTCGACCAGTCGCTGCTGATACTTCCGTACATCGTGCCAATCTGGCCGGCGGCGCTGGTAAGGTCGCCGACAATCGCAGGCTTGATGATGAATTGCTTGAATCCGGGCTGTGCGGTGTCGCTGCGGATACCGCATATTCCCTGCTGGAACCACGGCCCGATGCCCACGTAGGTGGCGTGGATCGGCGATTCCGTAAAGGGTGATGTCCAGGTCTCGCCCGGCCATGTTGTGAAACCCCTCTGGATAAAATCCGCCCATCCCGGCGCACCGCTCACCGTTGCCATCGTGTATATCAGGTCGCTGCGATCGACATCAATCAGATATCGTATCAGATAGGTGGTACCCAGCATGCCTGCATCGATGTGGCCTCTCTTGGTAACGGTGATCGCATTCTGGAGATTCGTTTGTACGGCGGCAATATCGGCCGCCGGGACCGCCCCCGTCAAAAGCGGGAATGCATAGTCTATTTGCCTTGTGTCAACGTAGTTGCGGTTTGTCGCATTGTAGAATTGAGCATTGATCCCCGCTTTGATGGCGTCGGCTTTTGTAGCGTAGGATTGGCTTTCGGACGTTTTGCCGAGCACCTGCGCGATGTGCGACATGATCCTGGTCTTGTATAAATAGTTGCATGAATTGAACACCAGCACGCCGTTGGTTCCTCCATTGCCGCTGGGGCTTGCATGATCGCCCAGGAAAAACCACCCGCTGATCGGGTAATACGGCTGTAGAATGCTGTTCGCGTCGTCCTTGCTGTCAAGAAAAGCGAGCCACTTCTTCATGGTCGAATAATTTGCATCGAGGATCCGCTTGTCGCCATAGGTTTGATAGACCTGCCACGGCATGAGAATGCAAAAACTTCCCCACGCCGGACCGCCACCGCCGCCGCCCGCAGGAGCGGTGTTGGGGAGTTCGCCGCTCGTGAGCTGCTGATCCCTCCAGTCGCGGGCCCATTTCGAATATAACGCGCCCGCCTCAT